>JANMMM010000137.1:0-32417 GCA_031373225.1 Phyllobacteriaceae bacterium | reverse complement strand
ATGGGGCAAGGCGCGGACCAGTGGATAAAATGTGTTGCGCTTTTCGATCACGACGTTGATATTGAACAATATTATTTTTTCAAACACCTGATTCAATCCCCGTTTCAGACTCTCCCTCACCTGTCTTGCTGCGCCAGACAGTCCTCACCCCCGGGGGGAGAGGCGAAGAGAGCGCTGCCGCTTTCCCCTCTCCTCTGCGGGGAGAGGACAGCCTTGCGCAGCAAGGCAGGTGAGGGAGAGTCAGACGCGGGCGGGCAACACATGCAGGCATAAAGATTTCTTTATATCATATTGCCGAAACCCGGCTTTGCTGGTAGAACCCCCGCAATCGCGCCAGAGGCAGTCCCTTGCTCTGGCGCTGAACATTTCCGGAGAATGCCATGACAAACACACACGATTACGTCGTCGCCGACATCAAGCTGGCCGACTGGGGCCGCAAAGAGCTGGATATCGCTGAAACCGAAATGCCGGGCCTGATGGCCTGCCGCGAGGAATTCGGTGCGACCAAGCCGCTGAAGGGCGCGCGGATCACCGGCTCGCTGCACATGACCATTCAGACGGCTGTGCTGATCGAGACGCTGAAGGTTCTCGGCGCGGATGTGCGCTGGGCCTCGTGCAACATTTTCTCGACGCAGGACCATGCCGCCGCCGCCATCGCCGTGACCGGCACGCCGGTTTTCGCCGTCAAAGGCGAGAGCCTCACCGAATATTGGGACTATACCGACAAGATTTTCCAGTGGCCGGATGGCAAGCCGACCAACATGATCCTCGACGACGGCGGCGACGCCACCATGTACATTCTGCTCGGCGCGCGCGCGGAAGGCGGCGAGAACATTCTGGTCAACCCGTCTTCGGAAGAAGAGGAAATCCTGTTCGCGCAGATCAAGAAGCGCATGGCGGCGACGCCCGGCTTCTTCACCAAGCAGCGCGATGCGATCAAGGGCGTCACCGAAGAGACCACGACCGGCGTCAACCGCCTGTATCAGCTGCATGCCAAGGGCCTGCTGCCGTTCCCGGCGATCAACGTCAACGATTCGGTCACCAAGTCGAAGTTCGACAACAAATATGGCTGCAAGGAATCGCTGGTGGACGGCATCCGCCGCGGCACAGACGTGATGATGGCCGGCAAGGTCGCGGTAGTCTGCGGTTATGGCGACGTCGGCAAAGGCTCCGCCGCCTCGCTGCAGGGCGCGGGCGCGCGCGTCAAGGTCACGGAAGTTGACCCGATCTGCGCGCTGCAGGCCGCCATGGACGGGTTTGAAGTGCTGACGCTTGAGGAAGCCGCGCCGCACGCCGACATCATCATCACCACGACCGGCAACAAGGACGTGGTGACGCTCGAGCATATGCGCATGTTCAAGGACATGGCGATTGTCGGCAATATCGGCCATTTCGACAATGAGATTCAGGTTACCGCGCTGAAGAACTTCAAGTGGACCAATGTGAAGCCGCAGGTCGACATGATCGAGTTTCCGGGCGGCAAGCGGATGATTCTTCTGTCGGAAGGGCGTCTTTTGAACCTCGGCAACGCGACGGGCCATCCGAGCTTTGTGATGTCGGCCTCCTTTTCGAATCAGGTTCTGGCGCAGATTGAGCTGTTTGCCCATGGCGAAAAGTACACCAACCAGGTTTACGTCCTGCCCAAGCACCTCGACGAAAAAGTCGCCCGCCTGCATCTTGGCAAGCTCGGTGTCAGGCTGACCACGCTTTCAAACGAACAGGCGGCCTACATCGGCGTTCCGGAAGCCGGGCCGTTCAAGTCGGAACACTACAGATACTGATACAAGCCTAATTTCACACAACATATTGAACCTGCGGCCTTGACTTGGCCGCAGGTTTATTTTTGCGCGGCAAAGGCTTCACGGCGATTCGCCGAGCGGCTATGTTGCACTGATTCGCTCACTCAAATCCGGCGCAAGACCGGCTGACTATGGGGTGGGCAACAGGGCGGTCTGATCCATGCGGCAAGGGACAGGACATGCCAGGGGTACAAAGTTCGAGCGTAATCATCAGTTTAAATGTGTCCGGCGCTGCGCCGGCCAGTGACGGGCGATTCATGCGGCGCATCCACAGATCCGGAATCATTGAGCGGCATTTTAAGCGGATGCGAACAGGCGTTTTTGCCTTGGCGGCGCTGTCTCCAGCGCCAGCTCTTGCGGCGGAGGGATTGTATGCCAATCTGCAGCTTCCGTCCAATCTCGGCACACTCGAAGTCATCCAATTCTCCATGTTTCTCGGCGCAATGGGCGCGGCGCTGCTCTCCGCCGTCTGGCTGATACGCGAGCGCGGCAAGATCGCCAGCGAGAACAAAAACCTGCGCGCCCGCGTCTCGGACCTGTCGGCGTCGCTGCAGCGCGCCGACGCATTGCTGGCGAGTCGCGACAACCGCGTCGTAATCTGGGACAGGGCGGCTGAAAAGCCGGAAATTGTCGGCAATCTGCCGGTTTCCAGTGGCGCGCCGATGGACCGCGCCTCGTTTCTCGCATTCGGCCGCTGGCTCCTGCCCCTATCCGCCGCCGCGCTTGACCGCTCCATCGCGGCGCTGCGCGACAAGGCGGTGCCGTTCGACATCGCCATTGAGACCAATTCCGGCATGCCGCTCGAAGTGCAGGGGCGCACATCAGGCGCATCCGCCTTTGTCCGCTTTGTCAGTCTCGGCGAGCTGCAATCGGCCCATGCGCGGCTGAAAACCGAGTTTGACGAGCTGAATGCAGCCTATCTGACATTGAGTGCCCTGTTTGACGCCCTGCCCATGCCGGCCTGGCGGCGCGGGCTGGATGGCGCGGTCAACTGGGCCAACCGCGCCTACCGCTCGTTGACCGAGGCAGGCAGCGCCGCCGATTCCGTTGAGCTTTTCGGCGAACAGGCGCGCGCCCAAATCTTGAGTCAGCGCGATAAGCATGGAATCTTCTCTGATCAGCTCAGCGCCGTGGCGGGCGGCAACCGTCATGTCTTCAAAGTGACGGACCTTGCAACCGCCGCAGGCTCCGGCGGCATCGCGCTCGACATCAGCGATCAGGAAATCATCCGCGAGGAATATGAGCGCACGCTGCAGAGCCATGCCGACACGCTGGATCAGCTGACAACGGCAGTCGCCATGTTTGACACAGCGCAGAAGCTGCGCTTCTACAACAACGCCTTTCAGACTCTCTGGGGTCTTGACGCCGCGTTCCTCGACAGCGCGCCGGACACAGGCGGCCTGCTTGACCGGCTGCGCAGCGACGGCAAGCTTCCGGAGCAGCCGGAATGGCGGCGCTGGCGCGAATCCATGCTTGCGATCTACCGCCAGCCCGACGCCGCCGAGCATTGGTGGCACCTGCCGGACGGCAAGACCCTGCGCGTGCTCGCCAATCCGCAGCCGAAGGGAGGCGCGATCTGGGTATTTGAGAATCTCACCGAAAAGTTCGACATGGAGAGCCGCTACAACACGATGGTCAAGGTGCAGGGCGAAACGCTCGATCACCTAGCCGAAGGCGTTGTGGTGTTTGGGCCGGACGGCAAGGTCCGGCTCTCCAACCCGGCCTTCGCCGCGCTCTGGGCTCTGCCGGACGAGTTGACGGCTGAAGGAGCACACATTTCAGCTGTTAAGACCTTCTGTGACGAGCAGGCCAACGACAGCCGCTGGAAGGGCTTTGTTGAGCTGGTGACTGGATTTGATGAAAGCCGCCAGTCGAAATCGGGGCATATCCAGCTTTTAAGCGGCGCGGTTCTCGCCTTTGCCCAGGTGCCCCTGCCCAAGGGCCAGACCATGCTGACCTTTGTCGACGTCACCGATTCCGCCAATGTCGAGCGCGCCTTGACCGAGCGCAACGACGCGCTGCGCCGAGCCGACCAGTTGAAGAACGAGTTTGTCCAGCACGTCTCCTACGAGCTGCGCTCGCCGCTGACGAACATTATCGGCTTCACCGAACTGCTGGACCTGCCGTCCACCGGGGATCTGACCGGGAAGCAGCGCGATTATGTCAGCCATATTTCAACGTCATCGGCCACGCTGCTCGCCATCGTCAACGACATACTTGATCTGGCCAGCATCGACGCCGGGATGATGGAGCTGGATCTTGAAGATGTGGGGGTTGCCAAGCTCGCCGATGCCGCCTTAAGCGCCGTTGGGACCCGTTTCCTCGAAAACAACATAAAGGTCGAGATCGATATCGATCCGTCGGCAAGCGTGTTCCGGGCCGATATGAACCGGATGCGGCAGGTCCTGATCAACCTCTTGTCCAATGCGGCAAACCACGCTCCAGAGAACAGTGTCGTTACGCTATCATGTACGCTTGATGGTTCCGTAATGGAGTTTTCCGTTGCAGATCAAGGCCCCGGCATTGCGCCGGATATACTCGACTCGGTGTTTGAGCGCTTCGAGCGCGGCGCGTCCAATCCAAGGCGGCGAGGCAGCGGCCTCGGACTGGCGCTGGTGAAAAGCTTCGTCGAACTTCACGGCGGCAGCGTTGCCATTGACACCGCGCCTGAGCGCGGCACAAAAGTCATCTGCCGCCTGCCGGTCGCGCCGACCCTCTACGTTGTGGCGGCGGAGTAGCTTGCTTGGCAGTCACGATTGAGCTGAAAGACGCGCAGGCGACGGAGCGCCTTGGCGAGGATTTGGCGCGCGCGCTGAAAAAGGGCGATGTTCTGGCCCTGTCCGGCGACATTGGCGCCGGCAAATCCACTCTCGCCCGCGCCCTGATCCGCGCCATGGCGGACGATGCGGGACTGGAAGTTCCAAGCCCGACATTCACGCTGGCGCAGGAATACAAACTGCGCATTCCCATAACACATTTTGATTTCTACCGGCTCGCGCACCCGGATGAGGCGCGCGAACTCGGCCTTGGCGACGCCATGGATACCGGCATCTGCCTCATCGAATGGCCGGAGCGGGCCGGCGGGCTTTTGCTCGAAACGGCGGTCCGCCTCCAATTGACCGAGCGGGGGCTGGGCCGAACTGCCGTTGTTTCAGGTCCAGACGAGGCAATGGCGCGCATCGGCAGATCAGTTTCGATTCGCTCCTTTCTTGAAAAGCACAGCCTTGGCAATGCCAGCCGCCGCTGGTTTCAGGGCGACGCCTCCACCCGGGCCTTTGAGCTGGTAAAGGACGGGGAAACTGCTGCGCTGGTGCTGATGGACCATCCGGAAAAGCCCGACCTGTCGCCCGTGGTCAACGGCCGCTCCTACAGGCAGACCGCGCGCATCACCTGGACGGTGACGCCGTTCGTCGCTGTGGCGGAGGCGCTGCGGGCGCATGGGTTTGCCGCGCCGCAAATCGTGGCGCAGGACCGGGGCGACGGCCTGCTTTTGATGGAAAATCTCGGACAGGGCAAAATTACTGACGCCAATGGCAAACCTGTTTCGGCCCGCTACTGTGCCGCTGCGGAGCTTCTGGCGGAGCTTCATCTGGTGAAGATCGGGCGCGACTTGCCGCTCGAAGGCGGCGAAATCTACAGGTTGCCGCCCTATGACCGCGATGCGCTGAAGATCGAGGCCCGGCTGATGCTGGACTGGTATGTGCCGAAGAAATTGGGCCGCGCTGCGTCCGAGGCTGAAGCAAGCCGGTTTGAGATCCTTTGGGACGATCTCATTTCCCGGCTGGCGGACGCGGAAGCCGGCATGATCCTGCGCGACTATCACTCACCGAACATCATCTGGCGGGAAGACAGGGAAGGCGTGCAGCGCCTCGGGCTGGTGGATATCCAAGACGCGCTGTTTGGCCCGCTTTCCTACGATGTATCCTCCTTGGCGCAGGATGCCCGCGTGTCGATATCATCTGAGCTTGAGGCCGAAATCGTCGGCGCATATGTAAGCGCGCGCGCAGCGGCAGGCGGATTTGACGAGGCGTCTTTCCGGCTGTCCTATGCCATCACCGCATTGCAGAGGGCGACGAAAATCCTCGGCATTTTCATCCGGCTCGACCAAAGGGACGGCAAACCTGACTATCTGAAGCACCTGCCGCGCATCGAAGACTATGTCCGCCGCGCCATCAAACATCCGGCCCTTGCAAATCTCGCGGATTTTTACTCTAGCTTTGACTTGACCTGAGATTCGGAAGCATATGATTTGAAACCTGCAATTTCCACTGCCATGGTGCTGGCCGCCGGCCTTGGCAAACGGCTGCGGCCGGTCACCGACACGCTGCCCAAACCCTTGGTGAAAATCGGCGGCAAGCCGATGATCGACTGGGGATTGGACAGTCTCGAACAGGCTGGCGTCAAAAGGGCGGTGGTCAATGTCCACTATCTGGCGGATCAGGTCGAAGCGCATCTTGCGGACCGCCTGCGCCCGCATATCGTCTTTTCCGACGAGCGCGACACGCTGCTGGAATCGGGCGGCGGCATTATCAAGGCGCTGCCGCTGTTGGGCGAAAACCCGTTCTTTCTCATAAACTCCGACACATTCTGGCTGGAGGGCGAAAAGGCCAACCTTTTGCAACTGGCGGAAATGTTTAATTCAGACTCCATGGATATGCTACTCATGCTGGTAACGCCTGGGCAGGCCACCGGCTATGAGGGCAAGGGGGACTTTTCCATGGATGTGAACAACAGGCTGCGGCGGCCGCAGCCGGACGAGACTGTGCCTTTTGTCTACGCCGGCGCGGCGGTGATTCACCCGCGCATTTTCAAAGGGGCCGTCGCCGAGCCGCATTCGCTGAACCGCCAGTTCAACGAAGCCATCGCGCAGGGGCGGCTGTTCGGCATGCCGATGCAGGGCCAGTGGCTGACCGTCGGCACGCCGGAATCGATCCCGGCTGCGGAAGCGGTGGTGAGGCAGCGCAAGCCGGCGGCATGACAGCGCGCGCCGCCAATGTCTATGCCATTGCGCCCGGCGCGCCTTTTCTGAAAACCCTTGTCCGCGCCGTGCGCGGCGGACTGCTCGGTTTCCCGGCCCCAGACCCCGCCGACCCGCTGGCGCTGGCCTCCACGACCATCTTTGTGCCGACCCGCCGCGCCGCCCGGGCGCTCAGGGCGGAGTTTGCGCAAACCAGCGGAACATCGTCGGCAATTCTCCCCGTCATCAGACCCTTGGGCGATTTTGACGAGGATGCCGGCTTTTTCCTCGAAGGACCCGATGCGCTGTCGCTGACCCAGCCGATTGCGCCGGACGAACGGCTGCTCACCCTTGCCCGGCTGACCCGCGCCTGGACGGGCGGCATGGCGGCGGACGCGGCTTCGATGATAGCGGACGAGCCCATCGCCGTTCCCCGCACCGCCTCGGACGCTGTCTGGCTCGCCAAAGACCTGGCGCATGTCATGGACGAACTGGCGCGCGAAGGCGTTTCTTGGGACAGTTTGGAGAATGTTGACGCCGAAGGCCTGTCCGCCTGGTGGCAGCTGACGCGCAAGTTTCTGGAAATCGCGGGCGCGGCTTTTCCTGCCTTTCTGGAGGAGCGGAATCTCTCCGATCAAGTACAGTATCGTAACGCTGCTATCCGCGCCGAAGCCACGCGCCTCGCCGCCGCCCCGCCACCAGGGCCCGTGATCGCCGCCGGTTCCACCGGCTCGATCCCGGCGACGGCGGAGCTCCTTTCAGTCATTGCCAAGCTGCCGAACGGCGCAGTCATTCTTCCCGGCCTTGACCGGGATATGGACGAAGACGCTTGGAACCTGATCGGCGAAACGGAAAAATCGCCGACCAGCTTCAGCCATCCGCAATATGGATTGAAAAAGCTGCTGACCCGCTTTGGTCTGCCACGCGCCGATGTCATTCAGCTTGGAACCGTCAGCGCGCCGCTGCGGACGCGTGAAAAAATTGTCTCCGATGCGCTGCTTCCGGCGGAAAGCACCGAGAATTGGGCGCTGAGCCAAGCGTCGATGTCCGCTGCGGACATGGCGGCGGCGCTGGACGGAGTGAGCCTTATCGAAGCGCCGGGCGAGCGTGAGGAGGCGCTGGCGATCGCCATGGCGCTGCGCGCGGCCATAGACGAAAAGCGCGAAAAGACCGCTGCGCTTGTGACGGTGAACCGCGACCTCGCGCGGAGGGTCTGCGCTGAGCTGCTGCGCTTTGGCATCAAGGCGGACGATTCCGGCGGCGCGCCGCTCGGCAATTCTGCGCAGGCTTCCCTGTTCGCGTCCATTTTGCAATGCGTGTTCGAGCCGGGTGACCCGGTCGCCATTCTGTCCGTGCTGAAACACCCCTTGGCGCTTTTTTCACGCGAGAAGTCTGAAGTGAAGCTGGCGGCGCGCACGCTGGAGCTTGTTGCGCTGCGCGGCGTCATAGGAAGCGTCAGCGCATTGAGCCTGCCGGAGCGGTTTGAAAAGTCGCTGCGCGAGGCGGAGAGCGCCGAACGGCGGCCTTCCTGGGACAAAAGGGTGCGGGATGAACATCTCGAAGGCGCGCGCGGTCTCGCCGCAGCCTTGTGCGAGGCGCTTCTGCCTCTGGCAGAGCTGGCGCAGGGCGAGGCCAGGCTTTCCGTTTCACAAGCCGTGTCCGCTTCTGTAACCGCCTTTGAAGCGATTGGCCGCGCGGCGGACGGCAGCCTGACAAACCTCTATGACGGCGACAGCGGCGAGGAATTCGCCGCGCATCTGCGCCGGCTGGTCACGGTCGAGGCGGGATTTGACTTCGAGGCCGCTGACTGGCCGTCCATCCATGCTGCGCTGATTTCTGGCAAGATGGTCAAGCCGAAAGCGGGGTCCGACCCGAATGTCTTCATCTGGGGCGCGCTTGAGGCGCGCCTGCAGGAAGTGGACACGCTGGTGCTGGGCGGGTTGAATGAAACCGTCTGGCCGGCGCGGCTGCCCCATGATCCGTTCCTGTCGCGCGGTATGAAAAACAGCCTGAACCTTGAACCGTCCGAACGGCGCACCGGACAGGCGGCGCATGATTTTCAGATGGGACTCGGTGCCCAAAAAATCATCCTCACCCGCTCCGCCCGCATGGAAGGCGCGCCCACGGTGGCCTCGCGCTGGCTGCAGCGGCTGACCGCCTATGCGGGCGAGACGCAGACCAGCGCCATGACAAGGCGCGGCGCGCAATATCTGCAATGGGCGCATGATATCGACTCGCTGCCAAATATCGATCTTGAAAAGCGGCCCGAGCCCAGCCCGCCGCTGGCGCTGCGGCCGAGGCATTTCTCCATCACCGAGATCGCAACGCTGCGCAGCGACCCCTATGCCATTTATGCCAAGCGCATCCTGAAGCTTTTGCCGCTGGACACGTTGATCCGCGAGGCGGATGAGCGCGAGCGCGGCACGCTGTTCCACGAGATCATGGCGCGGTTCATTGCGAAAAAGCCGAACCTTGCCGAGGCGCAGAAGACCGCGGCTCTCCTGCGCAGGATCGCCTTGGATGCCTTCACCGAGCAGCAGTATCCTTCCGAAGTGTTGGCGCTGTGGCAGCCGCGCTTTGACGAATTGGTTGACCGCATTGTGGATTTAGAGCGTCTGCGCGGCGACGACATCAAGGTGAGCCATACCGAAATCAGCGCTGTGAAAACGGCAGTTCCATACAGTATGGTCACGCTGTCAGGTCGCGCTGACCGAATTGATGAGCGGCTGGACGGCACTTTGGACATTATTGACTACAAGACGGGAACAACTCCTAGCGTGGCGCAGGCCCGCGCGCTCATCGATCCGCAGCTCGCCTTGGAAGCGGCGTTGGCGGGGCAAGGCGCATTCAAAGGCGTGCCGCCTTCCAGCGTGAATGATCTTGCTTATTACCGGCTGAAGTCAAAGGGAGAGCTGGACCTGGAGTCTCTGGTCCATGCCAAGAACGGCGTTGCAGCTGATGATCTGGCCGAAAAAAGCTGGCGCGAGTTGACTCGGCTCATCGGAAAATTCGCGCTTCCACAGGCGGCATATGCGTCGCACGTCCTGCCGCCGAAGCGGGATGGCGACTATGACCATCTGTCACGCCTGCTCGAATGGTCGGCCGGCTCGGACGACAGCGAGGCGCCTGCCGATGAGTAACCGCCCGATCAAGGAAATTCCGGCTGAGACCGTTGCACAGACCCGCAAGGCGACGGACCCGCTGGCCTCAGTCTGGGTGTCCGCCAACGCCGGTTCCGGCAAGACCCACGTCCTGTCCGAGCGCGTTATCCGGCTTTTGCTCGAAGGCGTCGAACCTTCCACCATTGTCTGCCTCACCTATACCAAGGCGGCGGCGTCGGTGATGGAGAACCGCGTATTCCAGCGTTTGGCCGAATGGACCAGCCTCAGCGACGCCCAACTTGCCGAGGCCATTTCGAAACTGGACGGCGGCGCGCCTGAAGCCGCCAAACTGATTAAGGCCCGCCGCCTGTTCGCGCGGGCGCTGGAAACGCCGGGCGGGCTGAAGATTCAGACCATCCATGCCTTCTGCCAGATGGTTCTCGGGCGCTTCCCGCTCGAAGCCAATATCGCAGGCCGGTTCGATCTGATTGACGACGCGCTGTTGGCGCAGATCATCAAGGACGCGCGCCGTGCCGTGCTGCAAAGGGCTGGAATGCCCGGGGCCGATGCGATTTCGCAGTCCGTGCGCCAGATTGTCGGCGCGCTGGGCGAAAAAGCGCTGACCGATCTGCTCGAGGATGTGCTGAAATCGCGCGACCGCCCTGCCCTGGCGGCGTTTTGCACGTCTGTCGCGCAGGGCGGGGCGGGACATGCAAGACTGTATGATTTTCTCGGCTGCGATCCAACGGAGAGCGAAGCGGACATTATTTCGAGGTCTTGGCCGCTCATTTCGCTTCCGGTCGCCGCGCTGCAGGACATAGTGGCACTGAAACCGGATATTGCTTCCAAAGCTCAGACGCTCGCATTTGTTCAATGCATGGAAAATGCGCTGAGCGCGCCGGATGCGGCTCTGAGGCACCAAGCTTTGAAAGACGCAGTGAAAAATGAAGGCGGCGTCAGGAACAAGGACAATGTGGCGAGAGCCCTTTCGGCATTCATTCCGGACCTTTCTGCGACACTGGACGCATTCGGCGAAGAAATGTCGGAAATTGCCGACCATCTCGTCCGCCTGAAAACCGCGCGCTTCTCGGTTTTGGGTTCGACGCTCGCCGAAGCTGCATTGTCTGAATATGCCGCGCGCAAGGCGCGGCGGGCGCTCTTGGATTATGACGACATTATCGAGCGGACGGTTAAGCTCCTGACCCAGTCCGGCGCCAGCGCCTGGGTGCAGTACAAGCTCGATCAGGGCATCAGCCACATTCTGGTCGATGAGGCGCAGGACACCAGCCCGTCACAATGGAAGGTTATCAACGCCCTTTCAGAGGAATTTTTTGTCGGCGAGACCGCGCGCGGGCAGACACGCACACTTTTTGCAGTGGGCGATGAAAAACAGTCGATCTATTCGTTTCAGGGCGCGAGGCCGGAAATATTCGCTGAAACCGGCCGCCAGACCAAGGCGAAGGCCCGCGCGGCGGACAAGCGGTTTGAACCGGCGAGCCTCAATCTCTCGTTCCGCTCCACGGCGGATGTGCTTGCCGCGGTCGATCAGGTTTTTGCCGTGCCGGAAAACCAGCGCGGTTTGGTGGCGGGCGGCGATTATCAGAAACACCAGCCGATCCGCATTCACGGCCCGGGCCGGGTGGAGATCTGGCCATGCGTCATTCCACCCGCGAAGGAAGGTATTCCTGACGACTGGACCCAAGGCCAGCGCCATGAGGCGGCGCCCCCGGCGCGGCTCGCCGCAGCCATCGCCAAGACCATCGCGCACTGGCTGAAAAGCGGCGCGGTCAATCAAGCCTCCGGCGGGAAAATCACGCCGCGCGATATCATGGTTCTGGTGAGGAAGCGCGGCCCGTTTGTGAACGCCCTGTCGCGGGAGCTGAAGAACCGGAACATTGCAGCTTCCGGCGCGGACCGGCTGACGCTGACGGATCATATCGCGGTCAAGGATCTGCTCGCCCTTGCCCGCGTCTGCCTCCTGACCGAGGATGATCTGTCGCTGGCCGCGCTGCTGCGCAGCCCGCTATTCGCCTTCAGCGACGAGGAACTGCTGAATTTGGCGGCTTACCGCGAACCGGGCGAGAGCCTTTATGGCAAGATGCGGGATAAGGCCGGCAATGACCAGAAAACCGCCGATGCTTTCGCTACGCTTGAGCGCTGGCGGCAGGAGGCGTCTGAAAGCGCGGTGTTCGACTTTTTCGCCCGCATCCTGGCGCGCGACAGAGTGCGCGCGCGGCTGATGCAGCGGCTGGGCGTTGAAGCCGGGGAAATCATCGATGAATTCCTGAACTATGCCGCCGAATCGGAAAAGGCCGGGCTGGGCGGTCTGCAGGACTTTGTCGAGACGCTTGAAGAAGCAGCGCCCGAAGTGAAGCGCGAGATGGACTCGGCGCGCAATGAGGTGCGCATCATGACCGCGCACGCCGCCAAGGGCCAGGAATCGCCAATCGTCTTCCTCGTCGATCCGCCCCCTCAGAATAATCCGCTGCCAAGGCTTCTCGACCTTTCCGCCGAGCCGCCACTGTTCGTATGGGAGCCGCTGAAAGAGTTTCACACGTCCAAAACCGCCGCGCACCGGGCTGAATTGAAGAGCCGCGGCGAGGAGGAGTTCCGCCGCCTGCTCTATGTCGGCATGACGCGGGCCGAAGACCGGCTGATTGTCTGCGGCTTTGCCAATTCAAAAACCATCAACAGGCAAGACACCTGGCTGCGCATGGTTTCGACGGGGTTATTGGCCAGCCCGGATCAGATCAAGCCGGAATGGCAGCCGCACCTAGACGCGGAAATCCAAGTTTACCAGCTGGAAGGCCAGTCCGCCGCGCCAGCGCAGGATCCGGACGACGCGGCGCTGGACTTTGCGCCGCTGCCGCCCTTTTTCAACCGGCCCCTGCCGCCCGTCAGCCTGGTTCCCCGACCGCTCTCTCCCTCCAGCGCCGCCCTGATGATCGAGCCGGAGGCGGAGCCCGGCATCGGCTCACCGGTGTTTGACGCGGACGCAAAGGACGTGAACGCCGCCATTCAGCGCGGGCTTGTCACCCACAAACTGCTCGAGGTCCTTCCCGGAATTCCGGAGACGGAACGCCGCGCAGCCGCGGAGCGCTACCTGTCGCGCGCCGCCGGCGACTTATCTGGACATGACCGCGAAACGATTGCAGCCAGCGTTTTTGCTGTCTTGGACAATCTGGATTTCACCCCGGTCTTCGCCGCAGGCTCACGCGCCGAAGTCTCGCTCATGGGCATGCTGAAGATCAAAGGGCAGGAGCGGATCATCAGCGGCAAGATCGACCGGATCGCGGTTGGTCCGGAAAAAGTGCTGCTCATCGACTACAAGACAGGCAGCCATCCGTCCGCCATACCGCCCGCCTATGTGACGCAGATGACGCTGTACCGGGCGCTTGTGCAGAAGCTCTATCCCGGCCGCGCGGTTGAAGCCGCGCTGCTGTTCACTGCCTCGGCAACGCTTCATTCACTTCCCGCCCCCATGCTGGACGCGGCGCTTGAAGCCCTCACTGATTCGTGACAGACCAAGGCTTGAACGGCGAAGTGAGTCTCCCCACGTGAGCGCCGAGGATAATTCTGAAAGGCTGAAACATGGCGACCGTGAAAGTGGACAATGCGAATTTCAAATCCGAAGTGCTGGACTCCAGCGTTCCGGTCGTGGTGGATTTCTGGGCCGAATGGTGCGGCCCGTGCAAAATGATTGGGCCCTCGTTGGAAGAGATTGCCGGCGAAATGGCGGGCAAGGTCAAAATCGTTAAGCTGAACATTGACGAGAATCCCGAGCTCGGCGCGCAGTTCGGCGTCCGCTCGATCCCGACACTGCTCATGTTTAAGGGCGGCGCCATTGCTTCCAACCTTGTCGGCGCCGCGCCGAAGAGCCGGCTGAACGACTGGATCAAGACCTCCGCAGCCGCTTGAAATCATTGCTGTATTCGACGAAATGCCCGGCCTTGCGCCGGGCTTTTTGTTTTCCGGAGAAACACACTTCCTCGACATGATATATCATAAATATATCACAATTCCTAACTTGGCGGAGTTCCGTTGTCCTTGAGAATCTCGCCCGCCAGATAGAGCGAGCCGCCGATCAGAATGCGCGGCGGCGTTTCATCCGGGTCGAAATTGTCTCTGAGAAGCGACAGCGCGTTGGCGGGGCTTGCCACCGGCTCGGCGGAAAGCCCGGCCTCCTGCGCCGCAAGCGCTAGCTTCTCCGGGGCAAGACCGGCGTCGCTTTCTGCGACGGGAACGCAATAAACGTGTTTCACCAAGCCCTCAAACGCTTTGAAGTAACCGGCGCAATCCTTGGTGTTGAGCATTCCGGCGATCATGAAAAGCGGTTTTTCCGCAACTTCATCCCGCTCCGCCAGCGCTTCGGCAATGACGAGGCCCGCGCCGGGATTGTGCCCGCCGTCGAGCCAGATTTCCGAACCCTTTGGCGCGAGGCAGACGAGTTTTCCGAAGGCGATCCGCTGCATCCGCGCAGGCCATGCCGCGCTCAGAATGCCACGCTCAACCGCTTCGTCAGAAACGCTGAATCCGGCCATCCGCACCGCTTTGACCGCCGCCGCCGCATTGGCGATCTGATGGCGGCCAATCAGAGATGGCTTTGGAAGATCAAGCAGCCCGTCCTCGTCCTGAAAGACCATGCGGCCATGTTCCTCAAAGGCGAGGAATTCCTGACCATAGACGGCAAGCGGCCCGCCCGCCTTTTCCGCCAGCGCTGTCAGCGTGTCCTTCGCCCCGGCAAACGGCTGCTGGCCGATGACGACGGGGCAGCGGCGCTTGATAATTCCTGCCTTCTCAAACGCGATCTTTTCCACTGTGTCGCCGAGATAGGCCTCGTGGTCCATCGACACTGGCATAATTAGTGAGACGGCGGGATTTGGAATGACATTGGTCGCGTCAAACCGCCCGCCGAGGCCGACTTCCATAATGACCGCATCGGCGGGATGCTCTGAAAACAGCAGGAACCCCACGGCGGTCAGGATTTCAAAGACGGTGATTGTCTGGCCGTTATTGGCTTTGGCGACACGGCGCAGCTCCTCGGCAAACACTTCGTCGTCAACAAGCTTGCCGCCGCCCATCCGGTAGCGCTCGTGCCAGCGGACCAGATGCGGCGAGGTGTGAACATGAACTGACAGTCCGGCCGCTTCCAGAATGGCGCGGCAAAAGGCGGTGGCTGAGCCTTTGCCATTGGTACCGGCGACATGGATGACCGGCGGCAGCTTTAGGTGTGGATCGCCGAGAACATGCAGCAGCCGCGTCACCCGTTCCAGCGACAGGTCAAAGCCCTTCGGATGCAAGAGCATCAGGGCGTCGATTTCCTCTTCGGCTGTTTTCAAAGTTTAGTCTTACGCGGCAACAGGCAAATTAGCCTCAGGCTCGGCCTTGTTCATCATCATATGCAGGAGCCGGGAAATGACCGTGCGCATCTCGAGCCGCGACACCACCATGTCCACCATGCCATGCGCCATCAGATATTCCGAGCGCTGGAAGCCCTCCGGCAGCTTTTCGCGGATCGTCTGCTCAATCACCCGCTGCCCGGCAAAGCCGATCAGCGCGCCGGGTTCAGCGATGTGGATGTCGCCGAGCATGGCATAGGACGCCGTGACGCCGCCGGTTGTCGGGTTGGTGAGCGCAACGATGAAAGGCAGCCCCGCCTCTTTCAGCATGTCCACGGCCACCGTCGTGCGCGGCAGCTGCATCAGCGACATGATGCCTTCCTGCATGCGCGCCCCGCCGGAAGCCACAAACAGGACCAGCGGCCGCTTTTCGCGCACGGCGGTCTCAAACCCCTTGATAATCGCATCGCCCGCCGCCATGCCGAGCGAGCCGCCCATGAAAGCGAAATCCTGCACCATGGCGAGGATCGGCATGCCGTGCAGCGTGCCGGTGGCGTTGATGATCGAATCGTCAAGCCCCGTCTTCGCCTTGGCGTCGCGCAGCCGGTCGGTGTATTTCTTCTCGTCGCGGAATTTCAGCGGGTCCGCCGCCACTTTCGGATTGTCGAGAACCGCATATTTGCCGCCGTCCAGAAATCCGGCCAGCCGCTCCTTCGCGCCGATTTTCATGTGAAAGCCGGACGCCGGGATAACATTCATGTTCTTCTGCAGATCGGTGTGAAACACCATCTCGCCGGTCTCGGGACATTTGATCCAGAGATTTTCCGGCATTTCGCGGCGGCCCAGCATCGAATTGATCTTCGGGCGGACGTAGGAGGTGATCCAGTTCATCGCATCGGACCTTTCATTTGTCTGCTATTTGGCGTTTCCCCCGCAGCCGCGCAAGGGTTTTTGCGGTGGCGGGCCGCTGATTTCCAGCGTCTGCGCTTTGTGCTAATTATATTGCTCTCTGCCTGACTTGCCCGGGCAGGCACGGCTTGGAGGGTTCAAATGATACGCTATGCATTGATCGCAGCCGGGATCATGTCGCTGGCCTTCGGCACGATGTTTGTGTTTTTTGTTGATTTTGGCATCCAGTCTTTCCAGCTCGGCTCCGGCGATATCACAAGCAGGCTGCTTGGCCGCGTCCTTGGCGTGTCGCAGCTGGCCTTCGCCTTGATGAATTTCACTGCGGCGCGCGGCCCCGTGTCACCCGCGCTGAAGCCCTTGGTGGCCGGCAATTTTTTCCTGCATTTGATTGGCCCAGTCGTTGATCTCATGGAAACGTTCCCAAGAACCGGCACGTATTGGGCGACCGCTTTTCTGGACGCTGTCTTTATCGTCTGGTTCGGCTATTGCCTGCTTCACTGGAAGAGGCTGACTTCTTCAAACGCTGGCGCGTGACTGGCGCACGCCCGCCGACAGGCCGCGCACCAAAGTGGCGACGCTGTCCGCCGTCTCAAGACCAGCGTTGCCGTCCTTGGAAAGGGTGTTGGCGATTTGCTGCACAATCGCCGAGCCGACCACCACCGCATCGGCTGATTGCCCAATGATCTTCGCCTGCTCCGCCGTCTTGACGCCGAAGCCGACGGCGATGGGAAGGCTGGTATGGCCTTTGATGCGCTGCACCGCCTGCGCCACTTTCGATGTGTCGGTCAGCGCCGAGCCGGTGATGCCGGTCATCGAGACATAATAGACAAAGCCGGATGTGTTTTCCAAAACCGCAGGCAGGCGCTTGTCGTCGGTGGTGGGCGTTGCAAGGCGGATGAAATTAAGTCCCGCTTTCAGCGCCGGGATGCACAGCTCCTCATCCATCTCCGGCGGCAGATCGACGACGATTAACCCATCCACGCCGGACGCCTTGGCATCCACGAGAAACCGCTCGACGCCGTAAATATAGATCGGATTGTAATAGCCCATCATGACTATCGGTGTCGTGTCATCACTATGGCGGAAATCCGCCGCCATCTGCAAAGTCTTGACCAGCGTTTGCCCGCCCTTCAGCGCCCGCAGCCCCGCCGCCTGGATCGCCGGCCCGTCCGCCATCGGGTCGGAAAAGGGCATGCCGAGCTCGATAATGTCCGCCCCCGCTTTTGGCAGCGACTTCATGATGGCGAGCGAAGTGTCATAATCCGGATCGCCGCCCATGAAATAGGTGACGAGGCCGGGGCGGTTCTCGGCGCGGAGCGCGGCGAATTTGGTGTCGATGCGGGTGGTCATGAAAGACTATTGCTCATTCAGTCGGGCGGGATCGGCTCTGGCGTCCCATACACGAATGATGTCGACCGTGTCACCCACAACCGTGTAGACGAGAACGAAAGGCGTTCGCCGGATCGGGTGTCTTCGCGCTGCCGCGCCGTCCAACTGGGGGCCGAGAAACGGGTTCTCCAGCAATAGTGCGATTGCTGCACGCAGATGTTGGTTTGCCCGCTTGCGACCTTCGGGAAAATGCCTGTGGTAATAATGAGAGAACCACCGCAAATCGAGCTCCGCTTGCGGTCGGTACGTGAGCTTCATACGGATTCTTTGATCTGTTCTGGTGTCAAGAAAATATCGGCTTCAGGAAACGGGTCGTCATGGCCATCGGCCCATCGTTCCATCCATGCCATCACAGCCTCGCCTGAAATGCGACGCCCGTCATCGTTTTCAAGAATGTCCTTGACCGATGCAATCAGCGCATCTTCCCGCGCTAGGTAATCCTGAATGGCATGCTGGGCGACCCAAGCAGCAGAACGATCCATGTGGGCTGCTCTTTTCTCCAGACGACGCTTTATGTCGGCATCCATGCGCATGGAGAAGGTGGCAGATGTCATAAAAGTAACTCCGGCTTTCAATGCGTTGCACTGTAACACATTGAACTGCAAGCGCAATGAAATCCTTGTTCAGCTGAAGCTTTCAGTTAGCCTATCGAAAGGGGCATACGACGCGCCCCTTATCGCCAAATTCAATGAAGGCGGCTCTTCACTTACGCGTCCCCCACTAAATTGAGCAGCGCGTCTGACCTGAATTTTGAATGTTGAAAGCGGCGTTTTACCTCAAGCTCTTCAGAATCCGATGTGACAATAAACATCGCATACGTAGCCGCCTTGATTTTCTCGTTTTGAAAACTCCGCCACACCGCTGATCGAGGCGAAACAGCTTCCTTGAACCTGAAACCGTCATTGTAAGAGTCGGTTCCATAAGTCATGGTCAGCGAGATAATTACGGTTTGAACGTCATCGCTCAAGTTGACGATCATGAACGTTGCGGTTCCGTCGGGCCTTTGTTTTTCCTTATGCCTGTTGAAATAGGTCAGCGTCACCACAACGCCTTCTTTCTCAACAGATTGTCCCGCCGGGAAGCCGATATGTGGCATCACCATGGCCTCAAAGCCCCATCCCCAATATCTTCCCCACTGTGAAAATATCCTTGTCCCCCCGCCCGCACAGATTCATCACGATGATCTGGTCCTTGCTCATATCAGGCGCGCGTTTGATGACTTCGGCCAGCGCGTGGGCGGGTTCCAGCGCCGGGATGATGCCTTCGAGGCGGGTGAGCAGCTGGAACGCCTCCAGCGCTTCCGTGTCCATAATAGGCACATAGTCGCAGCGGCCGGTGTCTTTGAGCCAGGAATGCTCCGGGCCGATGCCGGGATAGTCGAGGCCGGCGGAGATGGAATGGCCCTCTTTGATCTGGCCGTCGCCGTCCTGCAAAAGATACGTGCGGTTGCCGTGCAGCACGCCGGGGGAGCCGGGGGTGAGCGAGGCGCTGTGCTCGCCGCCTGCCACGCCCTGGCCGCCGGCCTCCACGCCGACGATCCGCACGTCCTTGTCGTCAAGGAACGGATGAAACAGCCCGATGGCGTTTGAGCCGCCGCCGACGGCGGCGACCAGCATGTCCGGCAGGCGGCCTTCGGCTTTGAGGATCTGCTCCTTGGCCTCGCGGCCGATCACCGACTGGAAGTCGCGCACCATTTCCGGATACGGGTGCGGACCCGCCGCCGTGCCGATCATGTAATAGGTGTCTTCGACATTGGTGACCCAATCGCGCAAAGCCTCGTTCATCGCGTCTTTGAGCGTGCCGTGCCCGGCGGTGACCGGCGTGATTTGCGCGCCGAGCAATTTCATCCGGAACACATTCGGCGCCTGCCGCTCCACGTCGGTCGCGCCCATATAGACATGGCAGGGATAGCCGAACCGCGCCGCAACGGTGGCCGAGGCGACGCCGTGCTGCCCGGCGCCCGTCTCGGCGATGATGCGCTTCTTGCCCATGCGGCGCGCCAAGAGGATTTGCCCAAGGCAATTGTTGATCTTGTGGCTGCCGGTATGATTGAGCTCGTCGCGCTTGAAATAAATCTTCGCCCCGCCCCCGAGGCCCTTAGCCGAGGAAACGTCACGAAGATGCTGCGTAAGCCGCTCGGCGAAATACAGCGGCGAAGGGCGGCCGGTGTAATGGGTGTTGAGGTGCTCCAGCTCGGCCTTGAACGCCGGATCATTCTTGGCGTCAGTATAGGCCTGTTGCAGTTCGAGAATGAGCGGCATCAGCGTTTCGGCCACAAACCGTCCGCCGAAAATGCCGAACATGCCCTGCTCGTCAGGACCGGTGCGGAAGGAATTGGGTTCAACCGGCTTGTTCAAGACTTCTCTCCAGCTGCCGCTGTGGCGGCAAAAAACTTCTTTATCAGGGCGATGTCCTTCACTCCCGGCGCGCGTTCGACGCCCGACGACACATCCAGCCCCGGCGCATGCGTGACGCGCAGCGCCTCGGCGACATTGCCGGCGTTCAGCCCTCCCGAAAGCATGTAATCCAGACCGGGGTCAAGCGCGGACAGCAGCGCCCAGTCAAACGAAACGCCGTTGCCGCCAGGCAGTTCGGAGCCTTGCGGGGCTTTGGCGTCGAGCAGGAACTTGTCGGCAATGCCGATAAAAGGGGCGATCTGGTCAAGGTCGGCGCGCTCGCGGATGGAAATGGCCTTCATCACCGGCAGCCCAAACCGCGCCTTGACCTCCCGCACCCGTTCAGGAGTTTCATGCCCGTGCAATTGCAGCATGTCCGGCTTCATGCCCAAGACAATGGCGTCCAGCCCCGCATCGGACGCATCCACGCTCACCGCAACCGCCGTGGCGCGGCCAACCGCCGCATGCCGCAACCGCGCCGCCTGTTCAACGCTGACATTGCGCGGGCTTTTCGGGAAGAAGATGAACCCGACCATGTCCGCCCCAGTGGCCAGCGCCGCCGAAACGGTTTCGGGCGTCGAGAGGCCGCAGATTTTGATCAGGGATTTCATGGCGCGGGAGTTCGCACAAATCCGGCGAAGAGTCGAGAAATCCATAAACCAAGAATGTTCAGTCTTCTCACTTTGTCTCGTCGAAAAAACCATTGTCAAAGCTGACCGCCACGGCCGCCCCGCTTGCATCTGTCAGCTTAAGCACCCCGTTTTCGGCTTGAATATCCGCAACGCGCGTCCATCCATCCGGCGCAGCAATCGCGCCGAAAGCATAGCGGATCACATGCTTGCCGCCCAGCTCCACACCCGTCGCCCGGGCTGCGTCGGTTCCACCCGCGCGCTCGCCATTGGCGTGGAAGCTTGTCGCCGCCTCCTCAATGCCGAGCACGGCCTTATGCCGCCCCGACCACGGCGCGTATTCGCGGCCGCCATTGCTCATCCAGAGCAGCGTCTCCGGCAGGGCGGCGGCGTCTTTGACAGCGAAAAACAGGAACCCGTCTCTTGCGGCCAAAGCCGCAGACCAGCCGATGGCGGCACCTTCAGCCTCAACCAGCGCAATGAAATCCTCATGGCGATCAGCGAACGGATAGAAAGACGCGTCCACCGCGCCGCCGTCCGCCAGCGCCACCTGTGCCAGCGTTTCAATTAGCTGCGGATATTTGAGCAGCGAGCGGCCGCGCGCGGGGTCGGGTTCGAGCGGACTGTTGGTGGTGCGGCCAAACGCCTTGGGAGAAAAACTCAGCGCCGCGCCGCCCGGCACATGCACCATGGCGTGATGCGCGACAGGAATATGCCCCGCGCCGCCTTCAAACACATGCCGCTGATAGACGATAGGCTGACCGGGGCGCAGAATGATTTCCTTTGCCAGACGCGCGCCATGGATGGTTTCGCGCAGTTCATAGCGCGCCGTCACACCGCCGTCGGAAGAGGTGGATTGGCTCTCATTGCGCCACTCCCCGTTTGCGGCGGGGCCGTGAATCGGGACATCGGGCGCGCTGCGGCCGAACGGCGCGCAGAAAAAATCGCCCGCAAGCTTCCGCTCCACCGGCGCGACACTGTCCGCAACGGCCTCACCCAACGCGAGCCATGGCGCGCGGTGCATCGGATGCAGCGTGATGCCGCCGGCTTGAATGGCCACGTCATCGATGACGCCGCCCAATGGGTTGAAGCGGACGCTGATTCCTTGAGCTTTAATCTCGTGCATGGATGTGCTCCGTTTTAAGCCCACGCCGTTTCAAGCGCGCTGATCCAATTGTCCCGGCAGAGCTTGCGAAGCGCCTCGTCATCATAGCCGTGAGCGCGCAGGGCGGCTTGAAGAGTCGGCAGCCCGGTGACGTCCTTGATTGCCGCTGGAATCAAGGCGCCGTCGAAATCCGAGCCGAAGCCGACATGGTCAATGCCCAGCTTCGCAATGAGATGGTCAAGATGGCGCAGCATCAGTTCGACGGGTGTGTCCGCGCTCCGCTGTCCGTCGGGGCGCAGGAAGCAGGTGGCGAAGTTCAGCCCGGCGATGCCCCCGGTGTCCCGTATGGCATCAAGCTGGCGGTCTGTGAGGTTACGGGAATGCGGACAGACCGCGTGCGCGTTTGAATGTGTGGCAATCAGCGGCCTGCGGCTGATCTTCGCCACATCCCAGAAGCCCTTTTCATTCAGGTGCGACAGGTCAATGGCGACACCTAGCCCATCACAGGCCCGGATCAGCGCTTTGCCCGTGTCGGTGAGACCGGGACCGGTGTCCCCGGTGCTTGGATAGCGGAACGGCACGCCATGGCCAAAAATTGTCGGTCGGCTCCAGACGGGGCCAAGCGAGCGCAGGCCCGCCTGATAAAGCACTTCAAGCCCGTGCAAATCCTTGCCGATCACTTCCGCGCCCTCCAAATGCAGAACCGCCGCGACGATTCCTGAGGCGAAACAGGCGCGGACCTCCGGCGCAGTGCGGCACACTTTGAACGCTCCAGCCGAAGCGCGCTCGATGCGAAACAGGATCGCAGCCATTGCCAGCGCTTTGGGCAAAGCTTCGTGGGACCTGATCAGCTGTGAGAGCGGCACATCGTAACTTTCGCCCTGCATCTTATCATCAAGTGAGATGGAGTTGGCGACCGAGGGAATATACACCGCAAACATGCCGCCCCCAAATCCCCCTGTTCTCATGCGCGGCAAATCGAGATGGCCTTCATTGTCTCCATTGATAAAATCATGTTCGACACCCGCTCTGTGCTTGTTGAACAGGCGCAGAAGCACGTCATTGTGCCCGTCAAAGACCGGTTCAGCTTTGGCATCATGCATGTGTTGCGCCCGCAGGTTGGGTAGCTGACGACTGCCGCCTAACTCCGCCGATGACGATAGCCAATTCGGCTCAGGCCTTCCAGAGCCGCACTGGCGGTTTTGTTGCCCGGACGATGACGCTTTTCGCCTCCAGGTCCAACTGCGCGGATTTCATCCACCAGCCCGCCTTCTCGCCGCCTGGGAAAATCCCCTGCGGCAGATGCGGAAGCACGGCTATCTGGATTTCCGCAGGAGTCATGCCTGGCGCAGAGGGGGGCAGAACTTTCAACACCGCTTTGCGCATGGCCAGAAACTTGCCCTTGTCCACGCGGTAGGTCCTGCCGGGTGAGTTGGGATTCTCCACATCGATTTTTCCGTTGGGCATTTTGTGACTCCTTTCAGTCAGCCGCGCTGTTTTCGCGGGTGCCCGCGCTCGTCAGAGTTCGAGAAGGACTTCAAACGCGCCGTAGATCATGCGCTTGCCATCAAACGGCATTTTCATGGCCCCGGGCTGCATCCTCGGCTCCTTCATCAGCGATTCCCAAGCCGCCGCCCGCGCCTCTTTTGAAGGCCATGTGATCCAGCCGATTGCCACGGTCTCACCGGGTTCGCATTTCACTGACAGAGGAAACGAGGTCAGCTTGCCTTCCGGTACGTCGCTGCCCCAGCAGTCCGTCGTCGCCAGCGCGCCATGTTGTTTGAAAAGCCCGCCGACCTCGCGCGCATAGTCGAGATAGGCCGCTTTGTTTTCCGTCGGAACGGCGGCAACCATTGCTTCGATATAAGCCATTTAGTCCTCCTGTTGTTTCAAACCTTGTTGCCGATCAGCGCGAAATGCGCGCCCTGAGGGTCGATGCAAGGGGCGATCCATGTGCCGCCTGGCACTTCATGCGGCTCCATCACCACCGCGCCGCCATTGTCCTTGACGCGTTGCGCTCCCGCTTCAATGTCGCCGACGCTGAAATAGTAGGTCCAGTGCGGCATGGGTGACGAGTCCATTTTCTTCATCATGCCACCCAGCCCCAAGCCTTCGCCGGTTTCGCCAAATGTCTGGTAGAGGCCCCATTCCGGGCCCATGTCATGGGCAAATCCCTTCTGCCAGCCGAACAGGCCGGAATAGAAGGCCCAAGCTTCGTCCAGATTGCCGCAGTGTAGCTCGTGCCAGCCGATATGGCCCTTTTCCATGAAGGGCGCGGCGGCGGGCGCAACGTCCAGATTGCCCTTAAACAGGATAAATCCCGCGCCTTGCGGATCGGCGGCGACGGCGAAGCGGCCGACGCCGGGAATGTCCTGCGGCTCCTTCCAGATTTTGCCGCCCGCCGCTTCGACCTTTTTGGCATATTCGTCCACGTCGGACACGCCAATATAGCCCATCCACACAGGCGGCATGCCCTTGGCGCCGTCCGGAACCGGCATGACGCCGCCCACCTGAATATCGCCGTTTGAAATCAGCGTGTAGACAGCGCCCGGCATGCCGGAATCCGCCATTTTCCAGCCCATGACGGCTGAATAGAATTTCTCGGCGGCTTTGACGTCTGTCGTCATGACATCGTACCAGACGAATTTATTGGCCATGATCTTCACTCCTCCGTTTACAGTCAGATGTTCCGCCCGTCATAATGATGGGACTTGAGCTCTCGCGGCTCGACGCCGTCCAGGCAGTTGGCGTTGACGGCCGCCATCGGCGTGCCGTCCGGCGCGGCGGCGTAGGCGAAACTCTCGATGCCGCAGGTCTTGCAGAACTGATGCCGGATGTGGCGCTTGTTGAAGAGATACTCGGTGAGGTTATCCTCGCCCGACAAAAGCGTGAATTTGTCCTTCGGGGTGAATGACAAAACTGAGCCGAGCCGCTGGCAGCGCGAGCAGTTGCAGGTCACGGTGCTGTCGAGATCAGCGTCGGCCTCAAAGCGCACCGCGCCGCATTGGCATCCGCCTTGGTAGTGTTGAACGGCCATGCTCATTCTCCTCCCTTGGTTTAACGCCGCCGAAACAGCATTTCGATGTAGCGCCGCAAATGATCAATGCATTCTTTGGCGGTTTCCCGGCCGTTTTCCGCCTTTGCCAGAATAAACGCGCCCTGCAGCACGGCTTGGGTGTAAAGCGCCAGGCTCTTGGCGGTGAAGTCCGCCTTCATGTCATGCTGTTGCATGGCGAGTGCAATATCCGCTTCCACCCGCGCCGCATGCTCGCGGATGCTGGTGTCGCAGGCCTGACGGATGGCGGGATTAGTCTGATGTATCTCCTGCGCCATCGTGCCGACAAAGCAGGTGAACTCTGGCACTTCGCCCTGAATGATCGCCTTGCGGAAATCCACATAGCCGAGCACTCGGTCGAGCGGGTCTGCCAGCCTTACATAGGGGGCGAGCGCAAACAGGCCGCCGGTCACCGCACTCCAGTGCGCAGCCGCTTGAACGGCCAGCTCTTCTTTGCCGTTGAAATGATGAAAGAAGGATCCCTTGGTCAGTTCGGCTCTCTGGCAGACATCGTCAATCGTGGTGGCGGCATAGCCCTTCATGCGCACGAGCGCGAGCGCGGCGTCGAGAAATTTGGTTTTGGACTGGTGCCGGGGCAGGGACATGCTTAACACATACCAACCAGTAGGTATTGAGTCAAGCGGCGTTTGAATTAGCTTCGGCCAGCCCTCACCAGTCTCTCACCCTAACGTGACTTCCTCTTGAAACAACTTGGCGGTATTTTTTGCACGAAATCGAAATTGGATCACACACAATGCGTCTGTCATCAGCAATTGCCGCCATGCTCTCCTGCGCAGCTTTCACGCTCACCCCCGTCCACGCCGGCGAAGTCAAAGGCGTCGTCGAACTCTTCACCAGCCAGGGCTGCTCGTCCTGCCCCCCCGCCGACAAGGTGTTCGGTGAGGTCATTGAGCAGAACGGCGTTATCGGCCTCGCTTGGCACGTCGACTATTGGGACTATCTTGGCTGGAAAGACACGTTCTCATCGTCGGAGGCCACATCCCGCCAGCGCGCCTATGCGCGCGGCATTGGCGAGCGCGGCGTCTACACGCCGCAGATCATCGTCAACGGCGACACAGTGGCGAAGAATTCCACCTTCCGCCAATCCATCGCTTCGGCGCTCAGCGGCAGTTTGCCGGTGTCGTTGGACGCCAAAGTCTCCGACGGCAACCTTGTTGTGACGGCGGGAGGTGGCGATGGATCGGCCAACCTTGTGCTGGTCACCTTTGACAAGTCGCAGAATGTCCCGATAGAGCGCGGCGAAAATGCCGGATCAACGGTCAACTACCGGAACGCCGTGCAAGGCGTTCAGACGATCGGCATGTGGAAGGGCAAGGCGCTGACGGTTGAGCTGCCCGGCTCTGAATATGCGCCGAAAAAGGGACAAGGCTGCGCCATTCTGCTGCAGAAAGTGTCAAAAGGCGGCGCTCCCGGCGAAATTTTGGGCGCGGTCATTGTCAGTCACCCCGGCGCTTGAGGCCAAGCCAAAAAAAAGCCGGACGAACGTCCGGCTTTAATCTAAGGGGTGCTTTCCAAGAGTGGTTGACCCGATTGTCAGGATCCCTCGAGGGCGGGGGGCTTGGGGTTCGAAGCAACCTTCCAACCGGGCCATTCTTGAAAGCGTCATTAAGGTCGCGCCGGATTCAGGCGCGGATTTGACCAAATTGCGGCAGGTTTGCGGCGGAACCATCACCATATAATACCGATTTCATCTCCCGTGATTGACCTTAGGTAAGGTTTAACCTGAAATCATGAGCGCACGCCAAAAAGCTTGCAAAATACAAATACCCGGCACACATTGATTTTCATGGATATTTTGAAGCGATCGCTGGAGTTTTTCCGGCATGGATGAGGCGGCGGAGGGCCAAATTGACGGCAGCGCGCTGGCAGATGTCATCTCGCTGCCGCGATATGCGCCTCCGATGCCAGTCATGTTTGACCGGCGCGAACTTGACCGCATCTTTCAGATCTATTCGCGCATGGTTGGCGGCGGCGAATGGCGCGACTATGCCATCGACGCGCTGGCCGATCGCGCCATTTTCTCTGTGTTCCGCCGCCGCGCCAGCGAATATCCGCTGTACCGGATAGAGAAGAATCCGAAGCTCGCCCGCAAGCAGGGCGCGTTCAGTGTCATTTCCTCCAGCGGCGTGATCCTGAAGCGCGGCCACGAGCTCGGCGCGGTGCTTTCAGTGTTTGAAAAAGGCCTGAGGCTGGTGGAAACATGAAGACCGCCCTCGTCACCGGCGCCGGATCCGGCATTGGCAAAGCCGTGGCCAAATCATTTGGCCGCGAGGGTTATGCCGTTGTTCTGGCTGGCCGGCGCAAGGAGGCGCTTGAAGCCGTTGCTGCCGAGATCGGCCCGGGCACGCTCAGTGTTTCAACCGATGTCACGGATCCCGCGTCTGTCACCGCGCTGTTTACCGCGATTGAGGCGAAGCATGGCCGGCTCGATGTGCTTTTCAACAATGCCGGCACGGGCGCGCCCGGAACCATCCTGTTTGAAGACCTGACGCCCGAGCAATGGCAGGGGGTCGTCAACACGAACCTTTCCGGCGTGTTCTACTGTATGCAGAGCGCGTTCCGCCTGATGAAGGCACAGACGCCGCGCGGCGGGCGGATCATCAACAATGGCTCGATCTCGGCGCATGTGCCAAGGCCGAACTCCGCGCCCTACACGTCAACCAAACATGCCGTCACCGGCCTTACACGCTCCGGTTCGCTGGACGGGCGCAAATATGACATTGCGGTGGGCCAGATAGACATCGGCAATGCCGCCAGCGACATGACGGCGGCGATGCAAAAGGGCGTGCCGCAGGCGGATGGAAATCTGGCGGTCGAGCCGGTGATGGATGTGGAGATTGTCGCCAAGACCGTCCTCTACATGGCCTCGCTGCCGCTTGATGCCAATGTGCAGTTCATGACGGTTATGGCGACGAAGATGCCGTTCATCGGGCGCGGCTGAGTTTACAGACCCTTCCAGTCGCTCGACGGGAACTTGTCCTGATCTGGCAGTCTGCCCGCCCCGCCGTTCAGCTCATATTGCATGAACACCGTGTCGACCCAGCGGCCCAGCTTGAAGCCGGAGCCGTCAATTTTGCCACAATGCTTGAAGCCGAGGCTCTCATGCAGAGCAATGGATCCCTTGTTGCCCTGTCCATCGCCGATAACCGCGACCATCTGGTGAAAGCCGAGCTTTTCGCATTCCTCCAGCAGCTTTAAAAGCAGCGCCTTGCCAATGCCTTTGCCCTTGGCTTCCGGCGCGACATAGACCGAATCCTCGATCAGCCAGCGGTAGCCGGGACGGGTGCGGAAGGGTGAGGCATAGGCATAGCCCAGCGCCATGCCGTCCTCCTCCGCCACAATCCACGGAAAGCCGTTGGCAGTGAAATGCGAAAAGCGGCGGCCAAGCTCTTTGGCGTCCGGCGGCTCCAGCTCATACGAGCCGGTGCCATGCAGCACGGCATGCTCGTAGATGAGCGTCATGTCGGCAATGTCGTTCAGTGTGGCGGGGCGAATGTGCATGCTGATCTCCGAAGGGCAGATTAGCCGAACATCGCGTGCGCGCAAACAAAAAGGGCGGCCCGAAGACCGCCCTTTTCCGAAATTGAGCAGCTGTTATTCGCGGTTGCCCAAGAGGCGCAGCAGCATCAGGAACAGGTTGACGAAATCGAGATAGAGTTCCAGCGCGCCGATGATCGCCTTGCGGCCGGCTGTGTCGGAATCGTCGCCCTCGAAGTAGCTTTCCTTGATCTTTTGCGTGTCATAGGCGGTGAGGCCGGTGAACACGAGAACGCCGATCGCCGAGATCGCAAAGCTCAGGGCCGAGGAAGCCATGAAAATGTTGACGATGGAGGCGATGATCAGGCCGATCAGACCCATGAACAGGAACGAGCCCCAGCTCGAAATGTCCTTCTTGGTTGTGTAGCCATAGAGAGACATCGCGCCGAACGTCGTGGCGGTGATGAAGAAGGTCTGCGTGATGCTCGCGCCCGTGTAGACGAGGAAGATCGACGACAGCGAAACACCGAGCAGGGCCGCATAGCCCCAGAAGGTTGTCTGCGCCGTTGAAACGCTCATCGAATGAATGCGGAAGCTTAGGAAGAACACCAGCGCCAGCGGGGCGAGCATCACCACCCATTTCAACGGGCTGACATAGATCAGCTGGGCGAAAGCGGGATTGCTCTGCGCCAACGCAGCCGTGCCAAGCGCGGCGATGCCGGTGATGGCAAGGCCGATGGCCATCAGATTGTAAACACGCAGCATATGGGCGCGCAGGCCCTCATCGATATAACCGGCGGCCTGCGTGTTTGCGCCGGTCCGAAGCGGAGTGTTGCGGTAGTCAGACATAAGTTTCCTCACGTTTTGCCCCGACTGGTGTCTGGAATTCAGAGCGCGCTGGCGGGGCTGCAGCAAAGCTGAAAATAATATGGGGATGATTTGCCTTTTAGACAAGTGATTTCAACGCTCTCGGTTTTTAGACCAGCGTCCAAATGAGCGGACGGCACATGCTGTTGATCGGGCGCGTCTAGATTCGCGTCTTGGCCCAAGTTCGTCAGGAGTCTGCAAAACCTGTTCAACTCTGGTTTTTCAACGTCCGCACAATCTCCAGCCTTTGCGGCGCTTCCGCTGCCTTTCCCTCATCCGGCGCCAGCAAATCTTCGAGAAAATACGCCCCAAGCTCCGACCGGTTTGCAAGCCCCGATTTGCGGTACACAGCCGCCGCCTGCTGGCGCACGGTAGATTCTTCCGAGCCGCGCAGATGGGCGATTTCTTTCTGTGTCAGGCCTTTGAGCATCAGCAGCGCGATATCCGCTTCGCTGTCACTCAGTTTCCAAGCCTCGAACTGGTCTTTGATGGCCCGTCCCAGCCCGTCAATATGCACCCGCGCCGCCGCCCGCCAGCGGTCGCTTTCACTTCTGACGCGGGACAGGTCGTTGAGAAGATCAACCCGCTCGCGCCTGATGCCGCGCGTTTCAAGCGCGACATAGGCAGTCGCGGCGACGGCCAGAACCAGCAGCGCCTTTTCGAACAGGTCGATGGCAAAATTCGCCAGTTCGAACGGTTCGGCGCTTTGCAGGTTTTCAACCGCCACAAGCGTGCCGAACAGCGCCAAAGCCAAAGCCGAAAACCCGTAGATCTGTTTCATCGCGCATTTCTCCCAAACTGATGACACAGTATCATTGTGTTTTGAATGTGCCCTCGGTCAGCGTCTGGTTGCCGCTTTCCTCAATGGCCAGCACTTCCCATTTATATTCCGCCCCCGCTTCCAGAACGGCCGCCGGCACCGTCATTTCCGTCACGGACGCGGGCAGATGCATGCTTAGGCCGCGCTTGCCGATCATGTTTGGATGCGGCTCCTCAACTTTTTCGACGATGAGCTGGTAGGAAATCAGCTTGATGTCAGAGCCGTCCAGCGCCTTGCCGGTGCCTTGCCAGCGCATCTTGAGGTCCGCTCGCGGCACTATGGCGTCTTTAGCAGGTTCAATCAGTTTCACGCCCGCCGGTATCTTGTGGGTCAGCAGCGCCTTGCCGGTCATCACGCCGCTCTGTCCGCCGAGTTTCGACGCCGCAGCGCGGAACTCGTAATTTCCCGCCGGCATTTTGGCGAGAAGCTCGACAATCGGCATTTTGACATTTTCCGGCTCATGCGATTCCATGAAAAGCTCGGTCATGCCAAGCTCGCCCACCGCATCGCGGCCCTGAAACTCGGCGACCAAGCCTTTGGGGCCGATAATCTCCAGCTTTTCCCAGCCGTCGGCGTCGACAAAGGCTTGAAAGCCGGTGTCATTGTCGGTGGCATTGTGCTCGATGATGATTTTGGCCTGTTTCAGCCCGCTTTCGCCCGCCGCCTGACCAGAGGTGGACGCGCCTGCCATGAAACAGGCGGCCAATGCGGCGGCTGTTCTCAGAAGTCCATTTGTCATTTCAATCTCCTGTCCAGTGAGGCCAGGCCGGGAAGGACTGGCTGCGGCGAGACAAGACAAATGCGCGGCGCGGGGCAATCCGGCGCATGTCATAGACGGGCGCAGGCAACGGCCCTTAAGACACTTGTGCGATATTCATAAAATGGACAGCGGCTAAAACTCGATCGCCTGCAGCGCGGACCCGTTGCGCTTCAGCCAGGCCTTGGCGCGCTCTATGTCCGGGCACAGTTCGCGGGTCAGCTTCCAGAATTTCGGGCCGTGGTTCATTTCAGTGAGGTGCGCCACCTCGTGCGCGACGAGATAAGCGATTACCGGCTTTGGGGCCATCATGATGCGCCAGGAGAAGGCGAGGTTGCCGTCAGAGGTGCAGGAGCCCCAGCGGCTTGATGTGTCTTTGAAGCGGATCGTCTTGACCTTCCGGCCGGTCTGCGCGGCGAGCGCCAGCGCCATCGGCTCGATGTCGCGTTTGGCCTCGCGCTTGAGAAAATCCGTCAGCCGCCGCCCCAGATGGGCGCGGTCGCCGTGGATGATGAGATAGGCGCCGTCCTCGTCAAAACCCTGCTCCACCGCGCCGCGCTTGGTCGGCTCGTGCGCGATCATATGGTTGACGCCGCGCACCGGCAGTTTGACGCCGGGGCGCAGTTTTGGCCGGTCGGGATATTTATCGAGCTTGGCCTCCAGCCAGCCCTGATGGCGCAGGATGAACTCGTCAATGTCGCGCATGGCGCTGCCCGTCGGCACGGTGACACGAAGGCCTCTGCCGCCGGTGTCGATACGCAAGGTCAGGCGCTTGGCGCGGGCATTTTCGATGATGCGAAGCGGCAGCGTGCGGCCCGCGACCTCATGCGGTCGCTCCATATTGAGCGGCGGCGCTTTTTTCAGGGCGGTGCGGAGGAAGCCGAAGACCATGCGCCGCTTCTAGATGATTCGCGGGGCCCTGAGAACGGCGTCCTTATGCTTCGCTGGTATCGGCATCAGGCGAGGCCTTGACCTCCGCCAGCTTCGGCCCGCCCTTGGCGACGCCGACCATGGCAGGGCGCAGGACGCGCTCGCCGATGACGTAGCCGGCCTGCACGACCTGCACGACCGTGTTGTTCGGCACATCCGGGTTTGGCACTTCGAACATGGCCTGATGGAAATTCGGGTCGAACTTCTGCCCTTCCGGCTCAAGCTTGCGCACGCCGTGCCGCTCCAGCGAGGCGATCAGCGAGCGTTCGGTCAATTCGACGCCTTCAATGAGGTTGAGCAGCCCCTTGTCATGGCTCTGGCGTGATTCCGGAGGCAGGCTGTCGAGCGCGCGGCGCAGATTGTCGGCTACCGCGAGCGTGTCGCGGGCAAAGCCGGAGACCGAATAGGCCTTGGCATCGCGCACATCGCGCGCGGTGCGCATCCGCAGATTCTCCATTTCGGCGGCGAGGCGCAGCGACTTGTCTTTCAGCCCGGCATTTTCGGCGATGAGCTTTTCCATCGCCGCAACGATGCGCTCCTGCTCGGAAAGTTCAGATTCCATTTCATCTTCGAGCTCCGGCTCATACTCGGGATTGTCAAAGAGTTCGTCCCCGGACATTGTGTTCATGGGCCTGTTCCGATCAATGGTTCAATGAGTTGCAGCGCATATCGAGGTTTGCCGAGCGAAAATCAAGTCTGCATCGGACAATTGGCGCGCCTGCCCGTCACCACGCCCCGTTTCCGGTCTGGTCATTGAGGGAAGTCCAGGGCGTGTGGTCCTGCCGTATGGAACTAACCTAATGGGTGTGGGCTCGCCACACGCCCTGTCACGGCTTTTTGCCCGGGCTGGCGCATGGGGCGCTGTT
>JANMMM010000136.1:0-1925 GCA_031373225.1 Phyllobacteriaceae bacterium | reverse complement strand
CGGGCGCGGATGGCGGCGGCTAGTTGCATCGCGATCAGCACTTCATGGTTGTTACCGTTCTTTACCCGCTCGGCCGCAAGCGCATCGGCCAACCCGGCGCTCGCTTCCCTCTCCTCCGCCACGGCCTCACTGATGGCGGCGGCAATGATGGCCGAGACTTGGAATGTCTTGCGGTAGATTTTGTTGTCGTCGTCGCGAAAATGAACGGTCACGTGTTCGGCGTCCAGTTGCCGGGCGACTATCTCTGCGCGTTCTTCTGGTGTCATGCCGCCTCCAGCGCCTCTAGTGGAACATCTACACCACGTAGCGCCCCGAAGTACATGAGCATAAGCCGCGCCTTGCTGCCCTTGATTTCCTCGATTGCCACTTTCGCCTTGATGTCGCGGTTCGGGCCGCGGACAACGTAGACCATCTCTCCAGCCGCGAAGGACTTGCGCATGTGTGCCGCCATAACGTGGGGGACGCTCTGCTTTTCCATCTCCTTCAGTTTGTCGATGGCCTTCTGCGTGAAACAAACCACGCCGCCCGCCCCTTTGACGGCCGATAGAACAGCCGCGAACCTGTGCACGGGCTCCGGCCATTGGTGTTCGCACCCGTCTTCAAACCCGACGAACATGTAGCCCACGAACATGGGGTAGAGCACATCAACCGGCTTTTTCTCCCGGCGCTTGGCTTGCCGGCGGAACACAACGCGCGTTTCCATCGGAACGAATGTTTCATAGCCGCGCCTCTTCATAGCGTGGGCTACAGACTTTTCGCGCTTCGGCTCGGTGTAGTAGCAAAAATAGATCATGCCTTGCCTTTTTTAACGACGCGCACATCATGTGGCCAACGCAGCCACGGCTTGCGGTAGTCTCTCGAATACCGTGCCGATTTGTCGGTTGGCCTGTAGAGCCACACGTGCACAAACGGACGATAGGGTGTCAGCCACACATCGCATCGCGACACTCCCGTTAAGAGAAACCACCATGAGCATCTTTCGTCGTAAGGCGGGCGCTTTGCGTAAAATTTCATGTGCTGACGGCCTTACCTTTTTTAACGACGCGGACCCGCTTGGACTTGCGAACAGCAATCCGGTGCGACGCATCGCGATAGCGGATGACCGGCTCCAGCTTGCCGTCCTTGAGCTTCATGTTTTTCAGGATGATGCCGGTCTGCTTCACGTCCTGAACTCCACGACTTGCACTTCATGATCGACAAAGCTGACAAGCCCGCAGTGAGGGCATTCGACAACCTCGTACTTGCCCGCCCATTGAACGTGCTTCGTGTCGTGAAGGCAGAGCCAGCGGCAGAGGAAACGGCGGATTGATTTCATCGTGCCCTCGGCCAAGTGACCTGTTTCGTAATGCGCTCGTAGTCCTTGATCAGCGCGGCTTTGACATCGCGCCAAGCCGAAGCGAACCTGTAAATGTTGCCGTTGGTGCTCTTCTCATGCCGGGCAATCATGTCCTCAGCGATGTTGAGGTCGCGGATGATGATGCGCTGCTGATAGACGATGTCGTCGTGGGTGCAGGTCATACGACTCCATCCTCCGCCATAGCCGCGTACTTCTCTCGCTTCGCAATGAACGTGTCTCCGAGCCTGCGAAGAGAGTCATTCAGCGCGCCGCCCTGGCCACGGCAGCATGTCGCGTAGGCCTCATCAAAGCCGCGCGCCATTTCCTTGAGGCGGTTGACTTCAGTGTACGGCGGGAGATTTCCATTCTTCCGGCAGTAGTCGTGCAAGCTGAGTATCCAGCCCTCCCGCGCTGCCTTGCGGCCCATCTCCGACATGATCAGACCATCCGCCTTGGCAAGGGCGTCCGGTTGCCACTCGGGATATTTTGGCCCTTCGATCGGCGCTTCAACCGGCGCAACCTCATCGATCGCGCGCCGGATCTGCGCCGGCGTTGGAAAACGCGCACCGCGATAATTCTGGATGATCTG
>JANMMM010000362.1:0-4408 GCA_031373225.1 Phyllobacteriaceae bacterium | reverse complement strand
GTTCCAGCGTCTCGGCGGCGTCGAAGACGGCTTCCTTGTCCTCCTGCATGTCCTTGGAATAGGACAGCGGCAGGCCCTTCATAACTGTCAACAGCGCCACCAGAGAGCCGGTGATGCGGCCAGTCTTGGCGCGCACAAGTTCGGCGGCGTCGGGGTTTTTCTTCTGCGGCATGATGGACGAGCCGGTGGAGAAGGCGTCGGACAGGCGGATGAAGTTGAACTGTGGCGTCGACCAGATGACGATCTCCTCGGCAAAGCGGGAGAGATGAGTCGCGGTGATCGCGGACGCGGCGAGGAATTCCAGCGCATAGTCGCGGTCGGAGACGGAATCGATGGAGTTGCGCGTCGGCTCGCGGAAGCCGAGGGCTTTGGCCGTCATGTGCCTGTCAATGGGAAAACCGGTGCCGGCCAATGCCGCCGCACCGAGCGGCGATTCGTCCATGCGCTCGATGGCGTCCCGGAATCTGGAAAGGTCGCGGCCGAACATCTCGACATAGGCCATCAGGTGATGGCCGAAGGTGACGGGCTGGGCGCTTTGCAGATGGGTGAAGCCGGGCATGACCGAGGCGGCGTGCGTCTCGGCCTTTTCCAGCAGAGTTGAAATCAAGGCCTTCAAGGCTTCCGCGCATTTGCCGGCCTCTTGCTTGACCCAAAGCCTGAAATCCACCGCCACCTGATCGTTGCGCGAACGCGCTGTGTGCAGGCGTCCGGCGGCGGGGCCGATGAGTTCGGCGAGACGGGCTTCAACATTCATGTGAATGTCCTCGCGCTGGCGGGAGAATTCGAACTTGCCGCTCTCGATTTCGCTCAAGACAGTGTGAAGTCCGGTCTCGATTTGTTGATGGTCGGCTTCCGCAATGATGCCTTGTTTCATCAGCATCAGCGCGTGGGCGAGGGAGCCGGCGATGTCCTGGGCATAGAGTTTGCGGTCGAAGCCGATGGAGGCGTTGATTTCCTCCATGATGGCGGATGGGCCGGCGGCGAAACGGCCGCCCCACATTTCGTTGCCCGTCTTCTTGTCTGACATGCTATGGTTCCGCTGACGGAGTGATTAAATGACCGAAACCGAGACGCCAAAACTGAAAAACCCGATGAAAATCGTCGCTGCGGCGCTTCTTCTCGGCGTGTTTGCCGGTGCGGCGGTTCTATACGTCAAGGGGCAAGGCTCTGGCAATGCAGAGGTCGCGGATGCGGGCGGCTGCAAGCTCAACGAGGCGCTCGCCGCAAACCTTAACGCCGCCGCCAAGGGAGGTGTCGCCGCCATGCTGCCCGCCAGCGAGCCGCAGTCGCTCGGCGCGCTCGCCTTCAATGGCCCGGACGGAAAGCCGAAGACGCTGACCGATTTCAAGGGCAAGACGGTTCTGCTGAATCTCTGGGCGACCTGGTGCGTGCCCTGCCGGGAGGAAATGCCGGCGCTGAACACGCTGCAGTCCAGCGCCGGGAGCGATAAGTTCGAGGTGGCGGCGGTGAATGTCGATACCGGGACCGATGAAAAGCCGAAGGCATTCCTAAGCGAGATCGGAGTGGACAAGCTGGCATTCTATCAAGAGCCGACGCTAGCCCTTTTCAACGATTTGAAAAAGCGCGGACTTGTGCTTGGTCTGCCGGTCACGATGCTGGTCGGGCCGGACGGCTGCCTTGCGGCGGCGATGAACGGGCCGGCGGACTGGGGCGGGGCGGATGCGCGCGGCTTCATCGATGCGGCCTTGAAGGGATTTGGCCCGTGAATTCGGATGATCTGAGACGGCTGGCGCTGGAACTGCCGGAGGCGGAGGAGAAGTCGCATTTCGACAGGCCGGACTTCCGCGTGCGCGGCACGATTTTCGCATCCTTGAAAAACCCGCGCATCGCCGTCGTCAAACTGACGCGCGAGCAGCAGGAGGTGATGGCCGCCGCCGAGCCGGACATTTTCTCGGCGGTCGCAGGCAGTTGGGGCGTCAAGGGCTGGACGGAGATTTATCTGGAGTTTGCGGACGAGGCAGCGCTGAAATCGGCGCTGATGGCGGCTTGGAAGAATGTTGTGCCGAAGGTGATGCTGAAATTGGTGGGGTGACGAATGTGCGAGATTTTGTAACTTTAATACTGCACATTTGACTTGCAAAGTCATGTAGTATAGAAGTTACATATGTTCGAGGTTCGCCAAACCCCTGCATTTGACAGCTGGCTGGAAAATCTGCCGGATATCCGGGCCAGAGAAATAATCGCCAAGCGCATTGTGCGGTTTCAATCAGGGCTGATGGGCGACGTTGAACCGGTTGGCGAAGGCGTCAGCGAGATGAGAGTTCATTATGGTCCCGGCTACCGCCTGTATTTTGTCAGGCGTGGAAAAATCCTGTTCATGCTTTTGTGCGGTGGCGACAAGGCCAGCCAAGACCGGGACATCAAGAAGGCCAAGGATTTGGCGAAGACTTTGGAGGACTGAATATGGCAACCACAACGATCCCCTTCGATGCCGCCAAATATCTTGGCAGTCCGGAAGCGCAGGCTGATCTTATTACGGATGCATTTGAAAGCGGCGACGCCGGTTACATCGCCAACGCGCTTGGAGTGGTGGCGCGCGCGCGGGGCATGACGCAAATCGCCAAGGAGGCGGGAATCACGCGGGAGGCGCTGTATCGCGCGCTCAGCGCGGAAGGCGACCCCAAGCTTTCCACGCTGCTGGGCGTCATGCGGGCGCTGGGCGTCAAGGTCCGGGCAGACATGGAAGCGGCTTGACGCCCGTTTCACGCCGCCTTCAGCTCGACATGAATTTTCTGCCCCAAAGCGGCGGCTATGTTGACGAGCGCGTCGAGCGAGAACCTTGAAATCCGCCCGCGCAGCAGGTCGTTCATGCGCGGCTGCGTGACATAGCAGCGCTTGGCGGCTTCGGCCTGGGTCCAGCCGCCCGCCTTGATGATTTCCACGAGCTTGTCCATGATATCGGAGCGCGCGGTCAGGTTCGCCGCCTCTTCGGTGGAAAGATCGGGGACAGTTTACTTTTTTGCCAAAGGTGCTGGAAAATTTTTACCGACAGTTGCAAAAAAAGTAAACTGTCCCCGATCTTGCTCCCCTAGCGCGTCGGAACCGGGTGCTCGCCGCGGTAATCATAGAACCCGCGCCCGGCCTTGCGTCCCAGCCATCCCGCCTCGACATATTTCACCAGAAGCGGACATGGGCGGTATTTGGAATCGGCGAGGCCGTCGTGCAGGACCTGCATGATCGACAGACAGGTGTCGAGGCCGATGAAATCGGCCAGCTGCAGCGGGCCCATCGGATGGTTGGCGCCGAGCTTCATGGCGGTGTCGATCGCATCGACCGATCCGACGCCCTCATACAACGTGTAGATCGCCTCGTTGATCATCGGCAGAAGGATGCGGTTGACGATGAACGCGGGGAAGTCTTCGGCGACGGTGACGGTCTTGTCGAGCCTATGGGCGAATTCCTTGGCCGCTTCAAACGTCGGCGCGTCGGTGGCGATGCCGCGCACCAGCTCGACCAGTTTCATGATCGGCACCGGGTTCATGAAATGAATGCCGATGAAACGCTCGGGCCGGTCGGTGGAGGAGGCGAGACGGGTGATGGAGATTGAGGATGTGTTGGTGGCGAGGATCGCCTCGGGCTTCAGGACCGGGCAGACGGCGGCGTAAATTTTGCGCTTGGTCGGCTCGTCCTCGGTCGCCGCTTCAATGACGAGATCGGCGGCGGCCAAATCTTCCATCGCTGGCGCCGGCTTGATATGGGTCAGCGCCGCCGCGCGGGCGTCCTCGGTCAGTTTGCCGGATGTGACGGCGCGGGCCATGTTGCCGCTGATGGTGGCGATGCCCTTTTCAACGCGCTCCGCTGATATGTCATGGAGAAGCACGTCTATCCCCGCCAGCGCTGACGTCTGCGCGATGCCGCAGCCCATTTGGCCGGAACCGATGATGGCGACAGTTTTGATCTGCATGGGGCTTTACCTCTTTCTTGTCAGCCCCAAACCGTATCGCCAGATTTGACGCCCGGCAAGTTTATTTTGCAGTGCAGCATTACGAGGTTAAGGGGTTCGTCCCAATCGCGCAGACGTCCATTCGGCAACACCGGATTTTCATTGAAAGGCGCTAGTATAATCTCTAAAATATCCAAATTGTAAAAATTGGAGATTTTCCATGGAAACCACACGTGTTTCTGCAAGCGAGTTCCAGCAGGCGTTTGGGGCGCTGAGCGACAAGGCTCGGCGCGAACCGGTGGTCATCACCAAGCACGGGCATGACTCGCTTGTGGTGATGGCGGCGGAAGAATGGGAGCGGCTGAAAAGGCACGTGCGCCGGGCGGGGCTGACTGAAGATATTTCAGAAGAATGGCTTGAGGCTGTCCGCGAGGCAGCAGTGCCAAGTGAGTATGCCGATCTTGACGCCGAACTCCGGTAGAGGCCGTGGCGTTTCCAAAACCG
>JANMMM010000353.1:0-6771 GCA_031373225.1 Phyllobacteriaceae bacterium | reverse complement strand
AGTGCGGCAATTTTGCCGCAGCTAAAATTAGGGTGTTTCCATCCGCCGGTCACTCAATCCGGCACGCCTCTTCGAATGTCAGCCGCGGCGAGCGTCCGAAAAGCCGCTCGTCCGTACCGTGGCCGAGGGCGCAGATGAAATTGCTTTTGAAACGCCCATCCGGAAAGAACGCCTCGTCGACCTTGCCCTGATCGAAGCCCGACATCGGCCCGCAGTCCAGCCCCTTGGCCCGCGCCGCGATCATGAAATAGGCGGCCTGCAGCGAGCCATTGCGGAACGCGGTCTCATGATTATGCGCGTCCTTGCCGGCAAATAAGTCCTTGGCGCCGGGGAAATGCGGGAACAATTTGGGCAGCAGCTCGTAGAAGTGCAGATCGAACGCGAAAATCGCCACCACCGGCGCCGACATGGCCTTGACCCGGTTGCCGTCGGCCAGCGCCGGTTCCAGCCGCTTTTTGCCAGCCTGCGTCGTCACGAAGACGATGCGCTGCGGCTGGCTGTTCATCGTCGTCGGGCCCAACTTTGCAATTTCGTAAATTTCGCGCAGCAGGCTTTCCGGCACCGGCTTGTCGTGCCAGCCATTGCGGGAGCGGGCGGAGAGAAATATCGTCTCCAATGCGTCGTGGGGAAACTCGGACATGTGTCAATCCCTTCGCAGCCCGGCGGTGCCAACCAATGCGCGGACGCCAAAAACAGTGCGCGCATTCACTCGCGATTACAAGACCGGACGGCGTGGCAGGCACGCGGGCGATGCCGCTGACTTTGGATCGGGTCATGCGGACGATCGCCGAAGCCGAGGCCGCCGCACGGCCCGCGCGCTGGATAAGACCGGCATTGAACAGCGCCCCGCCCCGTGGCACTTTGCCCATATCGCAAACCGAAATGCCCCGCATGACCGACAAGTCCAGACCAATCCTGCGCGATCCAAAGCCGCGCATCCATCAATCGTCTCTCCTTCAGGACGTGATCTGCGGCCCTTTCACCGAAATCGGCCAGCGCGTTGTGCTGCGCGATGTGAACATCGGCGATTTCACCTATCTCGAGCGCCATTCTGAGGCGATCTACGCCGACATCGGCAAATTCTGCTCCATTGCCGCCAATGTGCGCATCAACGCGCTGGAGCACCCGATGGAGCGGCTGACCACGCACAAGCTCACCTACCGCCCGAACGAATATTTCTTCTTCCACGGCATCGACCATGACTTCCGCGCCCGCAGGCAGAGTAAGCGCGTGACAATCGGCAACGATGTCTGGATCGGCCAAGGGGCGGTCATCATGCCGGGAATCACAATTGGCGACGGCGCGGTGATTGGGGCGAATGCTGTGGTGACGAAAAACGTCGCCCCCTATGCGGTGTTTGCGGGCGTCCCGGCGAAACTCCTGAAATGGCGGTTCCCGGAATCCATCCGCGCCCGGCTGCAGGCGCTGCGATGGTGGGACTGGCCGCATGAGCGGCTCGCGATGTCTGTTCCCGACATGCAGGCCCTGCCCATCGAGGCGTTTCTTCAAAAGTGGGAACATGACAAAAATGTAAGTTGAGCGGCCCGCCCCGCGCAGCTATTGGCGGATGAACCGAAACTTCCGCAGGGACAGGCCCATGTCAACTTCCACTGTCAACACCCGCACCGGCTATTCCAGCGCCCAGATCGCCCTGCATTGGGTGATTGCGGTGCTGATTGTCTGCCAGTTTGTCTTTCATGAAGGCATGGTCGAGGCCTGGGACACATACCGCAAGACACCCGACACGCCGCTTGTCAGCGGTTTGGCGGCACAGTCCCACGTATGGGGCGGGCTTGCAGTGTTGGCGTTCGCCGTCTGGCGGCTCTGGCTGCGCAATGTGCGCGGCGTGCCCGCTGCGCCAGCCGAAGAGCCCGCGGCGCTCCAGCTCGTCGCCCATGTCACCCACATCACACTTTACGCCCTGATGATTCTGATGCCGCTGACTGGCGCGGCGCTCTGGTTCGGCGGCGTCGGCTTTGCCGCGCTTCTGCACGGCATCCTGCGCGTGCCGCTGTTCTTCCTTGTCGCGCTGCATGTGCTCGGCGGCGTGGCACAGCACTTCTGGTTCAAAACGAACGTCTTGAAGCGGATTGTAAGTCCCGAAACGTAAATCCTTGTTTTGACTCATTTCGATTCCCATCTGCGGTCTGAACCAAAGCCCATGGGGATCTGAATGTCCAAAACGCTCCGCGCACTTTTCTTCGCTTCCGCCGCCCTCGCTTTCCCCGCCTCCGCCGAAGAGGTCGGTCAGGTCGGCGTCGACTGGATCGGAAACGACATCATCGTCGAAGCGATCACCGACCCGAAAGTGACGGGCGTGACCTGCCACATCTCCTATTTCGACCGCAGCATCATCGACCGGTTCCAGAAGGGCAATTTCTTCGAACAGCCCTCCGACAGCTCCATCGCCTGCCGCCAGACCGGCGCGATCACCATCGGTGACATATCGTTTGATGAGGAAGGCGAAGAAGTGTTCAACGAGGGCATCTCGCTTGTCTGGAAACAGCGCGTCGTCAACCGCATCTATGACAAGAAGAACAACACGCTGATCTACCTGTCACACTCAAGGCAGGTGCAGGACGGCTCGGCGAAAATGTCGCTGTCCACCGTGCCGCTGTTCAATCAGCAGGTGACCTGGACGGCGGGCGCGCCGAAATAGTCGCTTCGGCCGGGTGGGAGTGGGTTGGTCCTGCTTCGCTCTTCGAGCTTCGCAGGATTGGGTGCGTTATCCTCCCGCCTTCATAAGAGGTTCAGAATGAAGCTCCCCAACCAGCGAAGCTCCGCAGGAGCGAAGCAGGACCACGCCACCCCCACAGACCACAGCGGGTCCTGCGGACTTCACCGCTCAAACCGCCGGTCCGGGATAAACCAGATCCCGGCCACAATCAGCACCAGCGCCATCGAAATCCACTCATTGACAAACGCCAGCGGGATGGCGGCGACATAGAGGATCATTGAAACCTTGCCTTTGAAGTCGCCGCCCAGCGCCTTGGCGAACTCCGAGTCTTTGCCGTGATGCCCGATCAGGTGCATGACCAGAATTGTGTAGGCGACGGCGCACATCAAAAGGTCAAACGCGTAGACCGCCACCGGTATCGGCGCAAAATGGTTCTCGGCCATGAACCCGGTGGAAAACGGCATCAGCGACAGCCAGAACAAGAGGTGCAGGTTTGACCACAGCACCTTCCCCTCAATGTGCTTGACCGCCTGAAACATGTGATGATGGTTGTTCCAGTAGATGCCGACATTGATGAACGACAGCACATAGGCCAGAAACACCGGGATCAGCGGGATAAGCGACTCCCAGTCCTCGCCGTGCGGCACTTTGATTTCCAGCACCATGATCGTGATGATGATGGCGATCACACCATCCGAAAACGCCTCAATACGCCCCTTGCCCATTCACATCCCCTTCCCGGCAGCTATTTGCAGTCGAATTTCGACAAGACCCATTCGCCGACCTTTGAAGAAATCTCCGTGACTTTCCAGCCATCAGCCTGCTTCGCCAGCGCCCAATCCACCGTCCGGTCCTCACCGAAAAGTTTGAATGTCGCAGCGACCGACGCCGCATCGCCGTCCAGCTTCTCGTCAAGTTTCAAACTGCCCTTCACCTCCGCCTCATCCCAGTCCTGCGCGTCCATGACCGGCGAAAAATCAACGCACGGCTCTTCGTCGTTCGCCGCATGGGCTTTCATCACGGCGATGATGGGCGCGCCGAGCATTTTGTTGTCAACGTTGAATGCCTCGTCAGGATTATCGTAGAAATATTTGACGACATCCGACGGTTCGCCCGCAAAAGCCGGGAAGCACAGACAAAACGCTGCCGCGCCCAGAAAAAAGCGAAACATGATTTCGATTCCTCTTCGATTCATCGAAGCGTTGTCACGCAGCTACTTCTTGCCCTTCGGCGCGTTCGCGTCGGTGGCGCTCTTCATCTGCGTGGTGAACGACGACGTTCCGCCAGCGGCAGGCTTTGCCTTGTCCTTTTTCGGCTTGCGCGTTTCCTTGTTGCTCTTCATCTGACTTTTGGCCATGGCGCTGATCCTCACATTTGATTGCCGATGCATCACACTCGCTGATTCTGGCTTTTTTTCAAGCGGCAATCGCCAAATCAGATTTTGCCCAGAAAATCCGCCAGCGAAACTTTGGCAGAACCCGGCTTCAGCGGCTTCTGCTGCGATTCATGCGGCGCCCAGCCGGAGAGCGAGACAAACGAGAATGTCGCCCGCACCCGCCCGTCCGCATCGCTGAAATTCTCCGCATAAACTTCCGCCGCGCGCTGAAAAAACCGCCGCCCAACCGGCTTGCGGGAGCGGTCATTCAAGGCATTCTGCGCCCCCATGCCCCGCAGATCGCGCATCAGTCCAAACGCATTGTCATAGCGCACAATCAGCGTCTCACCATCCGTCACCGGCAGCGCAAATCCTGTGCGCTGCAACAGCGCCCCCGTCGCCCGCACATCGGCGAACGGCAGCACTCTCGGGCTCGCGCCGCCGTAAATTTCCGTCTCCGCCTGCGTCAGCGAAAACCTCAGCTCCTTCAGCGTCTCGCCGCCCGGCATGACGGCGAGCATCAGCCCGTCCGGCTTCAAGGCGCGCTTCATCTGGATCAGCGCGCCCGGAACATCGTTGGTTTCATGCAGGCAAAGCAGCGAAATGACGAGATCAAGGCTTCCCGGCAAAAGCGGCAATGTCTCATCCGGCGCATCCAGCATGGAAACCTGATCCAGCGCGCCGATCTTGTTCCCCGCAAGGATAAGCCCGGCCGCCCGGTCCGGGAAGGGCGCGATCAGCGCCGCCTTCCCAAATGTCCGGTCCACCGCTGCCAGCCGCTCGGCAATATCTGCCGCCGCGTGGGCAAGCAGGAAATCCTCGCCGCCCTTTGCTTTGGCGAGCGCGCGCCGCCGAAACGCCGAGGCAAACCTGCGGTCAATCATTTCCTCAGCGGACAAAGGCGGCTTCTTTCATTGGCGTTCAATCAATTTCCATGGCTATATAGAAGCCGCAGCCTCATTAGGCCATGGACGGGGATATGGGATTTTTCGACAAATCCGGCGCATTTCTCGGAAGGGCGATCCGCGACACGCTGTTTCCGCCGCACTGCTTCGGCTGCCAGAACCTCGTCGCCGAGCCGGGCTCGGTCTGCGGCGAGTGTTGGCCGAAAATCCGTTTCATCGAGCGCCCCTACTGCGAAGTGCTCGGCACGCCGTTCCAGCATGATCTGGGCGAAGGCATGCTGTCGGGCGACGCCATTGCCAATCCGCCGCCGTTCCGCAGAGCGCGCGCCGCAGTCGGTTTTTCCGGCGTGCCGCGCCGCATGGTGCAGTCGCTGAAATATCACGACCATCCCGAGCTCGCCCGCTGGATGGCCGGATGGATGGTCCGGGCCGGGCGCGAGCTGCTGCGCGACGCCGACATAATCCTGCCCATCCCGCTGCACCCGCGCCGCTTCCTGACGCGGCGCTTTAACCAATCCGCCGAGCTGGCGCGACATATCGCCAAGCAGGCTGGCAAGCCCTTCGATCCATCTGCACTGCTCCGTGTCAAACTGACAAAACAGCAGGTCGGCCTCGGCGCAACCGAGCGCGAGGACAATATGCGCGGCGCGTTCAACGTGCCGGAGGAGGCGCGAATCAAAGTTGCCGGGCGCAGCATTGTGCTGGTCGACGATGTCTACACGACCGGCGCCACCGTCATCGCCGCGACCAAGGCTTTGAACAAGGCGGGCGCTGCTTCGGTGGATATCCTCACTTTCGCACGCGTCATTGCGGGGGACTTTTCCGCCGCCGAACTTGCGGCTATATAAAGGTCTGAACGGAGATCACCATGGCGCCAGTCACCATCTACACCCGCGACGGCTGCGGCTACTGCGCCCGCGCCCGCCACCTCTTGCAGGCCAAGCACGTCGAGTTCGACGAGCTGAACGCCGGCAATTCCAATGAGCTGCGCGATGAGATGGTCGAACGCTCCGGCCGCCAGACCTTTCCGCAGATATTCATTCACGGCAAACATCTTGGCGGCTGCGACGAGATGCTGGCGCTGGATGCGGCGGGCAAGCTGGACGGGCTGTTGTTTGCGAAGGAAACTTTAAACTGATGACCATGTTTAAGGCAGCAGCGGTCCAGATGCGCTCGGGTGTTGAACCGGCGGCAAACGCTGCGGCGCTGCGCGAACTCGTGCGCGAAGCGGCGTCAACGGGCGCGTCCTATGTGCAGACGCCCGAAATGACCGGCATGGTCGAGCGCGACCGCAAGGCGCTGTTTGCGCGTCTCAAGCCGGAGCAATCCGACATCATCGTCTCCGCCGCCCGCGAGCTGGCGCTGGCGCATTCCATTTTCCTGCACATCGGCTCAACCGCGATTCTCCTGCCCGGCGGCAAAGTCGCCAACCGCGCGTTCCTCTTCGCCCCGAACGGCGATCTCGTCACCACATATGACAAAATCCACATGTTCGACGCCGATCTCGACAAGGGCGAGAGCTGGCGCGAATCCTCGACTTACACGCCGGGAGAAAAGGCGGTCGTCGCCGACCTCCCCTTCGGCAGGCTCGGTTTCGCCATCTGCTACGACCTGCGCTTTCCCCAGCTGTTCCGCACTGAGGCCATGGCGGGCGCCGAGATTCTCACCGCCCCCGCAGCCTTCACCAAACAGACTGGCGAGGCGCACTGGCATGTGTTCCTTCGTTCAAGAGCCATCGAGAACGGCGCTTTCCTTATTTCCGCAGCGCAGGCCGGGCTGCATGAGGACGGGCGTGAAACTTTTGGCCACTCGAT
>JANMMM010000275.1:0-12495 GCA_031373225.1 Phyllobacteriaceae bacterium | reverse complement strand
ACACGGCTTTGTCCTTGCGCCGCATGGGGGTGCTGGAGCGCTACAATGTCGAGATGATCGGGGCGAACGCCGAGGCCATCGACATGGCGGAGGACCGGGCTTTGTTCCGCGAGGCGATGAAGCGGATCGGGCTGGAGACGCCGCGCTCGATGCTGGCCAACGCCACCGATGTGAAGGACCTTGACCGGCAGGCGCATAAGGCCAAGCGCAAGGGGCTAAATGCAACCAATGGACAACAAAAAAATCACACAGATGAGTCCGAAATTAAAGTGAGTTACGTTAACGTCGTCGGCAGCAAATTTGAAAATACTAATGACCAATACTCATCAGTGCTTCTCTACAAAATTCGAAATTTTCTTTATAAAACACCCGATCGATCAAAAATTCTGGCAGCTTGTACTTTTGAGCTATCTCGGAGCGCGTTTGTACTTTGGAACCCCATTTTTTTCGATCGATCACGCGCATTTCAAAGGGGTACAAAAATTCCAAGGCTGCCATTTCGGCGAGCGCTTCAGAATTTAATTGGTTGCTGTTCGTGTCGCTCAATGTATCAGGGAATTGTCTAAAACTGGACAATGTAAGCAATCTCTGGACGACTTCTGGTCCGTCTACTGACCTATCTTCTTTCCTATCAACTACGACATGGCACATTTCTTTAGTTGCATAAAATCTTGATTTTTCAACTTCCATCCTAGGAATGACTACGATCACTGATTTTTGAGTTTTCTCCCACCTTTCATGAAGTCCGAGAAGGTCTGAGGGTTCATAATCTAGTTCAAATTTGTCAATTTTGATATTATAAACTGACTGAATGGAACTTTGAATTTCTTCTACGGATACGGGAAATGTTTGTTCTGTTAAAGAATAAAGGTGATCTTTTACTTTTTGAACATTTTTTAAAACTGACACAACTCGACCGGCGCTGCGAGTATTCATTTCCTACTCCGACTGTCTCAAAAAAAAGGCCCCTTGCGGGGCCGTTTTTCATGTTTTATTCATCTAGGCTCGCGCATCTTGAAAGTCAAGCCGCTGATAGCTTTTAGCGTCCAAGGCATCATAGAAGCCGTTAACATCGCGGCAGACAACCTCTATCGTGGCATCTCGGTCATTGCGAAGGCAAAATTTCACGTCAACGAGTCCTAACTGTGCCCTATTGGCAAGTCTCGCCTTCAGTTTTTCGCTCTCGCTCATATCTTCATCCCGCTCACTGGTTGACTTGTCGATTCTTATGATGTCCGCTTTTCGGTAAATTGTGTAGCGGCGAAAACACTAATTCACCGTTGAAGTTAAGTGGCTCTTATAGAAATAATGTATATGTTGTCAAATTGCAACAGGCGAACATGGCATCTTGTGGGTCATTTCAAGGCCATACGTTGTTCATTTTTTCGCAGATTCAGGGGAATCTCTCTTTGCAATGCCGGCGAGATCTTTATCTAAGCCGCTGTGCTTGACCCAAATGGCTCTGGCATCTGACAGGTAAATACGCCCATCTGCCGATGTGAATTCGGCATGTCGGCTTCTCTTTCACCCTTCCTCTATCCTTTTTCATCACTTATACCCCCCGCTTAGCCATTTGTATCCCCTTAGCGCTGACCCGCGCGTCGGTTTCCGACGCTGGGTTCCTGCGCAAGCATTGCTGAAAGTTACTCCATGCCCAAGCGGACAGACATCAAGTCGATTCTCATCATCGGCGCGGGGCCGATCATTATTGGCCAGGCCTGCGAGTTTGATTATTCGGGGACGCAGGCGTGCAAGGCGCTGAAGGCGGAAGGCTACCGCGTCATTCTGGTCAATTCCAATCCGGCGACCATCATGACCGATCCGGAGCTGGCGGACGCGACTTATATTGAGCCGATCACGCCGGAGATTGTCGCCAAGATCATCGCCAAAGAGCGGCCGGATGCGCTGCTGCCGACCATGGGCGGGCAGACGGCGCTGAACACGGCTTTGTCCTTGCGCCGCATGGGGGTGCTGGAGCGCTACAATGTCGAGATGATCGGGGCGAACGCCGAGGCCATCGACATGGCGGAGGACCGGGCTTTGTTCCGCGAGGCGATGCAGCGGATCGGGCTGGAGACGCCGCGCTCCATGCTCGCCAATGCCACCGATGTGAAAGACCTTGACCGGCAGGCGCATAAGGCCAAGCGCGCCGCGCTCAAAGAGGAGCTGTCCGGCGAGGCGCTCGACGCGGCGCTTGACCGGCTGGAGAATGAATGGAACGTCGGCGAGAGCGACCGCAAGCAGCGCTATATCAGCCATGCCATGGCGATCGCCGCCCGCGCCATTGACGAGATCGGCCTGCCCCTGATTATCCGCCCCTCCTTCACCATGGGCGGCACCGGCGGCGGCATCGCCTATAACCGCTCGGAGTTTTTCGACATTATCGGCTCCGGCCTCGACGCCTCGCCGACCACCGAAGTGCTGATCGAAGAATCGGTGCTTGGCTGGAAGGAATATGAGATGGAAGTCGTGCGCGACCGCGCGGACAATTGCATCATTATCTGCTCCATCGAAAACATCGACCCGATGGGCGTGCACACGGGCGACTCGATCACCGTCGCCCCGGCGCTGACCTTGACCGACAAGGAATACCAGATCATGCGCAACGCCTCGATCGCGGTGCTGCGCGAAATCGGCGTGGAGACCGGCGGTTCGAATGTGCAGTTCGCGGTCAACCCGGCGGACGGGCGCTTGGTCGTCATCGAGATGAACCCGCGCGTCTCGCGCTCTTCCGCCTTGGCGTCAAAAGCCACCGGTTTCCCCATCGCCAAAGTCGCCGCCAAACTCTCCGTCGGCTACACACTGGATGAACTCGCTAATGATATCACAGCAGGGGGAATAAATTTACAGAGCCTCGAAATAGGTCACGTAACTAATCGGCTAAATCTCATCAATGCCTCTTCCTTCATCGTAGATAAGAATCTTAATATTATTCAGAAGAATAGCCGCGCCGACAGCGATCTGTCTACTTTTATAATAACCGTATCAGAAAATAGATTAAAGATGATCAATGAAGATTTGAGAGATAAAACTAAAAAATATCTTTCTATTGAGAGTAACAATAGATCGAGAGAATCAATTGTTATTGTAATACCTAAAATTGGATTGTATAATGTCGAAATGCAACCTCTTGAAGATGGGGGGATCAAGATTGACGCGACCCTTATTACATTCCAGAAGACAACTCCGGCCTCGTTCGAGCCGTCGATTGATTACGTCGTGACGAAAATCCCGCGCTTCGCCTTCGAGAAATTTCCCGGCGCCTCAAATGTCCTGACCACGGCGATGAAGTCGGTCGGCGAAGTCATGGCGATTGGGCGGACGTTTCAGGAGAGCCTGCAGAAAGCCCTGCGCGGGCTTGAAACCGGCCTTACGGGCCTCGATGAAATTGAAATCCCCGGCATCGGCACGGGCGACGACCGCAACGCCATCCGCGCCGCATTGGGCACGCCGACGCCGGACCGGCTGCGCATGGTCACGCAGGCCATGCGGCTCGGCCTGACCAACGAGGCCATCCACGATTCATGCAAGATCGACCCCTGGTTCCTCGAACAGCTGCGCGAAATCATCGATATGGAAGCGCGTATCCGCGAGCATGGCTTGCCGGAGGACGCGGAAAATCTGCGTATGTTGAAGAGCATGGGCTTTTCCGACGCCCGTCTCGCCGCGCTCACCGGCAAGCGCGGTTCGGAAGTCGCCAAGCTGCGCAACGCGCTGAAAGTCCATCCGGTCTACAAGCGCATCGACACATGCGCCGCCGAATTCGCCTCGCCGACGGCTTACATGTACTCGACCTATGAGACGCCGTTCGTGGGAGAAACACGGTCGGAAGCGCAGGTTTCGTCCGCCAAGAAAGTCGTCATTCTCGGCGGCGGGCCTAACCGGATCGGACAGGGCATCGAGTTCGATTATTGCTGCTGCCATGCCTCCTTCGCGCTGCGCGAGGCGGGCTATGAATCGATCATGATCAACTGCAATCCGGAAACCGTGTCCACCGATTATGACACGAGCGACCGGCTGTATTTCGACCCGCTGACCGCCGAAGACGTGCTCGAAATCCTGCGCGTTGAGCGTGAGGCTGGAACGCTGCACGGCGTCATCGTGCAGTTCGGCGGCCAGACGCCGCTGAAGCTGGCGGATGCGCTGGAGCGCGCCGGCATTCCGATCCTCGGCACCACGCCGGACGCGATTGACTTGGCTGAGGACCGCGACCGGTTCCAGAAACTCTTGGTGAAGCTCGACCTCACGCAGCCACAGAACGGCATCGCCTATTCGGTCGAGCAGTCGCGCACCGTCGCCTCCGAGCTTGGCTTCCCGCTCGTCGTGCGCCCGTCCTATGTTTTGGGCGGCCGCGCCATGCAGATCATCAATGACGAGGGCATGCTGCAAAGCTATTTGCTCGACACCGTGCCCGGCCTCGTCACCGAGGACATCAAGGCCAAATATCCGAACGACAAGACCGGCCAGATCAACACGCTCTTGGGCAAAAACCCGCTTCTGTTCGACCGCTACCTCACCGACGCCGTCGAGGTCGATGTGGACTGCCTGTGCGACGGCGAGGATGTCTACATCTGCGGCATCATGGAGCATATTGAAGAGGCCGGCATCCATTCCGGCGACTCGGCCTGCTCGCTGCCCATCCACACGCTGTCGGACAAGGTCGTCGCCGAGCTTGAGGAGCAGACGGCGGCGCTCGCCCGCGCGTTGAAAGTCGGCGGGCTGATGAATGTGCAATATGCGATCAAGGACGAGCAGGTCTATGTGCTCGAAGTGAACCCGCGCGCGTCGCGCACAGTGCCCTTCGTCGCCAAAGCCATCGGCCTTCCCATCGCCAAAATCGCCGCCCGCATTATGGCCGGGGAAAAACACAACGCGGCCATCGCCCATTATGGCGAGCGGGTCGATCAGAAGAAGATGAAACATGTGGCGGTGAAGGAAGCCGTCTTCCCCTTCGCCCGCTTCCCCGGCGTTGACATTCTGCTCGGCCCGGAGATGCGCTCGACCGGAGAGGTGATGGGCCTCGACCGCGACTTCGCCATGGCCTATGCCAAGGCCCAGCTTGGCGCGGGCGTTGACCTGCCGCGCTCCGGCACGCTGTTCGTCTCGGTCAAGGACAGCGACAAGGCCCGCATCCTGCCGGCCGTGGACACTTTGTCCAAGCTCGGCTTCAAAATCATGGCCACCACCGGCACGGCGAATTTTCTGAAAGAAAACGGCATCCAAGCCGAAAAAATCAACAAGGTCCTGGAAGGCCGCCCCCACATCGAAGACGCCATCCGCAACCGCCAGGTCCAGCTTGTGTTCAACACGACGGACGGCGCGAAGGCCGAGAGCGACAGCAAATCGCTGCGCAGGGCGACGCTCATGCAGAAGGTGCCGTACTCCACCACCCTCTCCGGCGCGCTGGCGGCGGTGGAGGCGATTGCGGCGCTGAAGGCGGGGAATTTTGAAGTGCGGCCGCTGCAGGATTATGTATGAGGCGGCCGGCTAACCCGCCCGCGCCACAATATGCTGCATGCTCTCATCCGAAACTGTCGCCAGATCATAGTTCGCCTGGAGGTTCATCCAGAATTGCGGCGTTGTGCCGAAATAGCGCGCCAGCCGCTTAGCAGTGTCGGCCGTGACTTCGCGCTTCTCACGGATGATTTTTTCAATCCGGTCGCGCGGCACAAACAGGGCCCTTGCCAGCGATCCGGCGGTCAGCTGGTAGTCGGTAAGAAAGTCTTCCCGCAGGATTTCTCCGGGATGCACCGGACGGGGTGAAAGCTCAGCCATGCGCGTTTCTCTCAATGATAGTCAACGATTTCAACGTCATAGGCATCATTGTCTTTCCAGATAAAACATATCCGCCACTGGATATTGATCCTGATCGAATATTGTCCGTCTCTGTCACCGCTCAATCCCTCCAGATGGTTTGACGGCGGCACCCGCAAGTCCGCGATATCAGTGGCGGCATCCAACTGCGCCAAACGCCGCTGCGCCCGCGCCACAATGTCCCCGGGAAATCCTTTGACATGCTGGCCTGCCCGCAGAGCATGTATTCTTTTGTCCCTGATAGTTCTGATCAATTCAACGTATCCTAATAAGATACAAAAATCAAGAGCTAATTTAATATCGCTTCGGGTGCGCCTTTTGTTGCGCAAATACAACCCCGCCGCCCGCCTTCAACCTCCCCGCACATTCCCCTCGCGTCATCGTGTGAACGCGCCTATCTGCCCGCCTCCCGGATGACACTGTCCGGGCCGAACGGGTTGCAAGCTCGTGAGCTTGGCTGACGCGCCCCGCTGGGCAAGCGTGTGTTAAGGCCGGAAAAAGACGTTTGGGATTGGAGTGCAGCTCAGTGGATATTGAGTCGGCTACCGGTCAGGTGAAATCGGCTGGACTTGCTCCAAATAGGCCTTTATCGGCTCCAACCCTTCAAGTTCTGTCATGCCTGCGATGGCTTCATCGGGTGTGCACCATGGATATGGCAGACCCGAAAGCCAGCCCATGATGGCGTTGATCCCGGATGCTTGAAAGATTTGCATCACATCGATTGTGATGATGAGCCTTTCGGCAAGACACCGCTCGTCGTCGGTGAAATACCAGTCATAGCGTCCGCAGCCGACCCGGATTGGACCGTTGTTCTTCGCCGACATGCCAACCAGCCAGTGACAGGGAAAATGCCGTCTGTTGGCTGCGGTGGGGCGTGCGAGGCAGAAAGTGTAGACATTCTCCATGTCATTGGCGAAGCGCCGTCCGAGTATGTCTTCGATTGCGGACAGGCCGCTTGCCGAGCCCGGAAACGAGATGGCATCGGTCTTCACCACCATCTCCAACTCGGCGCCCGCAGCAAACGCCCGCCGCATCAGGAAAGGACGGTTTCCGTCCTTGGCAAAAAAATAAGTGCTGACGGCATCGAAGGGCGTGGCCATGCTGTCTTCCCATCTGATTCAAAAGTTAGCATGTTCGTTCTGAGGGCTCAAGATCGCCGGCACTTCGCTGGCCCCGCATCGGCGCGCATTTGCCATTCCTGCACGATCAACCGGCCATCATTCTGAAGGAGCGCCACATCGGAGGCGCGCAAAGGTTGCGGAGGCATCTCAGGGGGCGGTTTTTTCGGACGTATTTATTGGCGCAATTCAGGTTTCAGGCCGTCCTCCCATACTCTCGAACCACCGCCAAACCGAAGCCGTATGCGGGTTTTCCAGCTCCTCGGCGTTGGTCACAGCAAACCACGACTTTCCTGAATTCATTCTGTGCGAACTCACCGGCACCAGTCTCCCCTCCTCAATAGCCTCCTGCGCCAGCGCCAGACTGGCCAGCGCCACGCCAAGCCCCGCCTCGGCCGCCATTAGCGCGGCGTCGCTGTCGCTGAAATCCAGCACGCCGGGAAGACGGGACCGCGCCAATTCGCCTTGTTCGAAGTAATCTTCCCAGCCCGGAAGCCCTTCATCGTGAATGAGCGGCAGCGCGGCGATTTCCGTATCCGTCAACATGCGGTCGGGGGCGAAATTCTTGGAAGCTAGCGGGCAGCGCACATCTTCCGCAAGCCGGATTGACAACAAGCCCGGTGGCGCTTCACCGGCATGGACAATGCCAATGCTCACCTCCATCGAGCTGAAATCAACGTCCGCCCCGGATGTGTCCAGCCACGGCTGACAGTTGGGGCAGGCGGCGAGGAGATCACGCAGCTTGGGCAGCAGCCAGCCGCGGCCGAAGTCGCGCGGGGCGTAGATCACCACGCTTGACGCGCGCCGGAACGGTTCAAGTCTCTGCTGCGCGGCGTCGAGATCATCCAGCGCCTGACGCACCGAGCGCTGATAGACCCGTCCGGCGTCGGTCAGCTGCACGGAGCGCCCGACGCGCAGGAAGAGGGGCTGTCCGACACGCTCTTCCAAAAGCCGCATTTCGTGGCTGACGGCCGACTGTGACAGTCCCAGCTCCTCGGCCGCCTTGCTGAAGCTGCCAAGTCGTGACGCGGCCTCAAATCCTAGCAGAAATTGCAGCGGCGGCACGTTTCGATAGCGCCTCATCCATGAATCCCATTCATCTAAAAGCGGAATGCTTCTTGTTTGTTCCAAACCGGTCGTGCTGTCAAACTCCAAAGCAGCAAGGAAATGTGGAGCTAAAGGCCGTGAACATCGCGACTTCCCCGCACAAAGAACATATGAACAGAACCGCACTACATTCGACGGTGCGCCGTCCGGGCGATTTCGAGCCGCACAGCCAGACATGGATGGCCTGGCCGCACCGCGCTGATCTATATGGCGAGGACCTCTCGGCCATTCAAAAGGGATATGTCGAAGTTGCGGCGGCGATTGCCCAGTTCGAACCGGTCAACATGGTCGCGCATCCCGATCATGCAAAGGCCGCGCGGACCATGCTCGGCAACCATGCTTCGTTGATTGAAATTCCCATCGATGATTGCTGGATAAGGGATTCCGGCCCGACCTTTGTCCGGCAGGCGGACAACAGCCTCGCGGGCGTGTCATGGCGGTTCAATTCCTGGGGCGGCAAACATGCGCCGTTTGATGCGGACGATGCGCTGGCGGGGCATATTCTCGCAGACCAGAATGTGCCGATGCGCCGCTCCTGGCTTTATTGCGAGGGAGGATCGCTGTGCTGTGACGGCGAGGGCACGCTGATCGTCACCGAGACTTCCATCCTAAATCCGAACCGCAACCCCGGCATCAGCAAGGCCTTCGCCGAATCCGAGTTGAAAGCCATGCTCGGCGTAGAAAAAGTCATCTGGCTCCCCGGCGATCCGCTCGACATGGAGACGGACGGCCATATTGACGGCATGTGCTGCTATGTGCGCCCGGGCGTGGTGTTGTTTGAATTCAATCCTGACCCGGATGATGTGCACGGCCGCATCCTTGAGCAGAATCTCGCGGTGTTGAAAAACGAGCGCGACGCCAAGGGCCGCAGGCTGGAAATCATCCCACTGCCGGAAGCCGCCGCAGCGACGGTGACAAGCGACGTCTTCTGCCGCTCCTATATCAATTTCTATCTGCCGAACGGCGGCGTGATCCTGCCGGTCTATGGAATAGCATCCGACGCCGAAGCGATCCGCATTGTCTCGCAAGCCTATCCTGACCGCAAGGTCGTGCCCATCGACGTCAACGTGATTGCGCCGGGCGGCGGGTCGATCCACTGTATCACGCAAGAGCAGTTTGCCGGGAATTGAGCGCCATGATGAGCAGAAGAAATCTTCTCGCGAGGGGCGCCGCAGGCCTCGCCGCGCTGCGTATTTCAGGCGGCGCGGCGATGGCGGGCGGCTATACAAGCTCGGCCAAATCCGCCGGCTTCCGCTTCCCGCTGGAATCCGACCCGCATCTGCGCACTTTCATGCAATGGCCGTCGCGGAAGTCCATTTACGGCAGCGCAAACGCGCTCAACGATGTGCGGGAAAAAATCGCCCTGATCGCCAACAGCATTGCCAAGTTTGAACCGGTCGTCATGCTGGCGCGGCCGGAGCAGATGGCGGATGCGCAGGAGCAGCTGAAGGCCGGCGTCGAGCTTTGGCCGATTGAGACCGAAGACCTGTGGTGCCGCGATTCCGGGCCGGGCTTTGTCGTCAACGCCAAGGGCGAACTTGCCTGCACCGAGTTTAATTTCAACGGCTGGGGCGGTAAGCAGAGCCATACAGACGATGGCCGCATCGCGCGGCGCTGCGCTGAAAAACTCGGGCTTACTCTCTTCAACAACTTCTTGGTCGGCGAGGGCGGCGGCGTGGAGGTGGATGGTCAGGGAACCGCACTCGCCCATGCCAGTTGCTGGGTCAATGCCAACCGCAATTCCGGCAGCCAAGAGGAAGTCGAGAGACTGCTGCTCGATGCGCTCGGCGCCGAGAAAATGATCTGGGCGCCCGGCATCAAGGACGCGGACATCACCGATTATCACATCGATGCGCTCGCCCGTTTTGTGAAGCCGGGGCAGGTTCTGATCCAGCTGCCGGACAAAGTGGACGAGCGCGATCCATGGTCGGTTTCCGCTTTCGAAACCTATGAAATCCTGAAGAAAGCGACGGACTCGCAAGGCAACAGGCTCGACATCGTCGTCCTTCCCTCGCCCGTTGATATCCGCTCGGAGAACGAGGATTTCGTCTCGAGCTATGTCAACTATTACGTCTGCAACGACGCGGTCATCGGCGCGGAATTCGGCGACGACAGGGCTGACGAGGAGGCCGCGCGCATCCTCGGCCAGCTTTATCCGGGCCGCGAGATTGTCAGCCTCAATGTCGATCCGATCGGCGAGGCCGGCGGCGGCATTCATTGCGCAACGCAGCAGCAGCCCAAGGGCGCGTGAGAGGGGCTTCATGAAAAACCTTGTTGTCGGCGCGGTGCAGATCGCCTGCACAGATGATCTCAACGCCAATCTCGGCAAGCTCGAAATGCACATCCGAAGCGCGGCGGCGCGCGGGGCTAAATTGATCGTGCTTCAGGAGCTTTTTGAAGGCCCGTATTTCTGTATCGACATTGACGCCAAACACATGGCGCGCGCCAAGCCTTTGCAAAACCATTCGACCGTGAGCCGCTTCTCCAGCCTCGCCCGCGAGCTTGGCGTGGTGCTGCCGGTTTCGCTGTTTGAACGCGACGGCGCGCGCTGCTTCAACTCGCTGGTGATGATCGACGCGGATGGAAAGCCGCTGAAAACCTACCGTAAAAGCCATATCCCGGACTCGCCCGGATACAGCGAAAAATTCTACTTCGCCGACGGCGACACCGGTTTCATGGTTCAGGAAACCGCCGCAGGGAAAATCGGCGCAGGCATCTGCTGGGACCAGTGGTTCCCCGAAGCGGCGCGCGCCATGGTGCTGGGCGGCGCGGACATTCTCATTTACCCGACCGCCATCGGCTCAGAGCCCTCCTATCCCGCCTGGGATTCGCGCGATCACTGGCAGCGCGTCATGCAGGGGCATTCCGGCGCAAACCTTACGCCCTTGATCGCCGCCAACCGTGTCGGCGTTGAAAAAGGCGAGAGCGGCAGCATCACTTTCTACGGCTCTTCATTCATCACTGATTTCACTGGCGCAAAAATCGCCGAGGCTGACCGGGTCACCGAGGGCGTCATCACCGCCGAAATCGACCTTGGAGCCAGCGCCGAGGCGCGCCGCACCTGGGGCGTCTTCCGCGACCGGCGGCCTGATCTCTACGGCGCGCTCGCGCGGAAATCGCCTGAACATCTTTTGACGCCGCGCACATCACCTGAAACCGGGAGGCCCGCATGAAACGCCTTATTGCCCTATTGTCACTTTCACTTCTCATCTGCACGGCGCCGCTGCGCGCCGATGAAATCCATCTCTATTCATGGTCGGATTATTTCGGCGCCAAGCCGATCACGCAATTCACTGAGGAAAGCGGCACAAAAGTCGTCTACGACGTCTTCGACAGTAACGACATTGTCGAAACCAAGCTCCTGACCGGCAAGAGCGGCTATGATGTGGTCACGCCCAACCTGTCGCCGCATTTCGCCCGCCAGCTGGCGGCGAAAGTCTGGGCCGATCTTGACCCGGCCAAGCTGACAAATATCAAAAACATTGATCCCGGCATCATGGCGCAGCTGAAGAAGGTCGACCCGGACGGGCTGCGCGGCGTGCCGTGGATGTGGGGCACGACGGGCGTCATTTACAATACGGCGAAGCTGAAGGAAATCATGCCGGACGCGCCGGTCGATTCATGGAAAATGTTGTTCGACCCGGAAATTCTCGCGAAGTTCGCCTCCTGCGGCGTCGTCATGCTCGACGACGGCGAGCAGGTGCTCGGCAGCGTGCTGATTTATCAGGGAAAAGACCCGAACACCGCGACGCCGGATGACATCAGCGAAGCGGCTGCGCTCATCGAAAAGCTGCGCCCAAGCATTCGCCGCTTCCATTCGTCCGAATATTTCGCCGGCCTCGCGGCGGGTGACTATTGTCTGGCGCTCGGCTTTTCCGGCGACGCCCGCGTTGCGACGCTGCGGGCCAAGGAGGCCGGCCAGCCGTTCACGCTTGAATACCGCCTGCCGAAAGAGGGCGCGCTGATGTATTTCGACCTGCTCGCCATCCCCGCCGACGCGCCGAACATTGAAGGCGGCACGAAATTCATAAATTTCATGATGCGCCCCGAAATTGCCGCCGTCGCCGCCAACGAGACGGGCTTTGCCACCGCCAACGCCGGCGCGATGCAGTTCGTTGACCCGGCTTTGCGCGATGATCCGAACCTCTATCCAAAGTCGGAGACGATTGAAAAACTCAGCGTGGCGCGTGTCTTCACGCCCAAGGAGCTGCGCGTCTGGCACAAGGCCTGGCAGAAGGCGCTGGGGCAGATTTAGAGCATCGGGTGCCAAAATGGGATCACTTTGGCGGCCACATTCCATCTCGCCGTCATTCCGGGGCCGCGAAGCGGAACCCGGAATCCAGAGATGGGATGCTGGCATGCGGGCCGAAATGGGTGGTTTGGCTGGCTTGAAATCTGTCCGCGCAGGAGCGAAACTTCGATCTTCGCCACTCTGGATTCCGGGTTCCGCTTCGCG
>JANMMM010000233.1:0-2706 GCA_031373225.1 Phyllobacteriaceae bacterium | reverse complement strand
GCTCACCGCCGCTTTCCCTCTTCCTTCAACACCGTTTTTTTCTTGTGCTGTTGAAGTTTACGCGAAAGCCATGACACACCGATCTCCCCCCACGCGGGGGAGATGCCGACAGGCAGAGGGGGGCGTGAGCTGCGATCATGGGCCAGAGGCAAAAATCAAACCAAACCCTTGCGCCCGCCCCGCGCCTTTGCCATAGCCACCCCGCAAACCTCCGGAGCTCCCCCATGGCCTTCCTCGCCGACATCCTGTCCCGCGTCAAACCCTCCGCCACCATCGTCATCACGCAGAAGGCGCGCGAGCTGAAGGCGCAGGGCAAGGACATTATCTCGCTCTCCGTCGGCGAGCCGGATTTTGACACGCCGGACCATATCAAGCAGGCCGCCATCGCCGCGATCAACCGCGGCGAGACCAAATATCCGCCCGTCTCCGGCATCCAGCCGCTGCGCGAAGCGATTGCCGCAAAGTTCAAGCGCGAGAACGGCCTCGACTATAAAGCCAGCCAGACAATCGTCGGCACCGGCGGCAAGCAGGTTCTGTACAACGCCTTCCTCGCCACGCTGAACCCCGGCGATGAGGTGGTCATCCCGACACCCTATTGGGTAAGCTACCCCGAAATGGTGGCGCTGAACGGCGGCACATCGGTGTTTGTGCCGACGACGCTGGAAAACAATTTCAAGCTCCAGGCCGCTGATCTCGACCGGGCGATCACGCCGCGCACCAAATGGGTCATGCTCAACTCCCCGTCCAACCCGTCCGGCGCGGCCTATGGCCATGACGAGCTGCGCGCCATCACCGACGTGCTGGTGGCGCATCCGCATGTCTGGATCCTCACCGACGACATGTATGAGCACCTCACCTATGGCGACTTCCAGTTCGTCACCCCCGCCCAGATCGAGCCGCGCCTGTATGAGCGCACGCTGACGATGAACGGCGTGTCGAAAGCCTATGCCATGACCGGCTGGCGCATCGGCTATGCCGCCGGGCCGGAGCATCTCATCAAGGCGATGGACATGGTGCAGGGCCAGCAGACATCCGGCGCCGCCAGCATCTCGCAATGGGCCGCGCTCGAAGCCCTCACCGGCCCGCAAGACTGCATCCAGACCTTCAAAGCCGCCTTCGAGAAGCGCCGCGACCTGGTGGTCTCCATGCTCAACCAGGCCAAAGGCCTCGTCTGCCCCAAACCCGAAGGCGCCTTCTACGTCTACCCGTCCGTCGCCGGCCTCATCGGCAAAAAGACCGAGAGCGGCAAGGTGATCGCGACCGACGAGGATTTCGTCATCGGGCTTTTGGAAGCCGAGGGCGTGGCGGCGGTGCATGGCACGGCGTTTGGGCTGGGGCCGAATTTCCGCATCAGCTATGCTACGAGCGATGCGGCGCTGGAGGAGGCGTGCAAGAGGGTGCAGCGGTTTGCGGGGGGGCTGCGGTAGAGAGGCTTGTCGACGAAGCCCCTCCCCCTAAAATCGTATTTTTTTGCGTCCCGACCAAACCAGACTTTTCAAACATCTGGTTCTTATTTTTAGCTGCTCTTACTCTGGCATTGAGTACACTTCATGCCGCATCCACTTTGGCACTTATGGCAGTAATTGCTACATTTATGACAACGACCAGCATCTAAACCCGGATTGAACGGCGCGGTATAATCTTCGCCAAAGGCGTTCAGATAGTATTCCTTCGTATCGTCAAATGCGCAATTTAGATTGCGCTCGTCTTCTTCACCATTCATTCCAAAATATGGGTAATGATGCAGAAAGTAGCCGAAGAATGCTTGGCAATCGCGTGCGTAGGCACGGGTATCCAAAATGTGCTGGTGCCAAAATAAGTCGATATCTTTCGTCGGCACTGACGACCCATTGGGATTGACGCGGATCATAACGAGAAAGCGACGGTAACGGTGCTCGACGTGCGTCGCATATGGCTCATCCCAACCTTGCCCTTCTTCCTCGTCCATGATCTTGCGCTTCACCATGCTCAAATCAAGTTGACCAAGCTCAGATAGGGCGATGTCAATCTCGTCGTTAGTGAGGTTTCCGTTGAACGTCGAATTACCAGTTGTGGAGAGCGATAGAACAGCCTGCATCACGATTCGGTTTCCTTTCGTAAATTGAAATCCTATTAAGACACGCTATTATTGGAATTCGGCGTATGAAGTTTGGTACTTCGATTACTCTGCGGCAACCAACTACTACTGACCTCATTGCCTCATACGAAAAAGGCGGAATTACGATGGCAGTTACCGAATTGGGTCCGTCCCCGGTCTTCCGCGCCTATGGCGGGCGGGGCGGCAGGGAGTGTGCGTCCTTCGAGACGAAAATTGGTGACAGTAACCGAATTAAAGTTCTCCCGGGCTTTCGCCCCAGTGACGAACGGGCCGCGGGTCAGCGCCGACGCATCATCGTCAAGCATTGAGGCAGAATTCAACCGCTTCGTGAAGGTTGGCGGCCAATTCCTCCTGCCCTGCGCGGCGCAGCCGGGAATGGCCGGGACCCTGGCCCGCCCTCTTCCGCCTCGTGGATGATTGCCTTGTTGTTCATGGAGAAAATCCGGCAGCGCGGGTGAAACAGGCCGGGCGGCGGCGGCGCGCATGACGGGGATGTGATATGACGGGGGTTCTTTTGACGCTCCCTCACCTGCTTCGCTGCGCGAAGCTGTCCTCTCCCCGTGGGGGAGAGGCGAAGGGAAGCCGCCACTTTCGCCTCTCCCCCACGG
>JANMMM010000110.1:0-7916 GCA_031373225.1 Phyllobacteriaceae bacterium | reverse complement strand
AGCAGGCGGCTTTACGCCTTTGACTACAGCAGGGCACTATTTTGGGCGTGGCCTTTCTCTGGATTTCCGCAGACACATGAAAACACCCGGACTCACGGCGCAAGGCTTTGGTCGCTGCACGGGTTTGATCAAGTTGCCGCCTTTACTATTTTGGACCAACTGAATAGCCTTAGCGCGGCCACGATTGAGGGTTTTATTAACCAACTCCCCGCAATTTGGATGCCAGACGAACTCAAGGATGCGTTCATGCTCTGGTGGAGGGGCGATGGCAAGAGAACACGAGTTAATGCATTGCATGAAGGGATAGCCAATGGGCAGCTTCTATAAGTATGCTATAGTGCGGCTCGCCCCTGATGACTCCCGGGACGAGCGCATAAATATAGGCATTGCAGTTTTCACGAGCGCAAATCTCGATTTGCGTTTGACAAAGAAGCTCGAAAAAATTCGAGCGATTTCCAGCGCCGTCAATGTCGGCACTCTTTCAACTCTTGCGGAGAGTTTGAAACAGCTCGACGACTACAATCGCTCTCACGGTGGTGATTCAATTGAAGCGCGGGCCAAAAATTTGCAGAGAGTGGGTGCATTGTCGCTGTCTTCGTTAGGCAGCTTTAAGGCCGACAACGGCGACGAATACGAGACCCGCATCACTTCAATAATGCGATCATTGATTGAGCCGGAACCAAGCTTGCCCAGAGTTTGGGAAAAACGCTCAAGACTGCTGACACATTTGAAGAGAAGCTTCAGGTCAGAAAGAGTTTTGGCACGGCAAGATGAGGACCTGTCTTCACATAGAATCGTTTCAAACTATCAGTTTGACGAAGGGCTGGTAGCGGACTTGGTATTGCAAAATGGCTCGTATCACGTGGTCGAAACCGTAGATGCAACAGGCCGCAACGAATCCGTTAGGCGGGCAATCGGCGATATTGGAATAGCCGCCCTCGTGTTGGAGCGGGCGCGCATGAAGTTTGGTGACAGCAAGACGAAGGCCAAGCTTGTGTTTGATGCATCGTCAGCGCTTGAAAACGCTGCACGACCGTCACTTGATGCTGCTGCGCATCAAGGCGCAGAACTGTTCAACTGGGCGAGCGTCGAGGATAGATCACGGCTTTTGACGTCGCTTAGTTCGCTTGCGACGCCGTTTGTCAAGAATTCGCAGCGAGTAGTTCTTGCTGGTGGTGCGCAGGCCAGTTTTCTAAACTGAAACCAACTTTCCAAGGGCGGTGTAGTGGTCCACCCCGCCCGCTCAATCCTGATCATCTTCTCCTACCCACCTTCATTCATTTTTCAAATCAGGCTGCACATTATACACTCGCAATCTCACAACTTTACTTTCGAGATTTACTCGACTCGTCCAGTCCTGGATGAATTCGAATTCGACGCCCTCCATTGACACGCCCAAAAGGAACTAGCATCCTAGGTTGTCTTATAAAAAGCGAAGGAGGCGGAGCATGGAATTCGATTTTCAGTGCGAAAATGTGACTGAAGTTTCTTTTGAAAGCGGCAAATTTTTTGATGTTTTTGAGCGAAACGTCGAAACACATGCCGGCCCCGGAGCATGCAAGGCATGCAGTTGCAAAGGATTCCGCTCCACGCCTAAAAAGGATGACACATGTGATACATGTGGACATTATTGGGCAATGCATAGGTGATTTAGGTTAGCAACCGGCAAGCCGTTTGCATTGATGCCCCTTCTGATCTTCCATTTTCGATTTGCTGAGATGTAAAATATTTCAAGGTTCGTTTGACTCGTTAGCCAGAGCCGTTGAAACGACGAATTCGCTTGATAAAGTTTAAAGCGGCGGGGCAAAATCTGTTTACTAATTTTCGGAGTGAATCATGATGGACAGGGATTGGCGGGTAAATCTATATAGATCAAACACTGAACAAAGACGTGATGTCTGGGCTGACCCAGACATGGAGTTTGCAGACTTACTGACTGAAATTTGTGATGAAAACTCAATAACTGATACTAAAGTCATGAAAATTCTTGGCCAAGCTTCTGGAGACGTAATTCTTGGTGCAGCCCATCCGGACAATGTGTTGCGCGTCTTCACAGAAGTTGGAATTGAGGATCCCGAACGTTGGTCAGATCGCGCAGTGAGCATGATAGAAGAAAAACTTGGGTCAGAAATTTGGAATCAAACGGATGCATTAATAAATGAGTTCGAGCCTAGGCTCAGTAATCAATAATTGATCTAGAAACCGATATTCAGAATTCCTGCTTGATTCCGGAGTCGGCAGACCAAATTGCTTTGTGGAGCAAGATCACCCCGCCCGCTCAATCCTGATCATCTGCGCCCGCTCCACCAGCAGATCATCCGCCGCAATCCCCTCCAGCGCCCTTCGCACCGCCGCCTCATTCGTCTCATGCGTGATGAGGATCACCGTCTTGGCGTCCGGCTCGGCCGCCCCCGGCTCGGCGGGGCGCTGGACGATTGATTCGAGCGAGATGGCGTTTTGCGCCATTCTGGTGGCAATCGCCGCGAAGACGCCGGTGCGGTCGTGCACGGTGAGGCGGATGAAATAGCCGCCGGCGTGGGATTGCATTTCGGCTTTCACATAGGGTTTGAGGGATTTGGCGGGATGGCCGAAGGCCGGGCCGTGCTGGAAGCCGGGGCGGGATTTGGCAATGTCAGAGAGGTCGCCAACGACAGCTGACGCCGTGGCATTGCCGCCCGCGCCGGGGCCGGACATGAGCAGTTCGCCGAGAATGTCGGTTTCGATCGCCACCGCATTGGTGACGCCGTGCACCTGCGCAATCACCGAGGAGAGCGGCACCATGGTCGGGTGGACGCGCTGCTCGACGCCGGCGGCGGTTTTCAGCGCCACGCCCAAGAGCTTGATGCGGTAGCCGAGATCGTGCGCGGCGCGGATGTCGGCCTGGCTGATATTGGATATGCCTTCCAGATAAATGTCGTCGGCGGCGATCTGCGTGCCGAAGGCAATCGAAGTGAGGATTGACAGCTTGTGGGCGGTGTCGTTGCCCTCAATGTCAAAGGTCGGGTCGGCTTCGGCATAGCCGAGCCTCTGGGCATCCTTGAGGCAGTCGGCGAAGGACAGGCCCTCCTGCTCCATGCGGGTGAGGATATAGTTGCAGGTGCCGTTGAGAATGCCGAAGACGCGGGAGATGGAATTGCCGGCGAGCGACTCGCGCATCACCTTGATGACCGGAATGCCCCCCGCCACCGCCGCCTCGAAATTGAGCAGCAGGCCTTTGGCTTCGGAGAGCGTCGCGAGCCGGACGCCGTGCCGGGCGAGCAGCGCTTTGTTGGCGGTGACGACATGGCGGCCGGATTCCAGAGCGGCAATGACGGTGTCCAGCGCCTTGCCGCCCTCGCCGCCGATCAGCTCGACGAGGACGTCGATGTCGGCGCTCTTGGCCATTTCGACGGGGTCGTCGAACCAGGCGATGTTGCCGAGGTCCACGCCCCGGTCCTTGGTGCGGTCCCGCGCCGAAACGGCGGTGACGGTGAGATCGCGGCCGCATTGGCGGGTGAGCACATCGCGGTGGTCGGTGAGGACGCGGAGGACCGACGCGCCGACTGTGCCGAGGCCGGCTATGCCGATTTTGAGGGGGTTGGTCATGGGCGTTTCCTGAATGCTTTTGCTTCGCTTGCGATGGTCTTGGCGGCACGCCCCTCTCTGCCTGTCGGCATCTCCCCCGCGAGGGGGGAGATCGATGCGTCACGGCCTGCTGCCAATCTCCAAGCCTGAATATTGGCGAAAGCGGCGACGCGGCCTATCTCCCCACTAGCGGGGTAGATGCCGACAGGCAGAGAGGGGCGCCTCGCGCCGCGCCTTAACGAAATCGCGCCCTCACCGCCGCGCCGCCAAAGAAATCACATTGTGCATGCGCTCATCCGCCGTGGAGAGGAATTTCTTGATGTTGCGGGCGGCCTGGCGGATTCTATGCTCGTTCTCGACCAGCGCCAGACGGACGAAATCATCGCCGTGCTCGCCAAAGCCGATGCCGGGCGCGACGGCGACCTCGGCTTTTTCGACGAGGAGCTTGGAAAATTCCAGCGAGCCGAGATGACGGAACTTTTCCGGGATGGGGGCCCAGGCGAACATGGTGGCGGCGGGCGGCGGGACGTGGAAACCGGCCTTGCCGAAACTGTCCACCATCACGTCGCGGCGGCGCTTGTAGATGGCGCGCACTTCGGCGATGTCCGTGCCGTCGCCGTTCAGCGCATGGGTGGCGGCGACCTGGATGGGCGTGAACGCGCCATAGTCGAGATAGCTCTTGACCCGCGTCAGCGCGCCGATCAGCCGCTCATTGCCGACGGCAAAGCCCATGCGCCAGCCGGGCATGGAATAAGTCTTCGACATGGAGGTGAACTCGACCGCAATGTCGATGGCGCCCGGCACCTGCAGGATCGAAGGCGGCGGCGTGCCGTCGAAATAGATTTCGGAGTAGGCAAGGTCCGACAGGATGATGATGTCGTGCTTTTTCGCGAAGGCCACCACGTCCTTGTAGAAGTCGAGCGTCGCAACTTGAGCTGTCGGGTTGGACGGATAGGAGACGATCATCGCCACGGGCTTGGGGATCGAATGTTTGACGCTGCGCTCCAGTGCGGGCACGAAGTTCTCGTCCGGCTCCACCGGGATCGAGCGGATGACGCCGCCGGACAGGATGAAGCCGAAAGCGGGGATCGGATAGGTCGGGGTCGGACACAGGATCACGTCGCCCGGCGCGGTGATCGCCTGCGCCATGTTGGCAAAGCCCTCCTTGGAGCCAAGCGTGGCGACAACCTGCGTGTCCGGATTGAGCTTCACGCCGAAACGGCGGGCATAGTAAGCCGCTTGCGCGCGGCGCAGGCCCGGAATGCCCTTGGACGAGGAATAGCGGTGGGTGCGCGGATCGCGCACGGTTTCGACGAGTTTGTCGACAATGGACTTCGGCGTCGGCAGGTCCGGGTTTCCCATGCCAAGGTCGATGATATCGGCGCCAGCGGCCCGCGCGGACGCCTTCAGGCGGTTGACCTGTTCGAAGACATAGGGCGGCAGGCGGCGGGTTTTATGGAAATCTTCCATGTGGCATCAGGCTCCGGGATGTGGGACGGCCTATACACAAAAAGGCGGGCGGGGAATAGAAGAACCGAGTTTGGATGAAGGCCCGGTTAAGGCGTCACTGCGGCTTTTTCGCCTCAATTTCCGCCAAGGTTTCCGCCGCGTGTCTGGCTTGCAGGAGGCGCAGGCGGCGCAGCTTTTCCGCATAGGATTCCGGCGCGTCGGCGACAGCTGCCTGAGACGCCTGCGCGGCGGCAAGCTGGCTGCGCAGAGCGGCGGCGCCGTCTGCTCCCAGCTGCGCGGTTTCGCCGACGGGAATATAGCCGATCTTGGGGAATTCGCCGGTGTTTTTCGGCGCGCTGAAGGCCTGCGGCGCAAGATCATCCACGCCGGCGCTCTGGCAGCCTGCCGCCGCCATCAGCGCAATAAGCACGACGCCGCCCAGCTTCCCTCGATAATGCACCATACTCAAGCGTTTCCTGTCTTAAGCTTGCCAAACGAAATCGCCCGGAAAGCGGCATCTCACACGAAATTTGGCTATTTCTATGGGCGCGGCGTGCTAATGTGTCAACAATTGCGCATATGCGCGGCCATCGGGAGGATGACATGGGCAAAAGGCCGGACGATCCGTCGGAGATGAATGCGGCAGCCGGCGCGCCGTTCGAGGCCTATCTGGTGAAAGACCCGGAGGCGCTGGCGCGCAATCTGGCGCGGGTGATTGAGGAGGCCGGCAAAGCCGCCTCCACATGGCTTGCGCCGCGCGAGACGCAGGGCAAGACCGACACAATCGGCGACACGGTCAACGACGCCATGCGCACACTGTCAAAAGTCTCTGAATATTGGATGTCCGACCCTAAACGCGCGCTTGAGGCGCAGACGGCCTTGTTTTCGGGCTTTCTCGGCATGTGGTCGCGCTCGCTCGCCAAGGCGGCTGGGGACGCGGCGCCTGCCGCAACTTCCGCCAAGCCGGACAAGCGGTTCGCTGACGCCGACTGGGAGAAGAACGCGTTCTTTGACTTTTTGAAACAGACCTATCTCATCACCTCCGACTGGGCGCAGAAGCTGGTGGACAAGACCGAGGGGCTTGACCCGCACACAAAACAGAAGGCCGAGTTTTACATCAAGCAGCTGACCAGCGCCGCCTCGCCGGCCAATTTCGCGCTGACCAATCCGGAGGTGCTGAAAGCGACCATGAGCACCAGCGGCGACAATCTGGTGCGCGGCATGAAAATGCTGGCCGAGGACCTGGCGGCGGGCAATGGCGATTTGAAAATAAGGCAGGTGGACTATTCGCAGTTCAAGGTCGGCGAAAATGTCGCGACGACGCCGGGCAAAGTCATTGCGCGCTCGGATGTGTGCGAGATCATTCAATATGAGCCTTCAACCGAGACTGTGCTGAAGCGGCCGCTTTTGATCTGTCCTCCCTGGATCAACAAGTTCTATATTCTCGATCTGACGCCGGAAAAGTCCTTCATCCGCTGGGCGGTGTCGCAGGGCCACACTGTGTTTGTCATGTCCTGGGTCAATCCGGACGAGCGGCACCGCAACAAGAACTGGGAAGCCTATATTGACGAGGGCATGATTTTCGCCCTCGACACGGTGGAGGCCGCGACCGGCGAAAAAGCGGTCAATGTCATCGGCTACTGCGTCGGCGGCACGCTGCTTGCGGCGGGCCTTGCCTTGATGGCGCGCAATGGCGAGGACCGGATCAAATCGGCGACGTTTTTCACCACGCAGGTCGATTTCACCGATGCGGGCGATTTGAAAGTTTTCTTCGACGAGGAACAGATCAAATCGCTGGAAGCCTCGATGCACGTTAAGGGTTATCTCAACGGCACCAAGATGGCGAACGCTTTCAACATGCTGCGTTCGGGCGACTTGATCTGGCCTTATGTGGTCAACAACTACATGAAGGGCCAGACGCCGCCGGCCTTTGACCTTCTCTACTGGAACTCCGACACGACGCGCATGACCGAGGCGAACCATTCGTTTTACCTGCGCAAATGCTATCTGGAAAACGCGATGATCGCCGGCAAACTGATGCTGGACGGCGCGCCGATCATGCTGTCGGACATCACCATTCCCATCTATTCGCTGGCAGCGCGCGAGGACCATATCGCCCCGGCCCGCTCGGCCTTCAAAGGCTGTCAATATTTTGGCGGCGACGTGACCTATGTGATGAGCGGGTCGGGCCATATCGCCGGCGTCATCAACCCGCCGGCCAAACACAAGTACCAGTATTGGACAGGCGGCAAGCCAGAGGGCGAATTTGACGCGTGGGTGGCCGCTGCGACCGAGCATCCGGGTTCATGGTGGCCGCACTGGCATGCATGGATCGAGGCGCAGGACAGCCAGCGGGCCGCGCCACGGCAACCGGGTGGAAAGAGACTTAAGCCGCTGGGCGACGCGCCGGGAGAATATGTGCGGGTCAGGTCATGAGACCGGCAGCGGAACTTCATTTGATTCATTCTGGAACAATTCGTGTTTTTGACAACGTTGTCCGCATCACCTTTTCGCCTTAATCGGTGTTTAGCCCCGTGAGTTGCGGGGGAAAAGTTAATCAGCTATAGCCCGGACACGTCTCCTTTCCCGGAGACCCAAGTTTAAGTGTGCATCGGCATGCCGGTGAAGTTTGCAAGGATTGGCCCGGGTTTGATGCGTATTCAGAGCAGTTTTAGGCAGATCCTCGCCCGCCCTGCGGCGATATCCGCTTTTATTGCCGGTTTGCTCCTTTCCTCCTGCACGTCCACCAGCACCGCGCTTGATGCTGGAACCGCCAGTTTTGCCAATCCTTCACTTGCTTCCGCCGAAGAAACTGTCACCGACGAAAGCGGCGTCTCGCTGAGTGCGCTTTTGCCCGAAAGCGGCATTCTTCCAGCAAGAAAGCCCAGCGAGGGGGCATCTCA
>JANMMM010000146.1:0-2565 GCA_031373225.1 Phyllobacteriaceae bacterium | reverse complement strand
AAACTCAGCGACGCCTTCGAGGAAGGACTGCGTCAAGGAAAGGTTATTGTAGCCGAGAAGTCAGACGTTTTTGCCGAGGACCGAAATTTTCTGATCTCACGAAATAACGAAGTTGCTACCGTTCTTGCGCGCTTTGTTTCGTCAATTGGAGGAATGTCTGTAAGAAACAGCAGGCATTCGATTGGAACGGACATCATCTTTAGCGACGCTATAGCAGCCACGATTAATCCTGTCAGCACAACGAGCAAAAAGTTCAGGGCTTGGTGGGGTGATCCAAGAATGGCCCGCATTGCTGGATTGCACTATGAGGATGAAATCATAGAGGACACTGAGAAGCTGCTGCTCGTCGTAGGAAAATATCTTGGCCTAGTCGTTTCGGGTGCTGTCGTTGATCCCGGAAACGCACCGTGACGAATTCGATGAACAAATGCGTTGGAATTAATGGCGCAGCCACGGGCGTGGAGAAGCTCATCGGGCTTGTTTGGAAGGGAGCGATGAAGAAATGAAACCAGTCATCAACATCGCCGACATCCCCCTCCGCGACACCGGCAACGGCAAAGGCTTTGAAGCCAAGGTCGGCTCCGTCGCCCGCCAGATCGGCTCGACCGGCATTGGCGTCATGCTGCATGTGGTCGAGCCGGGCAAGAAGGCGTTTCCGTACCATGTGCACCACCAGATCCACGAGCTGTTTGTGATCCTTGAAGGCGAGGGGACGTACCGCTTTGGCCAGGAAAGCTATCCGGTGAAGGCGGGCGATGTCTGCGCCGCGCCGACCGGCGGGCCGGAACATGCGCACCAGATTATCAACACCGGCAAGAGCCAGCTGAAATATCTCGGTATTTCCACCATGACCGATACGGAAGTGGTCGAATATCCGGATTCCGGCAAATTCGGAATCACCTCTCGCTTCGACTGGACCACCATGAGCGGCGGCGTGCGGCATCTGGGGCGGCCGGGAACCGGCCTTGATTATTATGACGGGGAGGAGTGAGAACATGGACCCTTTGACATCAGGCTTCTACGCAATCGTCTGCGGCGGGCTTGCCGCCTTCGCCCCGCAAGGCGCGACCCGCCTCGTGCGCGCCGCCATCGGCGCGGGCGTCGGCCTTGTCGCAGCCGCCGCATGGCCCATTCTGCATGGATTGCTGCTCCGTTGACCCATTCCGCGAAAAGTCAGGCCGCCCAAAGACAGGTCAAGCCGAACTACGGCCCCTATGGCAGCGAGCAGGAAGCGCTCGACGCCCTGGTGTCGCGCCTTGTCGCGGCGCTGGACCCGCAGATGATCTGGCTGTTTGGCAGCCGCGCAAGGGGCGATGCCCAGCCGGACAGCGATTTTGACCTGCTGGTGGTGGCCAAGCCAGGCGGGTCTTTTGGATCGGACGATTATGAGCTGATCGACATGCCCATCCGCGACACGCGCATCGGCTGCGATTTGGTGCCGTGCTCCTACGAGGCCTATCAAGCCGGGCTGGGATTGCGGACCTCGCTTGTTGCGCAGGTCGCGGGGCACGGGAAAATAGTCCACGGAGGCGAATTGCATTGACCCCGTCGGACCTTCAAATCAGACGTATGAATTCCTTTCTGCTGATTGCTGAAAGAGAGCTTCGCGCCGCCGGCCTGTTGGGGAAAGACCTGCCCGAGCAAGCGGCTTACTTTATGCAACAGGCGATTGAAAAACTCATTCGCGCGCTGCTTGAGTTCGAAGGAATTCCGATGGGCGTCGGACACAATCTGCGGGCGCTGGCCGACCAGCTGCCCCCGGACCACCCATTTGCCGGACGCTTTCGACAGTTCGACGATCTGAGCGTGGCTTCAACAAGATACCGTTATCCAACAAGCGAAGGCAGGCTATTGAATTTTGATCCAACGCAGCTCCCGCCGCTCTTGGAGTCGGTGAGTGGTCTCAACGACGAAATCAGCAATTATCTCAGAAGAAAATTATCGCTGAAGTGAAAGATTCTAGCGATCAACACAGACGGAACTAAACATGCTCCAAATAACCAACCTCCACGCCCGCATCCGCGAGGACGGCACTGAGATCATCCGTGGCCTGAACCTGACCATCAAGGCCGGCGAAGTCGCCGCCATCATGGGTCCTAACGGGTCCGGCAAATCGACCCTGTCCTATGTCTTGGCCGGGCGCGCGGATTATGAGGTGACCGAGGGCGACATTCTCTACAATGGCGAGTCCATCCTTGAACTCGACCCCGCCGAGCGCGCCGCCAAGGGCATTTTCCTTGCCTTCCAGTATCCAATGGAAATCCCCGGCGTCGCGACGCTCGAATTCCTCAAGACCGCGATGAACGCGCAGCGCAAGGCGCGGGGCGAGGACGAGATGAAAATCGCTGATTTCATCAAGACGGTGCGCAAGGAAGCCGCCTCGCTCTCGATTGATTTTGACATGCTCAAGCGCCCTTTGAACGTGGGTTTTTCCGGCGGCGAGAAGAAGCGGGCGGAAATTTTGCAGATGAAGCTGCTCGCGCCGAAGCTCTGCATTCTGGACGAGACCGATTCCGGCCTCGATATCGACGCTTTGAAAATCGTCTCCGACGGCGTCAATGCGCT
>JANMMM010000134.1:0-2882 GCA_031373225.1 Phyllobacteriaceae bacterium | reverse complement strand
GATCATGCTCCAGCAGATTGAGCATATCCCAACCCTTCCAACCATCCGCCTCGGCCTGCGCCTGATCATGCTCACCCTGGTTCGCAAGAGCGAGCTTCAAGATGCCGTCTGGGATGAGGTCGATTTCGAGAACGCAGTCTGGTCAATTCCAAAGGAGCGAATGAAGCGATCCAAGGCACACAATGTTTACCTCTCTCAGCAGGCGCTTGACATCCTAATCGCGCTGAAGACCTGCGCGGGCAACTCTCGCTACCTTTTGCCGTCCCGCTACGACGCCGATGCGCCCATGTCACGAGCAACCTTCAATCGCATCACTACCGCCGCTGTGGTCCGCGCCAAGAAAGTGGGGATGCCGCTTGGGCCGTTCACAGTTCACGATTTACGCCGAACTGGATCAACGCTTCTGAACGAGTTGGGGTTCAACCGCGACTGGATTGAGAAATGCCTTGCCCATGAGGAGGGCCGTTCATCACGCGGTGTCTACAACAAGGCTGAGTACGAGCAACAGCGTCGCCACATGCTGCAGGAGTGGGCAGACATGATCGACGCGTGGGCGGAAGGGCGGAATCATGCGCCTACGCTCTATCCGCCTTCCATGCAAATGCTCGCTGACACCAGCTCGTGAGATCGTAATCGCTCCCAGCCTGAATTGCGTCTGGAATACATAAACTCTACGGCCTCACCGGTCGGAATTTGCGTTGACGCACGTTTGGCGGTGGAGCGCGCTTGATCGCCGTCGCATGCGAAGCTCGCTGGCGATCTTCTATCCATGCTTCAACCTCTGCAAGGTCCCAAACCACGCATCGCGGCGTCAGACTGAATCGCTTAGGAAATTCACCGCGCTTCTCCATTTCGTAGATGGTCGTATCAGCAAGTGGCACGATCTGCCTGAGTTCAGGCCGCCGAATGGTCCGTTTGTTGGAAAGCTTGCCACGAGGTATCGCCTTCAGCGTTTGCACGGAACAAATCTCATGTGGGGGTGGTACTGCAGGCGCGCTTTCTGAGGCAGACTTTGACCGGCCAACTTTGGCCTCTCGCATGGTGTATTTCTCCTTGGGCTCCCGGTGTGCCGACAGCGGCCACAACCCTACGCTAGAGGAGACAAAATGGACGCCTTCGCCTAATCTTCAATTGGAAATGCCATGAGTTCGCGGGCAGAGTCGGCAAGCGTCAAGCCAAGGTTCGGGTTAGAAGGGAGGGACTTGCTGGTTTCAGCACTCGGTTCTGCAAATTGTCATCCCTTTCGCCTTCTCTAGCTTTTGATAAACGTCATTGCCGACACCGGTTGATGAAATGAGCACACTGCGTGAGATCGATCGAATGGAGTTTCGAGTGGGGAGCGGGATCGCGGGTAGGAGTGCCAATCGCAAGGGTGGGTCGTGTGCGCTGCATGTGCAGTACACCATGCTGCATTGCGTGAATTTGCGTGTTGTTTGTCGCAGACGAGCCGCATGCGTATCGGCCTAGGGTCCAGACCTAAACAAGTTTCGTTTGATTCAATGGCTTGGTCAACCGTTAAGAGGCCAAGGCCATGGAATCGAATTTGTTTTGGTTCAATGATGAGCAGTGGGCGAAAATTGTTCCGCATTTACCGGTGAACCAGCCGGGTCCGGCACGCAAGGATGACCGGCGCATATTGAGCGGGATCATGCATGTTGTGAAGATCGGCTGCCGCTGGAGGGATTGTCCGAAGGAATGCGGTCCGCACAAAACCGTCTACAACCGGTTCGCGCGCTGGAGCGAGAGAGGCGTCTGGCAGAAGATATTCGAATGCGTGGCCGCTCCTGACGGTCCGCCCGGACAGGCGGCGCTGGATTCCAGCCACGTCAAAACCCACCGTTGCGCCCACGGCGGAAAAGGGGGGCCGATTTTCAGGCGATCGGTCTTACGAAAGGCGGCCGCAACAGCAAGATTCACGCGATCGTCGACGAATTCTGCCGGCCCTGGGCGTTCATCGTAACTCCCGGCAATACCGCCGATTGCGTGATGGCGGAAGAATGTGTGAGCCTCATTCCCGGCATCAAGGAACTCCTCGCAGACAAAGGATACGACACCGATGCGATCCGGGCCTTCCTCAAAGAGCGCGGCATCAAGCCCGTCATTCCGGGCAAATCCAACCGCAAGAAGAAAATCCGCCACAACAAGCAAGCCTACAAGAACCGCAACGTCGTCGAACGTTGCTTCTGCAGGCTCAAGGACTGGCGGCGCATCGCCACGCGATACGACAAGCTGGTGCAAAATTTTCTTTCCGCACTCTGCTTCGTCGCGACCGTGGCCTATTGGATATGAGTTAATTGAGTCCGGACCCTAGGGAAAGATCGTGCTAAAATTGCTCCAGGACGAAGCGGACTGTCTTTTTTCGAAAATGCGGGGCGGCGCATGCGGGTTGTCATCCTTACGTCTGTCCGGATGCTTGGCGAGGGGCTTATCGTCGGCTTCCAGGCCACGTCCGATGTGGAAGCCATTGAACTTGTATCCGATTTCGGCCAGCTGCGCCGTTGCATCTCACCCGCCACGGAACTCGTCCTGATCGACGTGACGCTCGGCTTCGAGCCCGACGAAGTGCGCGCCCTGGCAAGCGAACAACCGCACCTGAAGCTCGTGGCGCTTGGCTTGCGCGAACAACGCGACGACGTCATCCGCTGCGGCTGCGCCGGCTTTGCCGCCTATGTCTCGCGCGATACGTTGCTCGAGCAGTTGCATGAAACGCTCGTCGCCGCCGCGCAGGGAAAACTCGCGTGTCCTCCCGAAATCGCCAGTTCGCTCATGCGCGCGCTGTTCCACCATCGAGGCCAGGCGCCCACGCCGGTGAACGACAACCACCTCACGGCGCGCGAAACGCAGGTACTGCGCAGGCTCGGCCGCGGCCTCTCGAACAAGGA
>JANMMM010000116.1:0-3286 GCA_031373225.1 Phyllobacteriaceae bacterium | reverse complement strand
GAACCGTTTCTTGGCGGCGGATTTGGTCTTCATCTTGGGCATTTTGCTCTCCTTGAACTATTGAGCAGCGTGGCAGACCAGCCCGCCGCAAGCATAAGAACCGCCATGGCATGCCCTGCCAGACGGTTCGACACGCGGCTCTATAGAGGGGAAGGCGCGGGATGGCAACAGGCGGCGGAACTTTCAGTAAAGGCGCAGGAGGACTGGCAGCGCCCCGGCTTCCTGCAGATATTTAACTGCTGCGAAGGCCGGAAGGGCGGCGAAGAAAACCAGCCCGTCCATCAAGGTCACATAGAGGCGCCTGGGACGTACGGAAAGCACGGGTTCGTCACGAAACAAGCCCGGATTTGGCCAGAATCTTGGAACCTTTGCCAGATAATCCTGATAATCCGCGCCAAACTGCCCCGCCAAGAAGCGCTCCTCGCGGCGGATGACGATGTGAAAGGCGGCGACGCACAGGAGCGCGAAGAAGAGGGCGACGGCAATGCTGCCGGATTGCGCGCCGACGCCGAGCGCGCCGATGGCGGAGAAGAAATACAGCGGATTGCGCATGATCGAGTAGGGTCCGGCGCACACGACCGTCTCCGACTTTCTGCCGCCGATATAGAGCGTGCACCAGAGCCGGCCCAATATGGCCGCGCCAATCAAGCTGATGCCAACAGCCTTTATCAGCTCATTCGGCGGCTCAGACCATGCCGTGGAGACAAAAAGCAGGAGCGCGGCCACAAGTGCAATTCCGACGCCGAGCCAGACCCGGCGCCAATGCTGATACTTGCTGAGAGCCCGCAGATCTTCGGAATGGCTCCCGCTCTTTTCGCCACTTTTTGTCATTTGCTTTCACCTGGCCGCGGCGCGCGCCAGCGGCCATTGCATGGTCACCTTCAAGCCGCCAATTGCGGCGCGGTCAAGGGACAAAGCGCCGCCATAGGCGCGCAGAATGTCGGAGGTGATGGCAAGGCCGAGGCCGGTGCCTTCAGAGCTTTCATCCAGCCGCTGGCCACGCGCGAGAACCCGGCCATAGTCGGACGCTTCAATTCCTGTGCCGTCATCTTCCACAGTCAGGCACAAAATGGTTCCGTCCTCTGCCCCAGTGACGCGGATGTCCGATTTGGCGTGCAGCCGCGCATTGTCGAGAACATTGCCAACCGCTTCGGCAAAATCACTTGTGTCGACGGCGACCGCCAGACGCGGCGGAACCGCCGCTTGCCAGGTTATCGGCTGCGGTGATGGCATTTGGCGCATTGCATTCAGCAATTTGTCGACTATCCCCTTTGCCTCGACGCTTTCCTTGCCGGTTGCAGAAATGCGGGAGAGTGCAAGCTGGCGGTCAATGCGCGAGCGTATTGTGCTGACCTGATCCAAAATCTGTTCTGCGGCCTCGGCCTGATGCTCGCCAGTCAGGGTTTCCCCGATCTGGCCCAATATTGTCAGCGGCGTCTTGAGGCCGTGGGCAAGGTCGGAAGCCCGGGCCTTTGCGCGCTCAACCGCCGCGCGCTCCCCGAGCAGCAGCGTGTTGATCTCCGAGACCAGCGGACGCACTTCCGATGGCCCTGTGTCGTCAATGCGGCTGGCATCGCCGGTTCTGACGCGGGCGACGGCATCGCGCAGCTCTTCAAGCGGGCGCAGGCCAAAGAAGACCTGCAGCCCCAGCGCGCTCAGCAGGAGTATGGCGGTGAGCGCCAGCATTGTTACGAGCGACTGGCTGAATCTGGCCAAAGCGGCGTCCAAATCCGCCTTGTCGGCGGCGGCGGTTACGATGACGTCAAGCGCTTCATTGCTTGCTTCGATGCTGAGTTTCTGACTCAGCGCCAATATCGGCGCGCCCGACGGGCCAGGTATCGCGGTCAGATGGTCATACCCCTCCTGCTGCTCGGAATATTTGATTTCCGTGTCCCAAAGCGAGCGCGAGCGCAGCAGTGGCGCGCCTTTGAGCCAGACCTGCCAGTAGCGCCCACCCGCGGGAATGGAAAAACGCGGATCGGCGGGCTCTGACGCCAGCTTCAAGCCCGAACCGCCGCTGTCGAGATTGGCGGCGAGCGTGTCGATTACCGATACGAGTTCACGCTCATATTGCGCCATGACATGGTTTTCAAACAGCCGCGACAGCGAAAACCAGACGAAGATGAGCGCGAGGGAGACAAAAAGCGCCGCCGCCGCAGACAGTCTGAACCAGAGCGAGCGCATCAATTCTGGCTTCCGCCAATATAGTAGCCAAAGCCGCGCCGCGTCGTGATGGATTGCGGGCCGAGTTTCTTGCGCATTCTGGCGACCATCGCCTCGACCGCGTTCTGCGAGTTCAGATCATCGCGCCCCTGAACATGCTGGGCAATATCTGAAGGAGAGACGATCTTGCCGACATTCTGCAGAAAAAGCTGCAGCGCGCGGCATTCCAGCGGGGAAAGATCAATCGGCGCGCCGTCAACGCTTGCCGCCATCGTCGCCTCGTCAAGGCTGATATAGCCATTGGACAGGACGGTGGCCGGGGGACTTGCCGAGGCGCGGCGCAGGACGGCGCGCAGGCGCACGAGCAGCTCTTCGGTGCGGAACGGCTTTGGCAGATAATCGTCGGCGCCGGCGTCAAATCCGTCCACCCGCTCCATCCAGCTGCCGCGCGCGGTGAGCACGATGACCGGCACATTGTTGCCCTCCTTGCGCCAGCGCCGCAGGATGGACATGCCGTCAAGACCCGGCAGGCCAAGATCGAGTATGACGGCGTCATAGCCGTCTTCGCCGCCCTTTTCCCAAATTTCGAGGCCGTTCGATAGATTCTCCGCCTGATAGCCTGCCGCTGCGAGCGCGCTCATCAGGTGCTTTGAAATCGTCGGATCATCTTCCCCCAGCAGAATGCGCATCATGAGCCTCCAAAACCAAAAAGGCCGCGTATCTTTCCTGTTTTTGCGTCCATGACCACTTTGCGCACATTTCCGTCGCCGGATTTGACCTTGAACCAGTAACACAGCCGAGATTCCGCGTGCCCCATGCTGACTGCGATCACTTTGCCCGGATAGCGGGCGCGCAGCTTTTTCAACGCTTGCTCGAGCGGCATGGCATTGCCGGATTTGACCGCCTCGCGCGCGCCGTACTGATCCAGATACTTGCCGGAATGCTGCGAACCCGGGCCGGAATTGCCGCCGCCACTGTCATCGTCGCCGCCCCCGTCATCACCCGATCCGGACGAATCGGAACCGGACCCTGAATTGTCAGACCCGCTGCCGGAATTGTCAGACTCGCCGTCCTTTGCCCATGCGCCACCCGCCAACGGGAACGTTCCCGCCAGCAACAAGGC
>JANMMM010000104.1:0-2499 GCA_031373225.1 Phyllobacteriaceae bacterium | reverse complement strand
GGCTAATGGATGCACACATCTTTTTTCGCGTTGATGACTCGATCTTGATTGGCGGGTTTTTGCTGGGTGTGATTCCTCTGGCTTTGTGAGCTTGAGGAGCAGCTTCGATGGATATTTGCGGAACCTTGCAGTTTGACGATTTTTGTCTTGGCTCGTTTGGGGATGAGCGGCTGGCAAAAAGGGGGGTCTTCTGCTGGCCCGGATGGCGGCTCGGGGCAGTTCGTGCCTGCGGCGTCTGGCGGGCGGACAGCGCAGCTTCATTGTCGGCTTCGGACGGTTTCTGGGCAATCCCCGGGTGACGGCTGAGGCTCTGATTGAAGGCTGGGGGGCGCAGGCGGCGCAGGCGTGCGCGGGCCTGCATGTGCTTGCGGTGCAGGACACGAGCGAGATCTGCTTTGCCACCCATGCGCAGAACCGGCGCGGACTTGGCGAGATCGGCCGCGGCGGGGGACGCGGCGTGCTGTTGCATGCCATGCTGGCGCTTGACGCTGATACGGGCGGGGTTCTCGGACTGGCGGCGGGTAAGATCTGGACGCGGCGGGGGCGGGTCGAGACGCCGCACGCCACGCGGCCTTTGAGTGAAAAGGAGGCGCTGCGCTGGGTGGAAACGGCGGAGGAGGCCAAAGAGGCGCTGGCAGACGCCGCCATGGTGACGGAGATCAGCGACCGGGAGGGCGATTTCTACGCCAAATGGGGGCGTCTTCCGGGCAAAAACCTGCATATCCTGACCCGCGCCATGCAGGACCGGCTCATTACGGAAGGCGGCGGCAGGCTTTCCAGCGCGCCCTTGCATCTGGCGGGCAGGCTTGAAGCGGACATTCAGGCGCACCCGGACCCGGACGGCAAGGGCGGAAGAACGGGGAGAAAAGGTCAGAAAGAACTGCCCGCCCGCAAGGCGCAATTGGAAGTGCGCTTTGGCCAGGTCAGCCTGAAGCGTCCGGGTCGCACACTTGAGAAAGATTTGCCGCAGACGGTCGCGGTCAGCCTTGTGGAGGTGCGCGAGGTCGATGCGCCCGAGGCAAGCGAGCCGGTCCTGTGGCGGCTTTTGACCACGCATGCGGTCAAGGACGCGGCCATGGCGTTCCAGATCATCGCCTGGTACCGGATGCGCTGGACCATTGAGCAGTTCTTCCGCACCCTCAAACAGCAGGGTCTTCAGCTTGAGGACAGCCAGGTGGAGAGCGCCGAGCGGCTGATCAAGCTCACCGCCGTCGCCGCCCGCGCCGCCTGCATCATCATGCAGCTTGTCCAGGCCCGCGACGGAAACACCGGTCAGAACGCCGCCTTGTCCTTCACCCAGGATGAGATCAAGACAATGAGGGCGCTGGTCCCGGAGCTTGAAGGCAAAACCGCACTGCAGAAAAACCCGCACAGGCCCGAAAGCCTCGCTTGGGCGGCATGGGTCATTGCAAAGCTCGGCGGCTGGGACGGCTACCCCAAATCCCGCCCCCCAGGCCCCATAACCTTCAAACACGGCCTCCAATACTTCAAGGCGCTCGCCCACGGCGCGAGGTTGAGAGATGTGTGAATCGATTAGCCGCGAGGGGGGGAGATCGCTCACCACGGCTTTCGCGTTTGCTTGCACCGGTGGAAGGAAGAGGGAAAGCGTCTCCGCCGGCGATCTCCCCCCCTGAGCTTGTCGAAGGGCGCGGGGGAGATGTCCGACAGGACAGAGAGGGGCGCCTCGCTCCAAAGGACCGTCCGCCGCGCCGAGCTGCCATTCTGCGGGATAAATCCACCGCTCCTTAAAATTAATCCCCATCCTTTTCAACACTTTATAACTTTCTTCAAAAATTCTATCCCCCACCTCCAAACCCGTGAGACAATTCCCCGATCTTGGAACCGAAGGAACGATTATGGACTGGAACGAAATCGTCGAAAGCACCCGCGCGCGGATCATCGCCGCCATCGCGCCGCTGCTGGCGGTTTTGGGCTATGATCCGAGGCGGCAGGGCGAGATGCCCCGGCATTTCCACCGCGCGCTCATCACGCTCCTGCGCCCCGCCGAGTCAGCCGCGCGGCGGCTGATTGTCATGGCCGCGCGCGGGATTGTGGTGAAGCTGCGGCAGGGCGTTTCCCGCGCCTTTCCCAAAGGGCTTGCGTTGAACAAAGACGCTGACCGCGTTCCCGCCTTCCTTCTCATCGACCCTTTGAAGCGCTTTGCGCCGGAAGGGTTTGGATGGGCGAAGGAGTGGGGAAAGGACTGGGGCGCGGTTCAAACCCTTCCCCGCATTTCGGTTCCCGGCCTGTCCGACCCGGTGTTTGCAGAACCTGCGCCCTTTCCGTCGCGCGACGACATTATCGACACGGGCGCGCTGGTGGGCCGCATCCGGGCGCTGAAATCAGCGCTGGACAACCTGCCGCGCCAGGCGCTGCGGCTGGCGCGGTGGAAGGCGCGGGGCGAGCTGGCGCGCAAGGGCGAGGTCTGGAAACCCGGACGCCTGAAGCCCATGCGCCCCGGCTTTGCGCCGGGTTATCACCGCACCGACAAGCGCGAGA
>JANMMM010000060.1:0-33922 GCA_031373225.1 Phyllobacteriaceae bacterium | reverse complement strand
CGCTTCTGGTTGAAGTGGCCGAGTTTGCCGGACGCAGGTCAATCATACAGCGGCTGCAAGACATCGCTGTTGAGCGAGCGCGACATGCTATAATTTTCGGCGAACGAGGTGTCGGCAAGACGTCCCTCGCCAACATATTCTACAAAGATTTAAATAGTGCAACTAGGAAAGTTAGAGACATAGTTGTCGACGCCGACAGTTTGGATAGCTTTGATAGCGTTTGGCGCAAGGTATTTCGGAGAATAAAGTGGGTTGGGGAATCAAATAGCCTTGATTACTCTTATCCCGGGCCTATTGAGCCGGATCATGTTTTTCTCGAGTTGAGTCGATTCGGTCAAAATGAGGCACCAATAATTATTATTGATGAATATGACCGTGTAAATGACGAAAATTGTAGATTATTGATGACAGATTTGATTAAATCTCTCACCAGAATTTCAAATAACCCTACTCTAATTTTAGTGGGTGTCGCGGATAATATATTACAATTAGTTAGAGATCATGGCTCAATCCATAGAAATCTTGTTCAAATACCAATGGATAGGATGCAGAGTGACGAAATAAAAGATGTGATTTCATCGCGAATACGCCGATTAAGAATGAAAATTACTGACGAGGCATTGTGGCGTGTGGCTTATTTTTCCGCAGGCTTGCCATTTTACGCGCACTCTCTAGGAAAGTATGCAGCACTCAGAGCGGTAGAAAAGCAAACTACTCAAGTCGATGAAAAACTTGTTCGTGAGTCACTGATGGATTGCATAGCCGATGTTGATTACACAATTGCGGAATCATACACTCGGGCGACTGAAACGATATATCGAAAAGGGAACATATTTGCACCAGTCTTGGCGGCTTGCGCACTTTGTGAAAACAACGAACTCGGGCAGTTTATGGCAGCTGACGTGGAAAATCCACTTAGCGAAATAATGGGTGAAAAATATGAAGTAACGTCGTTTTCCTTTCATTTAAACCAGCTGACAACGCCAGAACGAGGAAACGTATTGAGGAAAACCGGCACTCGGCGCACCTTCCAGTACCATTTCGCGGAACCAGCGATGCAACCTTACATCGTGATGAAAAGTCTGCAAGATGGGGTGATTCGCAAAGATATATTTGAGCAATTTTACATCAAGCGTCAGAAGGAACTCGCCGTGTAGCCTAGGCGGTTTGCAATGCAACTTCTTGTCTCAGTTCCGACACGCAAAATTGATGCACGATTTTCGATGGCCTCTCACTCGAAACAGAAAAATTTCGCCGCCGACGTCACCACGGTCATCCGCCTGTCCTCACGACTTCGCCTCGCCCATTGCGCCCGCCGCGCCGAACCGCTTCATGATGAGCGGGATGGCGAATATTGCCACGGCGGCGATCAGGAAAAACGCCGAAATCGGATGCGTCATGAAGACGCTTGGATCGCCCTGTGAGATCATCAGGGCGCGGCGGAACTGCTCTTCGGCGAGCGGGCCCAGGATCAGGCCGATGATGGTGGGGGCGACGGGGAAGCCATAGCGCCGCATCAGGAAGCCGATGAAGCCGAGAATGAACAGCAGCACAAGGTCGAGCACCGACTTGTTGAGGCCGTAAACGCCGAGCGACGAGAACACCATAATGCCGCCATAGAGCAGCGGCGCGGGCAGGGACAGGAGCCGCACCCACAAGCCGACCAGCGGCAGGTTGAGCACCAGCAGCATGACATTGCCGAGATAGAGGCTGGCGATCAGCGCCCAGACCAGCGGGCCGGACGAAACGAACAGCTGCGGACCCGGCTGCAATCCATATTGCTGAAAGGCCACGAGGAGGATCGCCGCCGTCGCCGAGGTCGGCAGGCCGAGCGTCAGCAGCGGCACAAGCACGCCGGCCACAGCCGCATTGTTCGCCGCCTCCGGCCCCGCCACGCCCTCAATTGCGCCGTTGCCGAACTCTTCCGGATGTTTCGACAGCTTCTTTTCAAGGAAGTAAGAGAGGAAAGTCGGAATCTCGGTGCCTCCCGCCGGAAGCACGCCGAATGGAAAACCGAGCGCCGTTCCGCGCAGCCATGGCTTCCATGAGCGCGACCATTCGGTCTTGGTCATGAACAGCGAACCTTTGACCGGGGTGATCTCGACTTCGCGCAGATCCTTGCGCGAGGCGATATGCAGCGCCTCGCCCACGGCGAACAGGCCGACCGCGACGACCACAATGTCGATGCCGTCGAGCAGGCTCGGAATGCCGAACGCAAGCCGCGGTTGGCCGGTCAGAAGATCGATGCCGACAAGGCCGATGGTCAGACCGAAGAACAGCGAGGCAAGCCCGCGCGACAAAGATGTTCCAAGCAGCGCGGAGGCGGCGGTGAAGGCGAAAATCATCAGCGCGAAATATTCAGCCGGTCCAAAGCGCAGCGCCAGCTTGACGAACACCGGCGCGAGAAATGTCAGAAGCAGCGTGCCGATCGTGCCCGCGATGAACGAGCCGATGGCCGCCGTCGATAAAGCCGCCGCGCCGCGCCCCTGCTTGGCCATGACATTGCCTTCGACCGCCGTGATGATCGAGCCGGATTCGCCTGGCGTGTTGAGGAGGATTGACGTTGTCGATGACCCGTACATCGCGCCGTAATAAAGTCCGGCGAACATGATAAACGCGCCGGTCGGGTCAAGCTTGGAGGTGACAGGCAAGAGCAGCGCGATGGTCAGCGCCGGTCCGATGCCGGGCAGGATGCCAATCAGGGTTCCAAGCGTCACGCCGATCAGCGACCACATCAGGTTGACAGGCGTCAGCGCCGTTTCAAATCCCGTTAGAAGCGCGGCGAATGCGTCCATGCTCAGAACAGTCCTTTCAGAATGCCCGTCGGGAGCTGGAGGTTCAAAAGCTTGGTGAAGACCAGATAGGCCACAGTTGACAGGATCAGCGCGGTGACAATATCGCGAAGATATCGGCGGCTGCCAAAGGCGAAGGCGACCGCGACGAACAGGACAGAGGCCGAGAGAATGAAGCCGAGCGGCTCAATGAATAGAATCTCAAAAATGAAGCCGCCGCTGATGAAGAAAATGGCGCGCCAGTCGGTGACATCGGTGTCCGGGATGATCCGGTCATGCTGGCGTGACGCTGTCTGCCGGATGAAGAACAGCCCCGTTGCGCCCAGCGCGAACGCCGCCAGATAGGGAAAAACCTGCGGCCCGACTTTGGCATAGGTCGGCGCGATTTTCATCTGGCTGGTGCTGTAGGCGATAATGAGTGCGAGAATGGCAAGCGCAAGGCCGGCGTAGAGGCCGACCTTGCTGTCTCTGTGGTTATTTTCCATCGAAGGAAATTATTGCACGAGGCCGATTGTCTTGAGCACTTCCGTCGTGCGCATGTTCTCTTCCTTGATCAGCGCGGTGAACGCGTCGCCGGGCAGATAGAGGTCGGTCCACTTCTTGTCGGCGAGGATCTTCTTCCAGCCGTCGCTTTTCACGGCGGCGTCCACAACGTCCATCAGCGCCTTTTTGCCCGCGTCATCAATGCCGGGGGCCGCGACAACGGCGCGCCAGTTGGCAAGCTCCACGTCAACGCCCTGTTCTTTCAGCGTAGCGATGTCGATGCCTTCCTGCTTGACGGGCGCGGAAATCGCGAGCGCCCGAAGCTCGCCGGATTTGATCTGGCCTTCCCACTCGCTGTAGCCGGAAATGCCCGCTGCCACATGGCCGCCAAGCACCGCCGCCAGCGCTTCGCCGCCGCCGGAGAAGGGCACATAGTTCAGTTTGGCAAGATCAGCGCCTGCAGCTTTTGCAATGAGGCCCGCCAAAATATGGTCCGTGCCGCCCGCCGAGCCGCCGCCGAATGGGACCGCTCCCGCGTCTGCCTTCAGTTTGCCAACCAGATCGGCCAGCGTCTTCAATTCCGACGCGGCCGGCACGACAAGAACTTCATACTCGCCGGTCAGCCGCGCGATGGGCGTGACCTGGTCGAGCGTGGCGGGCGAATTGTTGGTCAGCACCGCGCCGACCATGACGAGCCCGTTGACCATCAGGACATTGGCATTGCCCTTTTCCTTGTCCACAAGCTGCGCAAGGCCGACAGTGCCGCCCGCGCCCGCGACGTTCTCAACGGTGACGCTTTTGGCGCCGCCGCCTGCGCGGATGACCTCTTCCAGCGCGCGCGCCGTCTGGTCCCATCCGCCGCCGGGTTTGGCCGGCGCGATGATCCGCAGATCGTCAATGGCGAAGGCGGGGGCCGTGAAGCTGGAAATGCCGGATAGAAGCGAAATGCCGAAAACGGCGGCGAGATTAAGCGTGGTGCGCCTGTTCATGATTGTTCCTCCCAGAACGGTTGTGAACGCGATTGTTACCCAGCATTTGGCTCTTGGCTAGCCCTCTTTTTCAGGAAATAGCCAATTGCCACAACAACAGCCGCGCCCAAGGCAGCGGCGGCATATTCCATCGCATGCGTCGGTGTCACGCCGATCACTTTCATCAGCGCCAAATCGCGCACCAGCATTTCGCCGGCGATCCAGCCCAGCAGCGCCGCGCCTGCCCAAACGAAAACGGGGTAGCGCTCGATGAGGCCCATGACCAATGTCGAGCCAAATATGATCAGCGGCACAGAGAGAAGCAGGCCGAAAATGAACAGCTCCGCGTGCCCGTCCGCCGCCGCCGAAATCGCCACGACATTGTCAAGGCTCATCACCGCATCCGCCATGGCGATGGTGCCGACGGCGGCCCAGAGCTTGTCGGACGCCTTGATGCTTTTCTCCTCCTCTTCATCGCCCTTGATCAGCTTGACCGCGATCCAGAACAGCAGGACGCCGCCCAGCGCTTGCAGAAAAGGTATGGCGAGCAGTTGGGTGATGACCAGCGCAAACGCGATCCGCAGAATAACCGCGGCTGATGCGCCGAGAAAGATGCCGGTTTTGCGCTGATTGTCCGGTAAAGAGCGGCAGGCAAGCGCGATGACCACGGCGTTGTCGCCCGAAAGCAAAAGGTCAATCCATATGATCTGCCCGATGGAAAGCAGGGTGGCGGCGTTGAATTCCATTTGGGACCCTTGAAATGTTCATGCGCTGTTGCGGGCCACGCATATGGCGATTGCGGCGCGTGTTTTGAAGGCGGTAGTGCGCTTTTGTCCGAAAAGCAACCGGATCGCGCGCTGATAATCAGCTGCCGAGCTCGATGGCGCGCCGATGCGCTGCCTCAACCGCCTCGCCGATCAGCGCTTTCATGCGCCCGTCTTTCATCAGCACCGCCAGCGCCGCCGCCGTTGTGCCGTTGGGGCTGGTCACCTGCTCGCGCAATCGGGCGGGACTGTCCGCGCTTTCGGCCGCTAAGGCGCCGGAGCCCATAACGGTCTGCATTGCCAGCTCAGCGGCAATCTCCTGCGGCAGGCCTGCGCTGACGCCAGCGTCGGTGAGACATTCGATAAAGTGAAACACATAGGCGGGGCCCGACCCGGATACCGCCGTCACCGCGTCGATCAGCGATTCGTCCCCGACCCGCGCCACACGCCCGCTGGCCGTCAAAAGCGTTTTGACAAATGTCTCACCTTCATAGCTCACATGCGCGTTTTTCCAATAGACCAGCATTCCCTTTCCGATTGCGGCGGGTGTGTTGGGCATGCATCTGATGATCGGCGTCTCTGACCCAAGCCGTTCGGCCATGAAGGCTGTGCCGATGCCTGCGGCGATGCTCAGGAACGCTGAACCGCCCTGCGAAAACCTGACATAGGCCGGGAGCACATCGGCCATCACCTGCGGCTTCACCGCGAGAATCACCAGGCCGGGAACAGCGTTCACTTCACCCGCGCCTGCAACAGCATGCACTCCAAGCGCTTCAGCGCGCCCGCGCAGCGCCCCCGCCGGTTCGACGACATGCACGTCTGCGGGCGACAGCGCGCCAGACGCCAGCCATCCTTGAAGCATGGCAAATCCCATATTGCCGCAGCCGGCAAGCAGCACAGTCCTTTTCAATTTTTCGCTCCCTTGAAACCGCCCGCAGCCTTAATGGAAAGCAATGAGCGGCGCGAGCCGCAAAATCACTTTATGACTTCAAACCGGGACACCAGCCTCAGTCCGAACACGGCGAGCAGAAACAGCAGCCAGACCGGATCGGCGCGGCGGAAGAAAAAACTTTCGAGAAATGCGTTCAGCGCGGAAAATGTGAAGATCATCAGGAACAGGTCGGCCATCAGCACATTCTCGCGGGTTTTCCGCACACGCGCATAGTCGGACAATGGCGTGAGGATCATGGCAAAGACGGCCGCAATCAGGGCGGGGATGCCCATGGTGAGGGCAATGTCGACATAGCCATTATGCCCATGCACAGCGCCCCGCACATCCCAGTCAAGCTCGCGGTTCGGTTCGCCGAAATAGATTTCCGGAGTGAACCAGAAGCTCTCAAAGCCGAACCCGGTCCACGGATGCTTCGCAATGTTTTCGAACGCGAATTTCCAAAGCTCCGTGCGTCCCGTGTAGGTCGTTCCGGGCGACACCGCTTCGCGCAAATCAAGCAGCGGCCCGAAAAGCACTGTGCCGACTGTCGCGAGCGCAAACACGCAGATCATCACAAACACCGCCAGCGGCGCCAACCGGCGCATGCCGAGAAATCCAGGTCCCGCCACCAGCAGGAAAACCATCGGCGCAAGCAGCGCGCTGGTCTTCGATCCTGTGTTGGAAAGAAAAATCAGCGCCGCGCCCGCCATAGCTGCGCCCTTCCAGCGCAGCCCGCGCCTGAAAAGATAGAGGCCGCAAAACACAAGCCCCGCCATGATCGGCCCGGCCAGATTTTTGTGCGAATAGATGCCGCGCCACAGGCCCGCATGTTCAGGCTCTTCGCTGAACACCGTGTGTTTCGCCACATCGGGCAGGAGAACAATTCCGGCGAACGAAAGAACCAGAATTACGGTTCCTGCAGTGAGCAGCGTTTTTGAGAAACCGTCAGCATTTGAATTAAGCGACAAGGCTGCGAGGATGCCAAATACGCCCATCATCATGAACATGACCGCCCGGAACGCGCCGGAGGGATTAAGTGAATGCTGCACAGACAGAAAGACGAAGGCAAGCAAAACAAGCCAGATCGGGCTGACCATGGCGACAAGCGCCCGTCTGTCCACCAAGCAGAAAAGCAGAATCAGGGAAAGTGCGCCGACGCCGCCGAAGCCGAGCTGGTTGAGAATATCGCCGCCTTCGCCCGGCTTCAGCGCGCCGCCCGGCTGAAACGGGCGGAAAGAAACAAGCAGAATGGTCAGAATCGCAGACGCCGCGAATGTCCGCAGCGTCACAGCATGGTCGATGAAAATCCGGCTGAGCGGCTCAGTTCTTCTCGGGATTTCGGTACTGCTCATTGGAATATCCAAATTCTGCCAGTACGCGGCCAACACTGATATAGACGGGATAGAGACCGATCGAAACCGAGCCGGACTTGATGGCGTTCAGCGTCGCCCTGAACGGCGAGGCGGCCAGAAGGGCGAGGCTTTTTGCGAAGGTTTGCAGCCTGCCGAGCGGCTCCTTGGCGCGCATCTTCTTTTCAACAAGCGTGGAAATCACGCCGTTGCGTAATGAGCGGGCGCGGATCCAGTCGGATTCGGTGCGCCTCTCGGGCACGGTCTCGAACACAGGCGCTTCTTCACACCAAGCGAGCTTGAAACCCTTGCGCACCGAGCGGTCGAGAAAATCCGCATCGCCGCCGCCCATGAAATTGAACTTCAGATCGAGATAAGGATAGCCATGCGCCTCCAGCACATGCCTTGCAAGCAGCATGTTGCCGGAGGAATAGAGAATGGGAACCACTTTGGTTTTGACGTAGTGCGGCGAGAAGACCGGATGATTTGCGAAATGCCGGTGTTCCGGCTTGGCAAAAACCGGACGCTGCGGCCCGCCGACAATGTCGACACCAAACTTCTCACGGGTCGAACACATGTTTTCCAGCCAATTGGGATCGGCGATCTCATCATCGTCGATCACCAGAACCGACGAGCAGTTTGGAAACACCTCAAGCGCCGTGCGGAAGCCGGCATTGTAGGCATTGCAGTTGCCCCGGTCATGCGCAATGGTCAAAAGACCGGCCACATCCGCCGATTCAAACCATGATTTGGTGGCGCCGACGCCCTGTAGTCCCTCGGCGTCATTATCCATGATGATGACCGCGTAGCGACGGCTGGTCAGCTGATCGCGGACGGACGCCAAAGTCTCGAGCACATGCTCCGGCCGTTTGAAGGTCGGGATTGTCACGACCACATCCACATCGGCCGGTTTGAGACCAGGCGACTGAGCGACAATGGTTATGTTATCTGCAATGGCTCGCATGACGGTTCTCTCGGATGTTAAAGTGCCTAACCATTAATAGCACGTTAACTGTCAAAGAAATGGCTTACCCGCCTGCATGGTGAACGAATCGTTAACGGGTCCGGCATCTGGCGATCCGCTTCTGAGGGGTTAATCAAAGCTTCACCCGATTTCTCTAGAATAGGGCAAAAGGAAGCTTGAATGCATCTGGTCTTTGTCACCTCGCTGGTTCCCGGCACGGAACCCACGACTGGCTTCGAAATTGCCAATCAGTCGATTGTCAACGCGCTGCGCCGCAACGGCGTCAAGGTGACATCGCTTGGCTTTAATTGGGCAGGCAAGGGCGCAAAGAGCACACAGGACACGATTGTTCTCGGCGAAGTCGATGTGCGCAGTGAAACGGCTGGAACGGGCGACAAAGCAAGCTGGGTGGCCAAAGCTTTTGCCGGTCAGCTGACAATTTCCTCCGCCAAGCTGCGCATCGTAAGCGCCGCCGACATCCGCGCGGCGCTTGCCGGGGTTGGGCCATTCGACGGCTATGTCATCAATGGCGTCACGCTCGCCGGCGCATTCCCGGGCCTTTTCAGCGACAAGCCGTCAATTTACGTTGCGCACAATGTTGAATATCGATCAGCGGAGGAAAACGCGCTCACCGCCGACACGCCGCTCAAACGCTTCTTCTTCCGCCGCGAGGCGAAGCTGCTGCGCAAAATCGAATTCTCGCTTGTCGCCAGAGCCGCGCACACGCTGACGCTGGCTGTTGAGGACCGGGCTGATCTCGGAGTTGATTCAGCGCAGCGCTCAACAGTTCTTCCGCTGGTCATAGGCAGCGTGCCGCCGAAAAATCCGGAAACCAGAACAATCAGATTTGACGCCGGTCTTATTGGAACCTGGACCTGGCAGCCTAACCGCGTCGGACTGGAATGGTTTACCCGCCAGGTTCTGCCGCTGCTTCCGAAGAACTTCTCGGTGGCTGTCGCAGGTCATGTGCCTGCCGACTTTCCAGCCATGCCGGAGAACATGAAAATGCTGGGGCGCGTCCCTGATGCAACAGAATTTGTGCGCTCCTGCGCGGTCATTCCGCTTGTGTCGCAATCGGGCACGGGTGTGCAGCTTAAGTCGATTGAAACCTTTGAATTTGGTCTTCCGTCCGTGGCGACGCCGCGCTCGCTGCGTGGGATAGAACTGCTGCCGTCCAACTGCCAACGGGCGGACGATCCTGCAGATTTCGCGCGGAAGCTGACCGACGCTGTGCGTGAGGCGCGGCATTCAGCTTCAGGTCTTGCCAACGGCTCAGCCTTCTATGCGGCGCAAATTGCCGGACAGGACAGCGCTGTTGAGGCGGCGCTCGAGCATCTGCGCCAAAAGCTTTCTCATCAGGGACAAAAAGCTGCCTGATGCCGGAGACTTTGCCAAATATCACGCGCCAATCGCATGCATGGCGCGACATTCTCGGCATTTCCGTCGCCGCGATGTCTATGGATGAGGCGCTTGCGCTATTCGAAAAGCGCATCGCGCTCAGACAATTCCTGCCGCTGGCGTTTCTCAATGCCAACAATGCCAACATCGCCCAGCAGAATGCGGCGTTGAAAGAGGCCTTTGGGAAATTCCTTGTTGTGGCAGATGGCGTGGGAGTGGATATCGCGTCGCTGGCTTTGCATGGCGCGATGTTTCCCGCCAACCTCAACGGCACTGACCTTGTGCCAAGTCTGCTGCGCCGAATTAAACGACCGCTGAAAGTCGCCTTGATTGGCGCGCGCCGCGACATCGCCGAATCCGCGCGGGATGCCTTTCAGAATATGTGCCCACAGCACAAGGTTTCAGTGATAGCAGACGGCTATTTTCGCTCAGATGACGAGGCCTTGATACTTGGCAGGCTCGAATCCGAAAGACCCGATGTCCTGCTCGTCGCCATGGGGGTGCCGCGCCAGGAATTGTGGATTGCGCAGAATATCGGTCCGGGCCACTGCACTGTGCCGATCGCCGTCGGCGCGCTGTTTGACATATTCACGGGCACTGTGCCGCGCGCGCCAGATTTGATGATGGCGCTGCGCATTGAATGGCTTTACCGGCTCTGGCGTGAGCCGAAGCGGCTGTGGCGGCGGTACATAATAGGCAACCCGGTTTTCCTGGCCTCGGTCATCAAGGCCAAAGTGCGCGGAACATCTTCGGCGCGCGGCGCGGCCTTGTCTTCGGACACTGGCGGCAAGGTGAAGGCATGAGCCGCAGCACCGCGATCATCACCGCCAGTTTCGCGCCGGACCTCGAGCGCTGCCGGCTGCTCTGCGAGACCATCGACAAGCATGTCACCGGCTTTTCGAAGCACTACATTCTCGTCGAGCACTCCGATGTGGGCCTTTTTAGGCAGCTCGAAAGCGCCAAAAGGGTCATCGTCGACGAGATGGATCTTTTTCCCAAGTGGATCAGGGCCTATCCAGACCCGTTTTATCTCGGTCGCCGCCGCGTCTGGCTTTCGCTGCGCACTCTGCCGCTGCGCGGATGGCACGCCCAGCAGCTGCGCCGCATTGCCATTGCCGATAAGATTGATGATGACGCGCTGTTTTACTGCGATTCCGACGTTACGTTTCTGAAGCCGTTCGACTGCGCTTCGCTCTGGCGGGGCGGGGACTTGCGCCTGTTCCGCCGCGACAATGAGCTATTGGGCAAGCTTCCCGGCGACCAGCAGCTTTGGGCAGACAATGCCGCCATGCTGCTTGGCATCAAGGGAGCGCCGGTCCTGCCGCACGGCTATGTCGGCACGCTGATCGCCTGGCGGCGCGACAGGCTCCTCGGCATGTGCCGCAGGATCGAGGACGTCAATTCAGTGCACTGGCTGCAGGCGATAGGCCGGCGCCGGCGCTTCTCAGAGTGCACGATTTACGGCCACTACGCCGATGACATTGAAAAGCTCAACGGTCATTTTGTCGACACCCGCGACCTGTGCAAGGTGCACTGGTTCGCGCCGGCGCCCACCGAAGCGGAGTTCCGCAGGTTTATCAAGGACATGGAGCCGCGTCAGGCGGCAATCGCCATACAGTCCTTTATCGGTGCCGATATAGAATATGTGCGCCGCCTGATCAGCGAATAGTCACACGCGCCGGGACGGAATTCTCATCGCTGAATATGTCAAGAATGCTGAGCAGGCCCAGAGCAGCGCGAACACAAGATTCATCTGCAGCAGCCATGCGCGGGTCTCCGGCGCATTCATCAGAACGGACGCCAGCAGCAGCATTTTCATCGCCGCCAAAAGGCCGAGATTGAGCATGCGCAGGCCCGTCTGACTGCGCGCGTACAACAGCTCGGCATGATATTCGACTAAGTTTCGGAACCCCGGCACGCAGATCGCGAGTCCCAGAACGCCCGCCACAAGCGACACGTTGCGGCCAAGCGCATTCGGATAGAGCCACAGCAGCGCCGCCAGCGCCGCCAAACCCGCTGCTGAAACCGCAAAGATCAGAAATTCAATTCCGGCCCGCGTCTTAAATGAGCGCAGCGCCTGCGCCATGCGCATCATCTTCTGCACAAGGAGCATGTTGAATGCCCGCACCGGCAATGCTGTGAGATCGGCGAGCCGCATCACGATGGCATAGATTCCCGCCAGCTCAGCTCCGCCGATGGCGAGCACGGCGAGCTTGTCGAGCTCCATCTGAATGTAGAATAGAATCTCCGCGCCGGAGGTCCAAAGCGCGTCCATTGCCCTGCGCAGATAGAGCTTGGGACGAAAGCGCAGCCGCCTGCGCGGCAGATAGAAGATCAGCGCCGCCGCAAGCGAAAGCGCATTGGCTCCCAGATAATAAAACACCCATGCGCCAAGACTGTGATCTGCGGAAAATGCGAATGCCAAGGCGGCGAGGGCCCTGAGCGCCGTGCCGATCACAACCAGCATGGCCGCGCGGCCAAAGCGGTTGAGACCGTTATTGACAATCACAATGGTTTCAAGGCTGCGCCACAGGAGCATTTCGGAAACGATAATGGCAACGAACACTGGGCCTGCGACCAGTCCAGAAAAGAATGCGCGGAATATGATCCAGCCCGCAAGCGCCGCTACAGGCAGCGACACAAGCGCAGCGGCGAGAAAGCCTGCGTAATAGGTCCCCAGGAGCTGCGGCTTGACCGTCGCCGTCCTGTAAAGCGGCGACACGAAGCCGAATGAGATGACCCGCGACAGGACAATGCCGGCGGCTGACGCGGAGGCGAACAGGCCGAAATCCGAGATCGAAAAAGAATTGGCAAGCGAGACAAAATACAGGAGCGAAATGATCAGCCGCCCCGCCGAACCGCCGAGCGTCGAGGCGTAGGAGCGCAGCAGCGCGCCATGTTTACGGGTCAGTTCAGCAAGCACGCGCCGCTCCGTCGGTCTTTTCCCGCCAAATCATAGCGCGCCAACCTTAACAGGCGGTTCGAACGCGCCTTCCGCCGCATCAGCGTTAACGATTTGTTTCCCATGCTTCTTTAGTCTGTGTTCATATTTGGGTCGGCGCGATCCGGATGAAGCTTGGTCGTGGGTGTGAATGTTTTTTGGCAAAGGTGACAATGCTTCGCGGCGTGGCAGTTCGCTGCTGCGCTTTGCCGCGCAGGAAGACCCGCGCGCCCGAGCCGCCGGCACCTATGTTTCGCTCGGAACGCCGGAACCTGCGCTGACCGCCGCCGATATCCACCGCAGGGCGCGGGCCAGGCGCGAACGCGTCGAAAACGCGTATCTTGCAGAACTTGCAATTCTGCCTGAAACGCAGGCCCAGCCTTTGCCACAGGCCGCGCCTTCGGAACAAGCGCGCGCCGCGCCTCAGGCTCCTCTGCCCCCAAGGCCGCAGATGCCAAGCGTGCTGGATGCATTTGCCAGGATCGATGCGGTTATGGCAGGACGGAGACGTGCGCACGCTTCCGGGCACGCGCCAGAATTGGCGGCCGCGGAAGCAGGCGGTCTCTTTATGGCGCCGCGCAACAGCGTTTCAGACGCGTGGCGGCCCCTGATCGACCCACACTTCATCATCGCCGCCGTGAAGAGCTGGAAGGCGCCGATCATCGGTCTTGGCATGCTTGGCGCGGCGCTGGGCGTCATGACAGCCCTGTCCACGCCCAAATTCTTCTACGCCTCGGCCGAAATATCGATTGATCCGCGTGGCCTGAAAGTCATCGACAATGGCGTCAATCCGGACGGCTTTGTGTCCGACACGTTTGCCATTGTCGACAGCCAGGTGCGCGTCATGACATCGCCGGAAGTGCTGGAGACTGTTGTCAAGGACATGGACCTCCAGGTCGACACTGAGTTCAACGGTGAACTCAGGACAGGCTGGCTGGACGCAGTTCTGGGCATTGTCTTCCGCAGGGACGCAGATAGCGACAAGAGCCTTGCCGCCGCAGAATATCTGTCGGACCATTTGTATGTCGAACGCGGGGCGAAGACCTATGTCGTCAGGGTGACGTCGGCATCCAAAGATCCTGTCAAAGCGGCGGAAATCGCCAACAAGGTCGTGGCCGTCTATGTGGCAAAGCAAAGGACCCAGCAGTCAACGACGGTGCAGCAGACGACCAATGAGCTGACCGAACGGCTTGCGGCGCTGAAAGAGACAGTGGAAAAATCCGAGCAGGCGGTTGAGGCCTACAAGGCCGAAAATGACCTGATCGGCGTTGAGGGCCGCCTGATCGACGATGAGGCAATCCTGCGCGTCAATGACCAGTTGTCAGCGGCGAGGGGTCAGACGATCAACCTCAACGCACGCGCCAAGTCCATCAAAAATCTGAAGCCCGAAAGCGTGGTTGACGGCGGAGTGACAGAGGAAGTCAACTCACCCGTCCTTTCCGGACTGCGCAGTCAATACTCCGCCGCCAAGCAGAAGCGCGACGGCATGGCGACAAAGCTTGGCCCGCGCCACCCGGAGCATATCCAGGCGGAAAGCGAACTCGAGAGCCTGCGCGCCAGCATCGCTGCGGAAATACGCCGCATCTCGGCCTCTATGCAGGCGGACCTGCGCCGCGCCATCCAGACCGAACAGGACCTTGCCGCGCATCTCGCCGAGCTTAAGGCAAAACAGGGCAACGCCGGTTCGGACTTGGTGAAGCTGCGCGAGCTGCAGCGCGAATCCGATGCGAGCCGCTCTGTCTATGAGGCATTCCTGCTGCGCGCGCGCCAGACCAGCGAGCAGATCAATCTGAACACTGCCGACATTAAACTAATCGTCTCCGCGCGTGCGCCGAAGGAGCCTGCCGGGACCTCGCGCAAGCTGTTTGTGCTGGGCGGGCTGCTGAGCGGCTTGGTGCTGGGTCTCGCCTTGGCGATCCTCAAGGGCATTTTCGAAAGCGTCCGCAGCCAGATGGATGCAGACGGGACCGCTCCTGACCATGCGCCCGCTCCAAACCCGGGCGGTGGCGGAGGCGGCATGTTCAGCCCGCGCCATGCGCCTGAAACAAAGTCACATGCCGCTGATCCGCCCGCCGCACCGCCGCTTGCCCAGCGGCTTGCTGAAGCATTTGCCCCGGCGCGCGCGCCCGCGCCCGCTCAGGAATATCGTGCGGAACCGGTTCAAACAGCGCCGACTCTGCAGCCGCAGCCGCAGCCGCAGCTGCAGCCACAGTTTGTTCAGCACGCGCCTGCTGCTCAGCATTACCCGGAGCCTGCGCAGCATTGGCAGCCGCAGCCGCTGGCGCCGCATCCCGGTTTTGTGCCAGCGGGCCCGATGATGTATCCGCAGCCTGTGTTCGCGCCGCAGTCCCCCTTTGCGCCGCTGACGCCCGCTTTGCAGGCTTGGCCGCAGCCATCGCCCTATTTTGCGTTCCAGCAGCCGGTGCATCTGCAGATGCCGGTCGCGCCGCAGCCTCAGACGCAGTTCTATGCGCCGCCCGCCGCCATCGCGCCGCCGTCCCAGCCGGTTTCCGCAGTGCATCCCGCCGCGCAGCAGACCGCACATCCGTTCGCGCAAGAGGCCGAAGAGTTTCGCGCAACACCGAAAGAGCCGCCGCGTGCGCCCGCAGGCGACCGCATGTCGCAGATACAGGAGAGCATCGACGAATTCCGCTCAGCCCTGACAAGCTACGCCAAAACGCGCCGCGCTTCCTGAGAGCCTGCAAGATTCGGCACAGCCGCGCTGATTGCGGTCTCTTCGCGCGTTGACCTTCCCGCGCATCGGAAATAGGGCAGGACGCGGCGCTCGCGCGCCATCCATTCACATGCGCCGCCTTTAGGCCTTGGCCTGGTTTCCGGAGAGTTTCATGACGACCATTATCGATGGAAAAGCCGTTGCCGAAGAAGTGGTGGCCAAGGTCAAGGCGGCGTCCGCCCGCCTGCATGCCGAGGTGGGCGTTTCTCCGGGCCTTGCCGTCGTCATCGTCGGCGAGGATGCGGCAAGCCAGGTCTATGTCGGGGCGAAGGGCAAGCGCGCCAAGGAATGCGGCTTCCACTCCGTGCAGCATTCGCTGCCCGAAATGACCTCGGAAGACGACGTGCTGGCGCTGGTGAGGAAGCTCAATTACGATCCCGAAATCCACGGCATCCTCGTGCAGCTGCCGCTGCCGTCCCACATTGACACCGGCAAGATCATCCAGACCATTGCGCCGCACAAGGATGTGGACGGTTTTCATTTTGAAAATGTCGGCAGGCTCGGCGCGGGCGAACTCGCCACCGCCTTTGTTCCCTGCACGCCGGCCGGCTCCATGCTGTTGCTAGGCAAAATCCACGGCAAGGATTTGTCGGGCCTTTCCGCCGTCGTGGTCGGACGCTCCAACATTGTCGGCAAGCCGATGGCCAATCTTCTCCTCGCCGCCAATGCCACGGTCACCATCGCCCACAGCCGCACGAAAGATCTGCCGGAGGTTTGCCGCCGCGCCGACATCCTCGTCGCCGCCGTCGGCCGCCCGGAAATGGTCAAGGGCGACTGGGTCAAGCAAGGCGCGACGGTGATCGATGTCGGCATCAACCGCATCCCTGCGCCGGAGAACGGCGAGGGCAGGAGCCGCCTTGTCGGCGATGTGGACTTCGCGTCGGCAAGAGCGAACGCCGCTGCGATCACCCCGGTTCCAGGCGGCGTCGGGCCGATGACGATCGCCATGCTGATGGCCAACACGCTGGTTTCGGCCTTCCGTCATGCCGGATTGCCCGCGCCGGTATTCTGACAATCGCTGTTGCGCAAACGACGCGATTTGTCGGACGCAGGATTGCTTTGGCGCAACTTTGGCTTAGGAAGGGGGCATGTCTCCGTCCGATGTCACAGGCCGTCTTTTTACATTTCTTTTGACCGACCGCTTCGGTATGTTCTCGCTGTCGGCCTTCATTGACTGCATGCGCTCGGCCAACCGGCTGAGCGGCAAAGACTTCTATTCATGGAAGACGGTTTCAGCCGGCGGCGGCGTCGTCACCGCCTCGAACAATATGCGCATCAGCGCCGACCATTCGCTCGCCGACATGCCCGTGGCCGACATTTTCTTCGTCACCTGCTCCTTCTCCACCGATGTGCCCAACAAAGCCAAAATCCTCACCGCTTTGCGCACCGTCGGACGCCGGGGAGGGGCCTTGGGCGGGCTGGTCATGGGTTCGGAAATGCTCGCTGACGCTGGCCTGATGGACGGATACCGCTGCACCATCCATTGGGAAAACCGCGCCGCGTTCCGCGAGAAATTCCCGCACATTGAGTGCACCGGCAACATTTTCGAGATCGACCGCAAGCGCTATACCTGCGCCGGCGGCACGACAGCCATCGACCTGATGCTGGAAATCATCAAGACTGACTTCGGCCCCGCGTTGGCGGCGGAGGTCGCCAACCAGTTCCAGCACGAGCGCATCCGCCCCGCCACCGACCGCCAGCGCATCGGGCGTGAGCGCGACCTTAACGGCAAGTCCGAGAAGCTGCGCGTGGTGGTCGAGCGTATGGCCGACCATCTGGAGGACCCGCTCACCGCCGTGCAGCTGGCGGCCACCGTCAAGCTTTCCGTCCGCCAGGTCGAGCGCCTGTTCATCCGGCACCTGTCGATGACCCCCGGCTCCTACTACATGACGCTCCGCCTCGAGCGCGCCCGCGAACTGCTGCGCCAGACCAATGCGCCGATATTGGATGTCGCCCTGCAGACCGGCTTCGGCTCACATTCCTATTTCGCCCAGAGCTACCGAACGCAGTTTCAGAGATCGCCGAGCGAGGAGCGGCGGACGGCGTATTAGGGCAATCCCTTTTTTCATACGCCGTGCCCGGTTGTCATCTTCCTCAAACTGATATCTTATCCCGTCCGAGGCACAAAGCGCGCTTGCGCTTGCGTTTGGAGGGGCAGTGTCACAATTGGCGAAAATCAACGGCCAGACCGTGGGCGGCGCTGTTCTTGCCGCCGTCAGCGTCATAGCCCTTGTCAGCACCAGCGGGCTGGATACCGGGTCGCTTGCCGAAATCGGGCCGGCACTCATTCCGCGCGCGCTGGCCATTCTGCTTCTCATCCTAGGCGCGGCGATCATGCTCACCGGCCTCAGGGCGGGCGGCGAGGAACTGCAGGCTTGGAAGCTGCGGCCGATCATCAGCATCCTCGGCGGCATCATCCTGTTCGGGCTGACCGTGCGGACCATTGGCATCGTCTTCGCCGCGCCGCTGGCGCTGATGATTTCGGGGTTCGCCACGGCGGAGACCAAATGGCGCGAGCTGGCGCTGTTTGTCGCCGGCCTGACGCTCTTCTGCTCGGTGCTTTTCCGCCTTGTGCTCGGCCTGCCGATCCCGCTTGCCCCCTGGCTTTTCGGATATTGAAGCGATGGACCTCTTTAACAATCTCATTCTTGGATTCAGCGTCGCCCTCTCCTGGCAGAATCTTCTTCTGTGTTTCACCGGCTGCCTTGTCGGCACGCTGATCGGCGTGCTGCCGGGCGTCGGGCCGATCGCCACCATCGCCATGCTGCTGCCGATCACCTATGGCGTTGACCCGGCGGGCGCGCTGATCATGCTGGCAGGCATTTACTACGGCGCGCAATATGGCGGCTCAACCTCGGCGATCCTTGTGAACATCCCCGGCGAGGCCACCGCCGTCATCACCACCCTCGACGGCCACCAGATGGCGCGCAACGGCAAAGCCGGCGCGGCGCTCGGCATCGCGGCGATGGGATCCTTCATCGCCGGAACAATCGCCACGCTCGTCGTCGCCGCCATCGGCGCGCCGCTGACCAAGCTGGGCATGCTGTTCGGCGCGGCGGAATATTTTGCGCTCATGGTGACGGGCCTCGTCTTCGCCGTCGTTCTGGCGCGCGGATCGGTGCTCAACGCCATCGCCATGATCGTGCTCGGCCTCCTGTTGTCCACTGTCGGGACGGATGTGAACACGGGCCAGGAGCGGCTGACATTCGGCATTCCGGCTTTGGTGGACCGCATCGATTTCGCCGTGCTCGCCATGGGCATTTTCGGCTTTGCCGAACTGCTGCGCAGCCTTGAAAACCCGGAGGCGCGCGATGTCGTCAAAGGCGCCATCGGCAAGATTTTGCCGACTATGGCAGAGTTCAAGCAGTCGCTGATGCCGATTCTGCGCGGCACCGGGCTCGGCACAATTCTCGGCGCGCTGCCGGGAAATGGCGCGGTGCTGGCGCCGTTTGCCAGCTATGCGCTTGAAAAGAAAGTGGCGAAAGACCCGTCGCGCTTCGGCAAGGGCGCGATTGAGGGCGTCGCCGGGCCGGAGGCGGCAAATAACGCGGGCGCGCAGGCGGCGTTCATTCCGCTCCTGACGCTCGGCATCCCGCCCAACGCCGTCATGGCGCTGATGGTCGGGGCGATGACCATCCACGGCATCGTGCCGGGGCCGCAGGTGATGACGCGCAATCCCGAACTGTTCTGGGGCATGATCGCCTCCATGTGGGTCGGCAATCTGGCATTGCTTGTCATCAACCTGCCGCTGGTCGGCCTCTGGGTGAAGCTCTTGAAAGTGCCGTACCGGCTGATGTTCCCGGCGATCCTGATCTTCTGCTGCATCGGCGTTTACTCGATCAACAATCAGGCCGCCGACGTCATCATCACCGCCTTCTTCGGGCTGGTCGGCTACGGGCTTTTGAAACTCGGCTTCGAGCTTGCGCCGCTTTTACTCGGATTTGTGCTGGGCGGCCTCTTGGAAGACACATTCCGCCGCGCCATGGATCTGTCGCACGGCTCGCTGATGACATTTGTGGAAAGGCCGATTTCGGCTGGATTGCTGGTTCTGGCGCTGATAGTGCTGGTCATAGCTGTTCTGCCCAGCGTCGCTGGCAAGCGGGAGGAAGTCTTCGCGGAATAGATAAGTCTTAGCAACATTTGGGAGGATTACATGCTGAGAAGAACATTCATGGGGCTGACTGCCGCGCTTGCAATGAGCGCTTCGGCCTTCGCCGCTTTTCCGGAAAAACCAATCACCATCGTCGTCGCCTTCGCCGCGGGCGGGCCGACCGACGTCATCGCGCGCATCGTCTCCGAGCATATGTCCAAGACGCTCGGCCAGCAGATCGTGGTTGAGAATATCGCTGGCGCAGGCGGCACGACCGCCACGGCCAAAGTCGCTGGCATGGCCGCTGACGGCTACACGCTCATCATGGGCCAGATGGGCACGCACGCCGCCGCGCCGTCGCTCTATGCGTCGCTGAAATACAATCCCGTCGCCGACTTCACGACCATCGGCATCGCGGGCATAACGCCGATATTGATCGTCGCAAAAAAGGACTTCCCGCCGAACAACATCACCGAGCTGGCGGAATATCTGAAGGCCAACGCCGCCACCGTCAACCAGGCGCAGGCCGGCGTCGGCTCCACCTCGTTCACGACCTGCACGCTGTTGAAGGCGCAGCTCGGCGCGCCGAAAATCAACGAAGTCGCCTACAAGGGCACCGGCCCGGCGCTGAACGATCTTGTCGCCGGCCAGGTCGATTTCATGTGCGACCAGATCACCAATCTCGCGCCGCAGGTCACCGCCGGCACGATCAAAGCCATCGCCATCGCCACGCCCGAACGCTCGCCGGTGCTGCCGGACGTGCAGACCTCAAAAGAGGCGGGCTTCGGCGATTTCCTGATCTCCGGCTGGAACGGCATCCTCGCGCCAAAAGACCTGCCCGCCGACATTCAGGCGTCGCTGGTCGATGCGCTGGGCAAGGCGCTGTCAGATCCTGAAACAGCCAAGAAGCTGACGGATCTGGGCACCGTCATCCCCAGCGCCGAGGAGCGCACGCCGGCCGGCATGGCCGCAGTGATTGCCCGCGACATGAAAGTGCTGGAAGGCCCGCTGAAGGCTTCGGGCGTTTCGATCAAGTGAGAATTCCGGGGACAGTTGGACAAGATAATTTCGGTGACAGTTTACTTAATTCCCTCAGTTGTCAGCTTTCGAACTGCAGTGATTTTAAAGGGAATTAAGTAAACTGTCACCGAAATTATCTTGTCCAACTGTCCCCGGAATCACCGCCCCATTTCCCAGCCCGGCAGCGCCGCCGATTGCTTCACCCACTCCGCCATAAGCGCCTCATCCAGCGCATCGCCCTCTTGGATATCAATCCAGCGCGCCTCCTTGCTCTTCTCGGTGCCGCCGGGCGGCAGCGGGCGCAGCGCCGCGCCGTTGAAAAATGTGACTTTCACATAGCGCGTGAAAACATGGAACGACAGGAACCAGCCATGCTCCGCTGTGCCGTAGAATGGCGAGTTCCATTTCACCGCTTTTTGCAGATTGGGAACATTTTCCGAAACCAGCGAGTCGAGCCGCGCGCCAAGGCCGCGCTTCCAGCCCGGCATCGCCGCAATATAAGCCTGCACGGGCGAATCGCCGTCCGCCTTGGCGATCTGCGGATTGCCGCCGGACAGCAGTTCGGGCTTTGGCTGTTTCATGGCTTATTTCTTCTTCGCCTTCCGCCCGTTCAGTTCCGCCGCCGCCCGCACCAGCGCCTTGAACGGCTCAGCGTCCACCGTCTCGCCGTGCTTGATGTCGATGGCCCGCCGCGCGTTGCCGTCGAGGCTCGAGTTGAACAGGCAGGACGGGTCCGGCAGGCTGGCGCCCTTGTGGAAGGTGAGCTTCACCTTGTCCTTGTAGGACTCGCCGGTGCAGATGATCCCGCCGCGCGACCAGACGGGCGTGCCCATCCATTTCCACTCTTCAATGATCTGCGGGTCGACTGAAAGGATCAGCCCCCGCATCCGCGCCAGCGTCTCGCCGCGCCAATCGGCGAGGCTCTTGATGCGCTTGTCGATCAGGCGCGAGGCGGCGTCGGGCGGGGATGAAGCGGCTGCGTTGCTCATTCTGTCTTTCCTCCTCGGCTTAAGCCGCGCCCTTCCGCTCCAGCGCCCGCGCCGCGGCATCCGGCTCGGCGGCGATGACGGCAAGAAAAGCCTGCGCCGTCTTGTCGGGCTCGGCCCCCCCCGGCTCCCAGTCGCGCCGCGTGCCGGGCGGAATGTGCTAACGCGCGGCAAATTCCTCCAGCGTGAAGCGAAGCCGCAGCCGCACAGCCCGCGCCTTGGGCAGCGGCTTCAACCGCGCGAGGACGGCCTCGGTGAGCGGCGGATTGTCGGGGTCCGACAGCGCGCTGGCCGTGATTTCGGCTTCGGACATTGGGGTAAGATTTTCGACCTTAATGTGCCTCTGCATAGATGCGTCCTTCCTGTTTGGTTGAGCGGCGCGCCGAAATGATCCTGATTGTCTCGCCGCGTTCGGTGAAAACGATGGTCAGCAGTGTCATTTCGAACAAGCCTATGGCGAGCATGCGCGCCTCGCCGTAAGCGAAGCTCTGATCTTCAAGAAAATGGACGCCCGGATCATCAAACGCCCTCATTGCCTGTGCAAACGAAACGCCATGCTTGCGCTCATTCGCCGCCGCCTTTGCCTCGTCCCATTCAAAGCCTAGCATGATTGTCTACTGGCTGCCAGTATAATTTTATGATTTGCGACAATGCAGCTCATTCGCGATACAAAGCAAGAGAGCGGAGGATTTCAATATCGCCATCGGCGGCGCTTCCAAAGATCGCCGCCGCCTACAGAGCAAGGAACTGACATGAGCCAGTTTGGCAAAGAGCTGATCGACAGCGCCAACGAAGCTTTGGCGATTGCCGAAGGCAGGCTTGCCCCCGCGCAGGTCATTGCGCCGGAGGCGATCGACGTCGCGGCCATCCGCAGGCGGCTGCATTTGAGCCAGGATAAATTCGCCGCGCGCTTCGGCCTCTCCGCCGCCACCGTGCGCGACTGGGAACAAAACCGCCGCCGCCCCGTCCGCATCGCAGCAACGCTGCTTCGCGTGATCGACCAAGCGCCGGAGACGGTGGAGCGGGTGGTGACGGCGGCAAGGGCGGGGTAGTGATATCTCTGCTTCTGCGCCCCGGCCATACATTTGTGTAATTTTGGAGCAGCATTCCCCGCCGCCGTCATTCCGGGGCCGCGCAGCGGAACCCGGAATCCAGAGCCGCGAAGAATGAAGTTTTCGCTCCACTGCGAACTGTGGCCAACTCAGACAAACCGGCCATTTCAGCCCAATCCTCATCATCCCATCTCTGGATTCCGGGTTCGGCTTCGCCGCCCCGGAATGACGAAAAGGCCGGGCCCTGCCTCTCCCCTTTTTGGTGGGAGAGGACGCGATTTCTTAGGTTTGGCGCTTGCCAAGCCTGAGAAATTGATGGCGAGGGGGAACTCCGGTGCACGCAAAGCTGACGGCGGTTCGGCTGCTCGAATCGGCGGTCTTGACACTTGGCTTAATGCGCCCTCAGCGTAATAGAGACACAGCCGGATAATTGCGTTTATGAAAATAGTTAGCTGGAACTGCAACGGCGCATTTCGAAAGAAATATCATATCCTCGACAGTTTGCAGGCGGATATTCTCGTCATTCAAGAATGCGAAGACCCTTCGAGAAGCGATACGGATTATCGGAACTGGGCACAAAATCACCTTTGGCATGGAAAGACCAAAAACAAAGGAATAGGAATATTTGCCAAAGCCGAAATCCATCTCGAAAAAATTGAATGGCCGGACGATGGCTTGGAATTATTCCTGCCGTGCCGAATAGACAAGCATTTCATTATGCTGGCGGTTTGGACAAAGCAGGCCAACTCACCAAACTTCGCCTACATTGGTCAGTTTTGGAAATACCTCCAAAAACACAAGGTCCGGCTTTCAAACGGCAGAACCATTATTTGCGGCGACTTCAACAGCAATGTCCGCTGGGACGAATGGGACCGATGGTGGAATCACAGCGACGTGGTACGGGAACTTGAGGAGATTGGCATTCGCAGCGTTTATCACCATGCGAACGCTGAAATTCAGGGTGGAGAAACACGCCCAACGTTTTTTCTTCATCGAGACCGCGCCAAATCGTACCATATCGATTACGCGTTTGTGTCGTCCGATTTTGTTAACGAAATGCAAGTGACGTGTGAGGTTGGCGATATGGAAACATGGCTTCCGATAAGCGACCATTTGCCCATAATATTTTCACTGCCAAGCCTGTCGTGACTGGGCAAAACCACTACTACCCAAACACCCCCGCCCCCTGATCCGCCCGGTTCACCAGCGCCCGGAACCCGCCGAACAGCTCGCGCCCGGTGCCATACGTGTTCCCCGTCAAATCCACATCCGCATTCGCCCGCGCCTGCAGCACGCGGTCATCGACCACGGCCTCCAGCAGCCCCGTCGTCGCATCCAGCCGGATGATGTCGCCGGTGCGGATTTTGCCGATCATGCCGCCGTCGAGCGCTTCGGGGGTGACGTGGATGGCGGCGGGGACTTTGCCGCTGGCGCCCGACATGCGGCCGTCGGTGACGAGGGCGACCATGCGGCCGCGGTCCTGCAGGATGCCGAGCGGCGGGGTGAGTTTGTGAAGTTCGGGCATGCCGTTGGCCTTCGGGCCCTGGAAGGTGACGACGGCGACGAAATCCTTGTCGAGCTCGCCCGCCTTGAACGCGGCGTGCAGCGCCTCCTGGCTGTGGAAGACGATGGCGGGGGCTTCGATGACATGGCGGTCGGGTTTGATCGCCGAGGTCTTGATGATCGCGGTGCCGAGATTGCCGGTGAGCACCCGCACGCCGCCGGTCGGCTGGAAGGCTTTGCTTAAGGGGGCGAGGACTTTTTCGTCGCCGCTCCGAGCGGGCGAGGACACCCGCGTCACACCGCCCTTGGCGTCGAGCTTGGCCTCAACCGCATAGGGGCGCAGGCCCTCGCCGAAGACGGTGCGCACATCTTCGTGCAGGATGCCGGCGTCCAAGAGTTCACGGATGATGAAGCCGATGCCGCCGGCCGCGTTGAAATGATTCACATCGGCAAGGCCGTTCGGATAGACCCGCGCCAGAAGCGGCACGGCGTCGGAAATGTCGGACAGGTCGCGCCAGGTCACCTTGATGCCCGCCGCCGCCGCCATGGCGAGGAGATGGATGGCAAGGTTGGTGGAGCCGCCGGTGGCGTGAAGTCCGATAATGCCGTTGACGACCGATTTTTCATCGATCATCTCGCCGACCGGCGTGTATTCATTGCCGAGCGCGGTGATGGCCAGCGCGCGGCGGGTGGCTTCCTTGGTGAGCGCCTCGCGCAGCGGCGTGCCGGGGTTGATGAAGCTTGCGCCCGGCATATGCAGGCCCATGATTTCCATCAGCATCTGGTTGGAATTGGCGGTGCCGTAGAAGGTGCAGGTGCCGGGGCCGTGATAGGCCTTCGACTCGGCCTCCAGAAGCTCGGCCCGTCCGACCTTGCCCTCGGTGAACAGCTGGCGGATTTTTGATTTCTCGTCGTTCGACATGCCGGAGGTCATCGGCCCGGCAGGGACAAAGACGGCGGGCAGGTGGCCGAACGTCAGCGCGCCGATGACCAGGCCCGGCACAATCTTGTCGCAGACGCCGAGATACATGGCCGCGTCAAACATGTCGTGCGACAGGCCGACGGCGGTCGCCATGGCGATCACGTCGCGCGAAAAAAGCGACAGCTCCATGCCGGCGCGTCCCTGCGTGACGCCGTCGCACATGGCCGGCACGCCGCCCGCCACCTGCGCCATGCCGCCGGCTGATTTGGCGGCTTCCTTGATCAGCTGCGGATAGGTCTCGAACGGCTGGTGCGCCGAGAGCATGTCGTTATAGGCGGTGATGATGCCGATATTCGGCACAATGTCGCCCGACAAGGCCGCCTTTTCGGAGGGCGAGCAGACGGCGAATCCATGCGCCAGGTTTGCACAGCCAAGCTGCGAGCGCTTCGGCTTGTTGGCCGCCATGTCGCGCAGGCGGGACAGATAGAGTTCGCGTCCTGGGCGCGAGCGTTCGATGATGCGCTTGGTTACGGCGGCGATGCGTTTGTCGATGGTCATGGGAGTGTGCTCCAGTCAAAGTTCACAGGCGCTTGAAATATCGCCCATTTTCTCACTTTCCCTCACCTGTCTTGCTTCGCAAGACTGTCCTCTCCCCGGAGGGGAGAGGGGAAGGACAGCGCCAATCTCTTCGCCTCTCCCCCACGGGGAGAGGACAGCCTTGCGCAGCTAGGCAGGTGCGGGAGAGTCAAAAACCGCCCGCCTCACTCCGCCCAGAACACAAGCAGCGGCCTCACAGCATTCTCAAACACCGCCCGCACCGGTATATCCAGCGCCCGCGTCCCGTCCGCCAGCGCCCTGTCCAAAACTTCGCGCTTTCCCTGCCCCTCAATATGCAGCGCGATCTGCCGCGCCGCAAGCAGAACCGGCAGCGTCAGGGTCAGCCGCGTCTCGGCCGCGCCTTCGGCGTGCATTGGCAAAACGAGCGCTTTCTGAGCCGGATCGATGGCATCCGCCAGATGATCGCCGCCGGGAAAGAACGAGGCCGTGTGACCGTCATTGCCCATGCCGAGAATGGCGAAATCGGCGGGCACAAGCTGCGCCCGCTTCATCACGGTTTCGATCTGATGCGCCGCATCGCCCTCGTCAAACGCTCCTTGATACATCGGCACGAAGAAGGCGCTGGCGGCATTGTTCTGCAGCAGGTTCTCACGCACCAGCCTGGCGTTCGACCGCCCATGGCTGGCCGGCACCATGCGCTCATCGACGAGCATCACCGTGACCTGCTCCCAAGCCATTTCGAGTTTCGACAGCGCCTTGAAAAACATCACCGGCGTCGAGCCGCCCGACACCGCCAGCACCGCGCGCCCGCGCAGGGCAATGGCTTCTTCCAAAGCCGCTTGCACCCGCGCCGCCAGCCCCGCCGCCAAATCACCGCGCGAGGAGAATTCCACAAACTCCGGCCTCATGCCTATTCGCTCTCGTGCCAGGTGCGCCCGTCGCGCTCGATCAGCGCGATGGCGCCGGACGGGCCCCAGGTGCCGGACGTGTAGGTCTGCGCCGACTGGCCGGTCTCCTCCCAGGCGTCGAGGATCGGGTTGACCCATTTCCATGCCGCCTCGACCTCATCGCGCCGCATGAACAGGGTCTGGTTGCCGCGCACGACATCCATCAGCAGCCGCTCATAGGCGTCGGCGTTGCGCGCCTCAAACGAGTCGGCGAAGGTCATGTCGAGCGGCACATGTTTCAAGCGCATGCCGCCCGGGCCGGGGTCCTTGATCATCATCCACTGTTTGACGCCCTCGTCCGGCTGCAGGCGGATGACCAGCTCGTTGCGGTTGATCCGCCCGGCGCTTTCCGGGAAGATCGAATGCGGCACGGCCTTGAACGAAATGACGATTTCCGACATGCGCTCGGCGAGCCGCTTGCCGGTGCGCAGATAGAAGGGAACGCCGGCCCAGCGCCAGTTGGAAATCTCGGCCTTGACCGCCACGAAAGTCTCAATGTTCGACGGCGCGCCCAATTCCTCGACATAGGACTTGACCGCGCCGGAGGTCGAAGCGCCGGCTTTGTACTGGCCGCGCACCGTCATGTCCTCGCAGTTTTTCGAGGTGATCGGTTTCAGAGAGCGCAGCACTTTCAGCTTCTCGTCACGCACCGAGTCCGCATCCATCGACGGCGGCGCTTCCATGGCGACGAGGCAGAGCAATTGCAGGAGATGGTTCTGCACCATGTCGCGCAGCGCGCCGGCGGTGTTGTAATAACCGGCCCGCCCCTCAAGCCCGACGGACTCGGCCACCGTGATCTGCACATGGTCAACGTAAGTGGAGTTCCACAGCGGTTCGTAAAGGGCGTTGGCGAAGCGCAGCGCCATCAGGTTCTGCACCGTCTCTTTGCCGAGATAATGGTCGATGCGGAAAATCTGCTGTTCGGCGAAATCATTGCCGATCATGTCATTCAGCGCCTTGGCGGAATCAAGATCGCGGCCGATCGGCTTTTCAACGATGATGCGCGACTGTTTGGAAATCAGCCCGGTCTTCTTCAGCTTGTCGGCGATGTCGCCGAACAGCGCCGGGGCGACGGCGAGATAGAAGGCCCGCACGCGGGTCTTTGCCGCCTCGTCCTCGAACATCGAGGCGAGCTTGTCCCAGCCGCTGTCGCTCTTGGCGTCCACGGCGACGTAATACAGCCGCGACAGGAATTTCTCGATCTGCGCCTCGTCGCGCTCCGGTTCTTTGACGAACTCGCTGATCGCGGCGCGGGCGAATTCGCGGTACTGTTTGTGGCTCATCGCGGCGCGCGAGGCGCCGATGATGCGGGTCGGGTCGCTGGTCTGCCCGGCGATCTGGCGGTGATACAAAGCCGGGATCAGCTTGCGCTCGGCAAGATCGCCGGTGCCGCCGAACACGACGCAGTCAAACGGTTCGACCGGAATGATTTGGGCCGTCATGTCAAATTCCCTTTATTCTTCGAGGCGATCTATAATCTAATCGATTTAAATTGACCAGCCCGTCCAAGCCAATAATCCGCGCCGCTGTGGATTAGACGGGTTTTTTGTGGTTGATGTGACAAAGCAGATTTTTGAGTCTTCTGCCAAGAAAATCCGACGGGAACAGGTCCAAATGCACAAGGCGGTCATCAGCGGCACGGGCGTCTTCACGCCGCAACTGTCCATATCCAACGCCGAGCTGGTCGCCGCCTTCAACGCCTGGGCCGCGAACCAGAATTCGGCCAACGCCGCCGCCATCGCAGCCGGGACGATGGAGCCGCTCGCCATGTCCTCCGAGGAGTTCATCCTCAAAGCCTCCGGCATCGAGCGCCGCCATGTCTTGAACAAGTCCGGCGTGCTCGACCCCGCTGTGATGCACCCCGTCCTGCCCGCGCGCGGCGACGAGGAAATGTCGGTTATGGCCGAAATGGCGGCGGACGCGGCGAGGAAGGCTTTGGAAAAAGCAGGGCGCACCGCCGCTGACATCGACGCAATCATCTGCGCCGCCTCCAACCATGAGCGCGCCTATCCGGCCATCGCCATCGAGGTGCAGAATGCGCTCGGCGTCAAAGGCTTCGGCTTCGACATGAATGTCGCCTGCTCCAGCGCCACCTTCGCCATCCAGATCGCCGCCGACATGATCCGCGCCGGCTCGGCCCGCGCCATCCTGGTGGTCAACCCGGAAATCTGCTCGGCGTATCTGGAATGGCGCGACCGCGACTGCCATTTCATCTTCGGCGACGTCTGCACCGCCATGGTGCTGGAGCGCGATGACAGGGCGAAAAGCGCGCATCAGTTCGAAGTCATCTCGACCAAACTCGTCACGGAATTTTCCAACAATATCCGCAACAATAACGGCTTCCTGCGCCGCACAAGGGAAGGCGGCATGGAAGACCGCCGCGACATGCTGTTCAAGCAGGAGGGCCGCAAGGTTTTCAAGCAGGTCGTGCCCATGGTCGCCGAGCTGATCTCATCCCACCTCGCCGCCGAGGGCCTGTCCGCCGCCGACCTCTCCCGCCTCTGGCTGCATCAGGCCAACAAAGGCATGAACGACCTCATCGGCGCCCGCGTGCTGGGCAGAACGCCCGAGCCGGGCGAGCAGCCGAACATATTGCAGGACTATGCCAACACCAGCTCGGCGGGGAGCATCATCGCGTTTTCGCAGTATTCGGATGATTTGCGGAGCGGGGATATTGGGGTGATTTGTTCGTTCGGGGCGGGCTATTCGGCGGGGAGCGTGGTGGTGCGGAAGCGGTGAGGGGGAATTTCTTCAGCTGTCAGACGCGGCTAACCGGCGTAAGGCAACCCTTCATCGTCAAGCTGGGCCTGAACCAAAGCGGCGAGATAGTCCTCCATCTCGGTGAAATCGAGATGCCCTGCCTCCCAGGCTTCGTCAGCGGCCTTCAGAGCTTTTTCGTAGCCGCCCCGATTCTCGCGAATTCTCTCCGGGAGGATTTTACGCCCCGGCAGAAGGGAGCCATTTCGCACGCACAGCAAATAATAGCACGTTGCCCGCGCGGTTCTTCCGTTGCCTTCAACAAAGGGGTGAATCCAGTTCAAACGCCATAGCCCATAGGCGGCAAGCTCGGTCGGTGTCCAAATATACCAGTTTTCATGAACGTTTGAAATAAACCGGTCCATCCAATCGCGCACTTCGCGGAAATGTGGAGGTTTGTGATCCCCGACATATATTGGCTCTTCCCGGAAACGGCCGCCGAAAGCCGATATATTTGTGACAGCGACAGCGTTCAGTCCCCAAAGCATGTACTTGTCAAAAGCCACGGGCCCCTTCTTGAGGCCGATTTCGATGCAATTGGTCATCAAATCATATTGGCGAAGCAGATTTTGCTCCTGCACCCGGTCATATAATTCTGGGTCTTCTTCTTCCAATACGAGCATCGCTCAAAGTCCGATGTTTGGCCGGCGACTGACTTTCCACGCCGTCTATATCGATGAAAGCCGGATATGCGTCGATGCCCGAATTGCAGACTCTTTCGTGATCCGCGATCCCTTTGGCGCGTTGCCGTAAGCAAAGCTGGCGCGCTGCTCCTGAATTTGAGCCTCCGTCATAACGACACTTCTGGCGCGCTCGAGTTTTTCTTGGAGTTCCGGGCGAAGAGGTGCGCGCCTGAGGGCTGATTTGCGTTCCGCCATGATGATTCTCCCGTTATTGCCTTTCGAGCATAGTTAGAACCGATTAACAACCGACGCCGCCTTCGAAGCAGGGCACCACGGCGGGTCTCATCGCCATACTGGAGAAGTATCGGCTTTCGATTCATTTTACCTTATCGACGCAGATATTTTACTCTCAATTCGAACCTTTCTCCAGACACTTCATTGTGCAAAAATGCAGACCAGTCGGGTGTATTGCGCGCGCTACTCTGCGGAATAAGCAAATCCCATATCCCAGCCCCGGTCCTGCGCCAGACGCTCCGCAACCACTCCGTCCCACAAGACCTCCAGCGCCCGCATCACTTAACCCTCGCCTCAGGCACATGCACCTCCAGCGTCACCCCCAGCGCCGCCAGCACAGTCAGCGCCTTCCCGATCTGCGCCGTCGGCTTTCCCGCCTCCAGATCCACAATAAACCGCAGCCCGACATTGGCGACGCCCGCGAGCTGGTCCTGCCGCAGCTTCTGTGATTTGCGCGTGGCGCGGACGATGGCGCCGAGTTCGGCGGGGGTGATGTAGTGTTTGAACATGATGTTACCGAGCGGGAACACATCATGGGTTTTGGCGGGAAATCAAGCGGGTATTACTGAGCGGGAAATATTTGGGTGAAAACCGGTGAAAACAGAAAAATGTGCCTGATCGGGACATTTGTTTGCGCGACGGAAGGACCGAAGGAGGCGCAGCTGACAGGTGGGGCGGCGCGGTCCTACTTCGCGTTCATCCGCTCCACCACCGTCTCCAGGCTCTCCGCCACAACAAGCGAATGCGCCGCGTCGAACAGGATCAATGTGCCGCCGACGCTTGGGTCGTGGCTGACGGCGCGCACCAGGTCGCGGTTGACGAGCAGGGGGGCGGCGTTGCGGTGGCGGGTGAAGGCGCAGAATTTCGGCATGGTTTTTCCTTTCCCGGTCCCTTGCATGGGGCAGGTTAACGCATTGGCAGGGGATTGCGGCCAATTGGACGCGCTTGCCGGGGCGTCTTCGGCGGCCTATGGTTCTGCCGGGCGCGTTGAAGGTTTGGAGGCTTGGATGTCCCTGCGCAGCGCGGCGCTGGCCGCTTTCATCATTCTGGGCCTTGCCCCGGCGCTCGCCAATCCGCTGGAGAAAGAGCTCGCCGCCCTGTCCAACTCCTGCTGGGAGCGCACTTACGACGCGGGGCATCTGACGGCGCATCCCGGGCAGCAGACGGTGAAAATCCGGCTCTCCACGGAGGTCCAAGACGACGGCTCCATTGTCGGGCAGCTCGGCATCAATCTTCGTAAGCGCAACGGTGCGGGCGGGCGGTTTGACTACACGGCCTTCGGCTACTGCAAGGCGCAGGGCGCGGCGCTCGCCTGTCCGTCTGAATGGGATGCGGGCACGTTTCTGATTGAAAAAGCCAGAGACGGGCTGCTGGTTCGCAGCAAGCGCATGATCGTCAATCCGTCCAATTACGACGCGGAGGACGTGGCGCCGGGGGCGGTGGACCTGTCCGCGTCGGACGATAAGTCCTGGCTGCTGCGGCGCATTGAGGATGAGGGCTGCGATATTTATTGACCGGACCCGGACAGTCTCCGTCTTGAAACCGCCGCGATCAGCGCCATTTCTTCCGCTTGGCCTATGAGGGACATCGCATGGCACAGCGCACTGAACCAATCCGCAGCGTTCTCATTCTCGGCAGCGCGCCGGACGCCATGCGCGCCCGGGACTGGCCGCGCGGCGCGTTCACCCATATCGTGGCGATCAACAACGCCTGGCGCGTGCACGATAGCTGGGACTATCTCATCCATCCGGAGGATTTCCCCGCCGAGCGCGCGCCGCGCGCCTATAACCCGGCAAAGCAGACGATCATCACAGCCGATATTTACGTGCCGGTGCAGAACGCGTTCGGCGGCTTTGTCTATGCCGGCGGCACCATGGCCTTCACCGCCGGCTATTGGGCGCTCGGGGAGCTGAAGCCGGACGTCATGGCGTTCCTAGGCTGCGACATGAATTATTCGGGCGGCAATACGCACTTTTACGGCAAGGGCGAGCCGGACCCGCTGCGCAACGATGTGACGCTGCAAAGCTTGGAGGCCAAGTCCGCCCGGCTGATGGCCTTCGCCGCCATGCAGAACTGCGTCTGCGTCAATCTGTCCGAAGCTGCTGAGTCTCGGCTGATTTTCCCGCGCTCCTCGCCGCAGCTCCTCAGCGGCTGGGGCAGGGACTGCTTCACGCCGTTCCTCAACGAACAGGTTTCCTCGCTGGACCTGCGCGCCTTGCAGACTGCGCAGGGGCAGGAGGAGCGCCTCGGCTACATGGTCGAGTCCGGCCGTTACTGGGAGGTGCAGGAGAGGTTCGACGCAGCGGCGCTGCGCGAGGTGGACAAGCTGTGGCTGGCGGTGGCGAAGGCGGGTTAGAACCTGTCCCTGAGCGCATACCAGTTCAGCGCCAGAAACAGCAGCGGCGACCTGAACCTTCGCCCACCCGGAAACGCCGGGATTTTCAGCTCCTTGAACGGCTTCAGTCCGTCGAAATTGCCGGCGACGCTCTGCGCGTAAAGCCGCCCTGTGTAGTTGGACAGCATCACGCCATGGCCGGAGAAGCCGCCAATCGACGTGACGTTCGGCATGACCTCGCGCACAAACGGCTTGCGCGGCATTGTGATGCCGACATAACCGCCCCAGGCGTGGGTGAGTTTCACATCGGCCAAGGCCGGATAGACTTCCGCAATCTGCCGCCGAACACCGCTTTCGATCTCGGCGGGGGAATTGGCCGAATAGATCTCACGCCCGCCGAAGAGGAGCCGGTTGTCGCTCGTCTTGCGGAAGTAGCGCACGACGAAGCGGGAATCGTCCACCGACTCGCCGCCCGGAATAACCTTGGTGTCCGCAGGCAGCGGTTCGGTCGCGCCGATGAAGGAGCCGATGGGCATGATGTGTGCCGCCGACACAGGCTCCAACGTCCCGCCATGGGCGTTGAGCGCGAGCAGCGCTTTCTTGGCCGTGATGGCGCCAGCCGCCGTCGTGGCGGTGACGTTGCCGCCTTCGCTTTTCAGCGATGTGACCTTGGAGTTTTCAAAGAGTTTCGCCCCGGCCTTCGCCGCCGCCGTGGCGGTTCCGACAAGCAGCTTCAGCGGATGAATATGCCCTGTGCCCACGTCGTGCGTGCCGCCGAGATAGCGCGCCGAGCCGACCCGCTCCGACGTCTCCGCGGCGTCCATAAAGGTGACATGTTCATAGCCATACCGCGCCATGGCGTCAGGATGCGCCTGATAATCTTTGAGATAGGAGGGCTTGTGAACGACGGACAATTGCCCCGGCATGAACTCAATGTCGATCCCATGTTCGTTGGCAAATCCGAGCAGATGCGCCTTGGCGTCCTCGGCAATGTCGAACAAGATTTTCGACCGCTCAAAGCCGAGCTCCGCCTCCATTTCCTCCACCCATGCCCGCTGCCCGGTGCCAAGCTGCCCGCCATTGCGGCCTGACGCGCCGTCGCCGAACCGGTGCTGTTCAAGGAGAACTGTGGAGACACCCGCCTTGGCGAGATGCGCTGCTGCTGAAAGCCCGGTGAACCCGCCGCCGATGATGAGGACGTCGGCGGCAAGCGAACCGGCGAGCGAAGGATAAGAAGGCCGCTGGCCGACCGAGTCCTCATACCAGGAGACGCCCGGCGAAATAGGGCTTTGATAAGCCGCCATCACTCACACATTCATCAACAGATATTCGCGCTCCCACGGCGAGATCACCTGCATGAAAGTCTCAAACTCGCCGCGCTTGACGCCGCCATAGATGGCGACAAACTCGTCGCCGAACACCTGTCTGAACTCTTTCTCCGCCTCAAACAGCGCCAGCCCTTCGAGCAGCCCGCGCGGCAGCTGCACGCCGCCGCCATAAGTGTTGCCGCC
>JANMMM010000054.1:0-1746 GCA_031373225.1 Phyllobacteriaceae bacterium | reverse complement strand
GCGGCGGCGCGTGCAAGCCGGTCGTTGATCGCCTCGCCCAGCCCGCGCATCGGAACCGGCTCAACCGCAATCGCTGCCGCGTCGGCTTTATCCAGCGCCAGAAGATGCGCGAACAGGCTGGCCGCAGCCTCGGTCACATCTCCGACCTCGCTCAGATTCAGCATTTGAGATGCGCTGTCCGCGCCTGCCGCGCGAACTGGCCCGAACGCCAGCAGCGCCTCGCCGGGAAGGACCCGGTCAACATTCAGCCGCAGCTTGGCATTCGGCGCATAGTGGCTCTCGAGCATTCCCGGCGCTTCGATGCCGCCGCCAGCGGCCCGCTCCAGTGCAAAGCCCAGCACATTCTCGATCTCCTCCGCCGGAACGCCGCCGGGGCGCAGCAGTCGGACTTTGCCGCCTTCCACTTTCACAATCGTCGATTCCAGCCCGACCTGCGACGGGCCGCCGTCAATAATCAGCGGCACCGCGTCGCCAAGGTCATCGGCCACGGCATGCGCCGTTGTGGCGCTGATCCTGCCCGATAAGTTGGCGCTTGGCGCGGCTATGGGGCGGCCGAGAAGAGAGATGATTTCCGAGACGACGCCCTTTGGCGCGCGCAGGGCGATGGTGGAGAGTCCGGCGGTGACGAGCGGATGAACGGCCGCGCCCTCGCGCAAGGTCACAACCAGCGTCAGCGGCCCCGGCCAGAACGCCTGCGCCAGACGCTCCGACACCGGATCAAACAAACCGAACTTGCGCGCCATGGCGAGCCCTGACACATGGCAGATCAGCGGGTTGAAGCTTGGGCGGCCCTTGGCGGCATAGATTTTCGCCACGGCAAGCCCGTTCGACGCGTCCGCCGCAAGGCCGTAGACCGTCTCGGTTGGCAGCGCGGCGATATCACCCGCAGCGAGCGTCGCCACCGCGCGGGCGATGCCTGAAGCGCAGGGCATCATGATTGTGGGCATGCGGCTTTCCTCTTTGCCGCTCTCTATAGACACAGCGGCGCGACGGCAAGAAAGCGGCGCGCTCATGATTTGTTAAGCAAGCCATCAAACGGATTACAAAGGATTTTTGCATATAAGAAAGATTGAACCAACAGGTGGAGCAGTCCGTTGAAATCCTTGAAGCGCCTCATACTGGCGACCGTCAGTCTGCTGACTTATGCCGCGCCTGCATCTTCAAACTCAATCACGATGCTCGCCTCGACGCCTGAAGCCGAGCAGGGATCGATCATCTACCGCGGCGCGCCGCTCGACTGCGCGGTTGATGTCTGCCCGAAGGCGGAACCGGTTGTTGAAGGCACAGCGCCGACGAGCGGCGTGATGGTGGACGCTTTCGGCATGCCGACCAAAATGCCAACCATCCTGCGCGGCGGCCAGAGCGCCGACGATGTGGTTATCATGGCGCCGAAGGAAAGTGCGCCTGCTGCCGCCGCGCCGCCTGCTGCCGGAACCGCGCCAGCGTCTGCCGCACCTGCGGCAACGACGCAGCTGCCAGCCACTCCGGGCGACGCTGCGCCAGCCGGCGCCGCGCCTGCCGCCGAATAAGACTACCCTGCGATCTTCGAGAAGTCGGCGACCCTTGCGGTCGCCCTTCTTATTTCAGCCAAAAGCGCCAGACGGTTGAGGCGGACCCTGTCGTCCGGGTCGTTTACCAGCACCTTCTCAAAGAATGAATCAACCGGCTCACGCAGCGCGCTAAGGGCTTGCATTGCGCCGGAATAGTCATCCTTTTCAATAGCTTGTCCCGCAAGGTTCGAAGATT
>JANMMM010000041.1:0-2489 GCA_031373225.1 Phyllobacteriaceae bacterium | reverse complement strand
CGGCGCGGCGCCAACCGAAATTTTCATCTTCTTTGGAGACCGGGGGAGCTTGTCCTTCTCACCCGCCATTGACGCCGCCCATATTCAGTATCTTTATGGACGACCAGTTGCGCTCAATCGCTTGCCGTATCACTTCGTTCTTGCCGGCGGCGCTGATATTCCAATGATGCAGCCGTTCCGCCTCCGCCTCCAGTCGATCCGCGACTTCGGACATTATGGGGATTGTGCTGTCGAGCGCGCGTGCTATCATCTCCTCTTTGGGCATTGACTCTCCGGCGAGCGCCGCAAAACCAGCATTCAAGTCTGCCAAGTCAAAACAAGCCCGCAAGAAGCCAAGCTGATCGATAAACTCAACATCCCGCTCAAGCGGCAAATTCCGCTCACGCGCCAGAACTTGAAATCGCATCGCAGCCGCGCCCACAGGCATTTTCCCTTCCTTTGCCTCCGCTCAGATGATTGAGCAGATGCTGCGGCAAGTCAATCATCACAGCGACCGCTTGATCGATTCCACGCGGAAGCATTCGATGACGTCGCCCTGGCGCAGGTCCTCGTAGCCCTCGAAGGCCATGCCGCATTCCTGGCCGGTCTGCACTTCGGCTACTTCGTCCTTGAAGCGCTTGAGGGTTTTGAGCTTGCCTTCGTGGATGACGACATTGTCGCGCAAAAGGCGCACGCCCATGCCGCGCTCGACCTTGCTTTCGGTGACGCGGCAGCCGGCGATCTTGCCGACTTTTGTGATGTTGAAGACTTCGAGAATCTCGGCGTTGCCCAGATAAGTCTCGCGGCGCTCCGGCGTCAGGAGGCCGGACATCGCCGCTTTCACATCATCGGTCAGGTCGTAGATGATGTTGTAGTAGCGGATCTCGATGCCTTCCTTGGCGGCGGCGTCGCGGGCCTGCGCATTGGCGCGCACATTGAAGCCGATGATCGCCGCGTTCGAGGCGGAGGCCAGCGAAATGTCCGACTCGGTGATGGCGCCGGCGCCGGAATGGATGATGCGGGCGCGCACTTCGTCGGTGGAAATCTTGTCGAGCGCGCCTGCAATGGCTTCGATCGAACCCTGCACGTCACCCTTGATGAGCAGCGGGAATTCCTTGGTGCCGGCGGACGACAATTGCGTCATCATCTGCTCGAGCGAGCCTCTGGAACCGGCTTGCTTGGCGACTATTTTTTCGCGGTCCCTGTGCTGGCGGTAGTTTGAGATTTCCCGGGCGCGGGCTTCCGAATCCACCACGGCAAGGCGGTCGCCGGCCTGCGGCGGGCCCTGCAGGCCGAGCACTTCAATCGGCATCGACGGCAGCGCCTCTTTGACATGGTCGCCCTTGTCGGTGACCAGAGCGCGGACGCGGCCCCATTCGGAGCCGGCCACGATAATGTCGCCGATGCGCAGCGTGCCGGCCTGGATGAGGACGGTGGCGACCGAGCCCCTGCCCTTGTCGAGCTTAGCTTCGATGACGACGCCTTCGGCAGGACGGTCGGGATTGGCCTTCAGTTCCAGCACTTCGGACTGGAGCAGAATGGCTTCAAGCAGCTTCTCAAGACCAAGACCGGTCTTGGCGGACACTTCAACGTCAAGCGTTTCGCCGCCGAGCGATTCTACGAAGACTTCATGCTGCAGCAGCCCGGTGCGGACCTTCTGCGGGTCGGCGTCGTGCTTGTCGACCTTGTTGATCGCGACGATGATCGGCACGCCCGCCGCCTTGGCGTGGTTGATCGATTCAATCGTCTGCGGCATGACGGCGTCGTCGGCGGCCACCACGAGAATGGCGATGTCCGTCGCCTGCGCGCCGCGGGCGCGCATGGCCGTGAAGGCGGCGTGGCCGGGCGTGTCGATGAAGGTGATTTTCTGGCCGTTGCGCTCGATCTGGTAGGCGCCGATATGCTGGGTGATGCCGCCCGCCTCGCCGGAGACAACATTGGTCTTGCGGATGGCGTCCAGGAGCGAGGTCTTGCCGTGATCGACATGGCCCATGATCGTTACAACCGGCGCGCGGCTCTTCTTGTCGCCGTGATCGTCAATGACGTTGAAGAAGCCTTCCTCAACATCCGAATCGGCGACGCGCTTGACCGTGTGGCCGAACTCGCCTGCCAGAAGCTCCGCAAGGTCGGCGTCGATAATGTCGCCGGGCGTCATCATCTGACCCTGCTTCATCAGATATTTCACGAGATCAACGGCGCGCTCGGCCATGCGCGAGGCGAGTTCCTGAATGGAAATCGTCTCGGGCAGGATGACTTCGCGGGAAATTTTCTCGCGCACTTCCTGCATCTGCGAGCGGCGGAATTTTTCCTGGCGGCGGCGCGTCGCGGCCATGGAGCGGGCGCGCGAATCTGAATCATCGCTGGTCAGCGCTGTGACAACCGTCAGCTTGTGGCGGTGATCCGGTTCGGCGACCTTGGTCTTTGGCACGCACACATCGGCCTTTGGCGCGGCGCGCGATGAGGCAAAGGCCCCCGGTCCGCGCGGGTTGGACGGGCCGCGGCTAGGGCGG
>JANMMM010000039.1:0-61902 GCA_031373225.1 Phyllobacteriaceae bacterium | reverse complement strand
GGAGCGTCCCATGCGCCAGCCCTGGCAAAAAGCCGTGACAGGGCGTGTGGCGAGCCACACTCTTCAATTATTCCAACCGGCAGGACCACACGCCCTGTACGTCCCTTGGAACCCAATGGCCAGACCGGAAACGGGGCGTGGTGATGAGGGTGGCTGCGCTCACTCGCCCTCGCCAAACTTATCCGCGATGAGCGCCGAGAGGGCCTCCATCACGTCCCCCGCCTGCCGCCCCGAGGCGCTGACATTGATGCAGCAGCCGGGGCTGGCGGCAAGCATCATCAGGCCCATGATCGAGGTGCCGCCGACTTTCATCCCATCTTTTTCGACCTCGACCTCCGCGTCAAAACCAGAAACAAGCTTCACGAATTTGGCGGAGGCGCGGGCGTGGAGGCCGCGGATGTTGGTGATTTCCAGCGACCGGAGGATGGCATCCGTCTGCGACATTATTTGCCTGTGAGAATCTGGCTGGCGACGTTGATGTATTTGCGCCCGGAATCCTGACCCTCTTTCAGCGCGCATGCCATGTCGTCGGTGACCCTGACGCGCGACAGCTTGACCAGCATCGGCAGGTTCATGCCGGCGATCACTTCAACTTTGCCCGGTGACATGACGGAGATGGCGAGGTTTGACGGCGTGCCGCCGAACATGTCGGTCAGCACGATGACGCCGTCATCATCATTGGCGCGGGCGATGGCGTCGACAATGTCCTGCCGCCGCATTTCCATATCATCATCGGCACCGATCGGCACCGTTTCGAGGAATTTCTGCGGCCCGACCACATGCTCCAGCGCATGGCGAAACTCGTCGGCCAGCTTTCCGTGCGTGACAAGCACGAGTCCGATCATATTCTAATTGCTCCAGTCGTGCCCTCATTCGAGGCGCTTGACCCTGCCGCATCCGCCAAGCGCGGACTGGCAAGCTGCCGAATTGGGCAGGACGGCTATGTTGTCGAGAGCGGACTTCAAGGCAAGCGAAAAACTCGCACTTTGATGCGAAAGCGCGAAATCAATCCGATTTACCTAAAGGCAGAACCGGGGGGAAAAGGCCAACATGCGACAGAATGGCGCGGACACAGGCCTGGGTCTGGCCGCTGGGCAGAACAAGGCACGGCAGCGCAATGCCATGCGCGAGCAGCTTCGGCGCTTGCGGCGGCATGCGCAATGCGTGCGGTTCCTCCACCAGTTCGACCGCCAAATGCAGCCGCGCGAAAGAAATATGCTTTATCGGGTGGATGCCGGAGCCCCTGACCTCGATCAGACCGGCAAGCGCGGCCGGCGGGGCGGCGATAAGTTCGTCCGCCCGCCGTTCAACATCCACGCGGTCATCCGCGATGAGCCACGCGTCGCCGCCATCGCGCAGGACTTGCCGCAGGAGTTCCAGCGCCAGCGCACTTTTGCCCGAGCCCGATGCGCCGGAAATTATGACGCCTTTGCCACCCAATTGCACGGCGCTCGCATGCAGATTGATCGCAGCGCCAGTCATGACTCAATGGGCAACAATACAATGAAACGCGCGCCAAGAACCTTGTCACCCTTGGCGTCCATGATATTCTCGGCATTGATCGAGCCGCCATGCGCCTGAATAATCTGGCGGGAAATGGACAGGCCCAGCCCGGAATTCTGTCCGAAGGCTTCAATGGAGGGGCGGTCGGTGTAAAAGCGTTCGAAAATCCGGTCGATATTGTCAGAAGTGATGCCCGGGCCATTGTCCTCAACAAGGATGCGCACGAATCCGGTGGCCGCCTCGAGCCGCACGTTGATCCGCCCTGTGCCGCCAGGGACGAACGAGCGGGCGTTTTCGATGAGATTTGTCACGACCTGGCCGATCCTCAAATCGTGGCCCGGAATGACATAGGACTTCATGCCCGCTGTCAGTTTGGCGACATCAAGCGCGACGACCACCAGTTTGTCGCGCCGGATTTCGGCGGCGCCAGCGACAAGATTGGTGAGGAGCGCCTTCAAATCCACCTTCTGTGCGTCCTGCCGCGCCAGCTCTGCATCGAGGCGCGAGGCGTCGGAAATGTCGGTGATCAGCCGGTCGAGACGGCGCACATCATGCTGGATCACATCCATCAGTTTCTTCTGCGATTCAGGCGTGCGCGCCACAGGCAGCGTTTCGACGGCGCTGCGCAGTGAGGTCAGCGGGTTTTTCAACTCGTGGCTGACGTCTGCTGCGAAGCTCTCAATCGCCTCGATCCTCGCATAGAGCGCCGAGGTCATGTCGCGCAGCGCAATGGACAGGTTGCCGATTTCGTCCTGCCGGTCGGAATAATCCGGGATTTCCTCGCGGGTGCGCACGCCGCGGCGGACCCGCACTGCGGCGGCGGCGAGGCGGCGCAGCGGATTTGCGATGGTAGAAGCGAGCAGCATTGAAAGGATTGCGGTTGCAAACACCGCCACCGCGAACACACGGACAATGGCCAGCCGCTCCGCCTGAACAATGCGGTCAATGTCGGAGCCTTGCGTGGACAGCTGCAAAACGCCTAATACGGCGCGGAAGCGCTGCACCGGCACGGCGATGGAGACGACCAACCCACCCTGCTCGTTCATACGCACAATGGTTGAGGTGCCGCCGGTCAGCGCGGTCATGACTTCCGGAAAGGCCGCGCCGTTGCCGCCGGGCGAATCCTGATAGACCGGCAGGTCGCTGCGCCGAAACAGCTGGCCAAACCAGTTCACAGCCGTCTCGAGCCAGCTTTCATCATCGTTGGCAACCGGCGGCAGGTTGAAGCGCAACACCTGACCGCCGGCATAGAGATGCTGCGAATCAAGCATAAGGTTGGCGTCGCGGTCGTAGATGCGGGCGCGGGTGCGGGTCGGCGAGATCAGCCGACGCAACAGCGGCGCGACGCGCTCTGGATTGATCGGGAATTCCATCGCCTCAATCGAATCGTCCGTGGGCGAAATCGTCTGGCCCGCCTGCATCTCCAACAGCTTCTCAGGGTCCACCGTGATCGCGTCGGTGCTGACCGAGGCGGAGGCGGCGATGGCGGCGGCGATTATTTCGCCCTGCGTCATCAGACTTTCGACCCGAGCGTCGATCAGTCCTTCGCGGAACTGGTTGAGATAGAGGATGCCGGTGACCAGAACGCCGAGCGCGGCGAGGTTCAGGACAAGAATGCGCCGCGTCAGGCTCGAAAAGACATAATGGCCGAGGATGCGGCGGATGGGCAAAAAGATCTTCCCAAGCCACGCCATCCCGCTGGCGCGGCTGGCATTCCTGCGGATAACTATCTTGTCGGTCTCGGCCACCATCCTTCTATTCTAGGTCAGACCTCGCTGAAACGATAGCCGACTCCATAGAGCGTCTCGATCATGTCAAAATTGTCGTCCGCCACCTTGAACTTCTTACGCAGCCGCTTGATGTGGCTGTCGATTGTGCGGTCGTCGACATAGACCTGATCGTCATAGGCCGCATCCATCAGCGCGTCGCGGCTTTTGACGACGCCGGGGCGCTGTGCCAGCGCGTGCAAAATGAGAAACTCGGTCACTGTCAAAGTCACCGCCTGGCCGGACCAAGTGCAGGTGTGGCGCTCCTGATCCATGACCAATTGGCCGCGTTCAATCGTGTTTGACGGCTGGCCGTTGACTTTGCCCGAGGCTGCGGCATCGCGGGCCTGGGCGCGGCGCAGCACGGCCTTGACGCGCTCAACAAGCAGGCGCTGTGAAAACGGCTTGGTGATGAAATCGTCGGCGCCCATTTTCAGGCCGAACAGCTCATCAATTTCTTCATCTTTCGACGTCAGAAAAATCACCGGCATGTCGGATTTCTGCCGCAGGCGGCGCAGCAGCTCCATGCCATCCATGCGCGGCATCTTGATGTCGAAGATCGCAAGGTTCGGCGGGCGGGCGGTCAATCCTTCCAGCGCTGACGCGCCGTCGGTGTAGGTTTCGACACGATAGCCTTCGGCTTCAAGCGCAATGGAGACAGATGTCAGAATGTTGCGGTCATCATCGACCAAAGCGATGGTGGTCATGGTGGAAGGCTCCCTCATATTGCCGCGTCCCGTGCTGATCAGACAGGCAGCGGGACTTGAGCACAAAAGTGGCACAAAATAAGGCACCGGTCGAATGCGTAAGTGCTCAGAGTTAATGTGCGTGCTTAACCGTTAAGCATATGCGCCGCCGCTTAAACCGATTGAACTCTTTTTAAAATCTTTAAACCGATTAAACATTTGATTTATTTCAGCAATTCTGCGCTTAGCAAAACAAGACGCTTGCTGGTTTGAAATTGTTTAGAGAGGGATTGCCATCATGATGAAAAGCGGATTGCGGAATCAGGCATTCGATATCGAGGTTCTGGGCTTTGAGGGCCAAGCGCATGTTTTCTACAATCTGTCCGAGCCCGAACTGTCCAATATGGCGGTTTCGCGCAGCGAGGCGCGGCTTTCGGCACATGGCGCATTGGTGGCAATGACCGGGCGGCACACTGGCCGCTCGGCCAAGGACAAATTCATCGTCGAAGACGAGATGACCCGTGACACGGTCTGGTGGGACAATAACCGCAAACTGTCGACGGCTCAGTTTGATCTTCTGCTCGCTGACATGCAGGCGCATGCGATGGGCATGAACCTGTATGTGCAGGATCTAACCGGCGGCGCGGACGCGGCCAATGCCTTGCCGACGCGCGTCATTACTGAGCTTGCTTGGCACTCCCTGTTCATCCGCAATCTTCTGATCCGGCCGGAGCGCGAAAGCCTCGCGGATTTCACCGCCAAGCTGACAATCATCGACCTGCCCTCGTTCAAGGCCGATCCAAAACTCCACGGCACGCGCTCCGAGACAGTGATCGCAGTGGACCTGACCCGCATGATCGTCCTTATTGGCGGCACATCCTATGCCGGCGAAATCAAGAAATCGGTCTTCACCGTGTTGAATTACCTCCTGCCGGAGCGCGGCGTCATGCCGATGCACTGCTCGGCCAATCAGGGGCCGGACGGCGACACGGCGATCTTCTTCGGCCTCTCCGGCACAGGGAAAACCACGCTCTCGGCCGATGCATCCCGCACCTTGATCGGCGATGACGAGCATGGCTGGGGACCGGACGGCGTTTTCAATTTTGAAGGCGGCTGCTACGCCAAGACCGTCAGGCTTTCAGCGGAAGCGGAGCCGGAGATATTCGCCACGACGCGGCGCAAAGGCACGGTGCTGGAAAATGTGACGTTGGACGAAAATCTCGTGCCGGATTTCGACGATGTGAGCGTGACGGAAAACACGCGCTGCGCCTACCCGCTGCATTTCATTGCCAATGCCAGCGAAACCGGCAGGGCTTCGCACCCGAAAAACATCATCATGCTGACGGCGGATGCGTTCGGCATCCTGCCGCCCATCGCCAAGCTGACACCGGCGCAGGCCATGTACCATTTCTTGTCCGGCTACACGGCGAAGGTTGCCGGCACGGAAAAAGGCGTGACCGAGCCCGAGGCCACTTTCTCCACCTGTTTCGGCGCGCCTTTCATGCCGCGTCGGCCTGCAGAGTATGGCAATCTGCTGCGTAAGCTAATCGGGAAGCATCAGGTCAATTGCTGGCTGGTCAACACCGGCTGGACCGGCGGCGCTTATGGCACAGGCAAGCGGATGCCGCTGAAGGCGACACGGGCGCTTCTCGCCGCCGCGTTGAACGGCTCTCTGCAAGACGTGGCGTTCCGCCGCGATCCAAACTTCGGCTTCATGGTTCCTGTCGCCGTTGACGGCGTTGACAGCGCAATTCTCGATCCACGCGCCACTTGGGCCGATGGCGATGTTTACGACGCGATGGCGAAGCGGCTGGTTTCCATGTTCATCAACAATTTCGAGAAATTCGAAAACGACGTTGATGGAAAAGTGATGGAATCCGCGCCACAGCTGCGCATCGCCGCCGAATAGGCTGGATCGCCCCCATCCGGCCCGCCCGCCCGTCACAGGGCGGGCTTCTTTTTGCGCGGTGCCAAGCTATGCTTCCCGGCAAAGGAATCAGGCCATGGCCGGTGAGACCATATTCGACCAGCGCGGCATTCTCGTCACCCTTGACATGGTGAGCGAGAAATTTGTCCGCGCGCAGGGACCGGGCGGGCAAAATGTCAACAAGGTGGCCACTGCTGTTGAACTGCGTATGGATGCCAACGCCATTGAAATGACCGATTCCGTGCGCGAAAGGTTGATTGCGCTGGCCGGTCAACGCGCCACCAAGGACGGCGTCATCGTGATTTTCGCCGACCGGTTCCGCACGCAGGAGCGCAACCGGCAGGACTCGCGCGACCGGCTGGCCGGACTTCTGGAAAAAGCCTCCACCCCGCCCCCGCCCCCGCGCCGCAAGACCCGGCCCAGCAAGGGCGCGGTCGAGCGACGGCTTAACGAGAAGAGCGGGCGCGGCGCCATCAAGAAGAACCGCGGCAGGCCGGGAGAGGAATAAATGCTGGCGCTTCCCGACGGAATCAAACATTATCCGGGTTTTCTCGATCACGCGGCGCAGCAGGCGCTTGTGGAGGACATCCGCGCCATAGTGTCCGATGCGCCACTGTTCACGCCGCGAATGCCTAAAACCGGCAGGGAAATGTCGGTTCGGATGACAAACTGCGGACGGCTTGGCTGGGTGACGGACAAGGAGCGCGGATACCGCTATCAGGCCCAACATCCGGTAACGGGCAGGCCATGGCCGGAAATGCCGCCGCACCTGACCGCCCTTTGGAGCGAACTTGCGGCCTATCCGCATCCGGCGGAAGCCTGCCTTGTAAATTTCTACACGGCGGACGCGAAAATGGGGCTGCATCAGGACCGGGATGAACAGGACTTCGATGCGCCGGTTCTGTCGGTGTCGCTTGGCGATTCTTGCCTGTTCCGTGTGGGCGGGGTGCAGCGCGAGGACAAGACTGTGTCATTCCGGCTGGAAAGCGGCGATGTTGTGCTGATAGGAGGCAAAAGCCGGCTGGTATTTCACGGTGTGGACCGGATTTATCCGGCCACATCAATGTTGTTGAAACAGGGCGGACGGATCAATCTGACGATGCGACGTGTGACCCTGGGGCGCTGACCGCACGCGCAAATTTGCTCCAAGCGCCCAATAACGGCGAATTCCCCATCTCAACCCGATAAAATATCAATGACGAAACGACGATCGCCAATGCGGCGGCGCCGAAACCCGCAATGACGTCAACCAGATAGTGATTTGCATGCGAGACCGCTGAACCTGCCATGGCAATGTTTAAGAGCAAAAACGGGTACCGGAGCAGCCGCGAACCCCAGGCGGCCCAAACACAGAGAACCGCAAGTCCGGCATGCACGGAGGGAAATGTCAGAATTCCGGCAAGCTTTTCAAAGTCCAGCACAAATGTGGCCTGATTCCTGACAGCGTTAAACTGCTCGAGAAACACAAAACCATATGTGGAGTTGATGTTTGAAAGATCGTCTTGAGTCATTCCATAAGTCACATAGGTTCCCAGAGCTGGAAATCGAATGCTGATGGCGCTCGAAATCAGGCAAAGCAAAAGGAATGCAAAGCCGAAGGCGTAAGCTTTTGCGGCATTTTTCTGAAAACCCAGAAAGAGCAGCAGAAACAATGACTGCTTGCTGAACGACCCATAGGCCTGCTGGAGAAAATCGGAGGCGGCCGGGCTTGAATCAACTGCGAATATGAATGCCCGCCAGTCAAAGCCGAGCGCCTGGTCCCAGGCGGCCAGCTCGTTGTCGGCCAATGGCATGTTCACGCCGATTGAGGCATAGGTCGCGATGGTGATCGGCAATGCCAGGAACAATCCGACGGTCAAAGGCTCAAACAAGGACTTTAACCGGTGCATGCCGCGGTAGTGCGCGTAAAAAAGCAATGTGCCAAGCACAGCAAGACCGGCATATACCCTGACAATCTGCGCCGGAATGACATCAATTTTGCCGGCCCAAAGCACAAATACCGTCACCAATTGCGCTACTGCGACTGTCTGCCAAATAATTCGGCTCGCAAGTCTGTTGTCAATTGGCTGCATTCTGGAAATCCCTTCATGTCAGAACGCATAGAGCGAAAGCTTTAAAAATTGTTTTCTCCGGGCTGAAAGCATCGTCCAGCGCGGGCCGTTTGCGGCTCTGGGTAATCCTTGATTCAGGAATTTCCTTTAGCCTCACCCAAGATGGAGCCCACAATGACTGCCGACAGATTTGCCGCAAGGATTGGAACTGAATTATCCAGGCGCCTGCGGGCCGACTTGCCAATTTACCTGACAATCGTCCTCTACTCGCTTCTTGGATATTTGTTTCTGCAAGACAATGACGCGCTACATCTTGCCTCCTATGGCGCCTATGTTGAAAAGGCTGCGGTGCTTGCGTTTTTGGTGTTCCCCGGATTCTTTCTGTTTTCAGATTGTGTTCTTCTGATCCACCGGTTCGACCGGCGTCGCAAGGCGGCCATTGTCCGGTCGTTTTCAGCCAAACGGCTCTCGGCGATTATTGCCGGATCGCTTATGCTGGTGATGGTCATGTTCTTTCAGGGAACGTTCACGTCCATCAAAAACGCGCTTGTCGTTTGGAGCGGCGGCTTTCAATTTGACGAGGTTCAGGCCAGAATTGACGCAGCCATACATTTTGGCGCTGATCCTTGGCGTTACGTCCGCTTCATGATCGAATGGCCCGCTCTGAGGAATGTCGTTGTCTACAATTATGGCGTGGTCTGGTTTGTTCTGTCATTTGGCATTGTCTACCTTATTGCCTCCTCGCCAAAAGCCGACAAGGTCCGCCATCGCTATCTTGCAACTTTCATGCTCGTCTGGATTTTGGTCGGCAACATTTTCGCGGGCCTGTTCATGTCGGCCGGTCCCGTGTTTTACGGCAAAGTCACGGGCGACTTTTCCCGGTTTGGCGAACTGCTCTCACTGCTTGCCGCAGGAGGCAGCGAAGCGGCGTCAGGCGTCGACTACAAGGCGTATCTGTGGCACCTGCACGAGAAGGGGCAATCCGGATTTGCGTCAGGCATATCGGCCTTTCCAAGCGTCCATGTCGGACTCACGGTCATGAACACGCTCTTTGCTTATGAGGTTAACCGCAAACTTGGACACATGATGACGATCTACACCATCTTCATCACCGCGAGTTCAGTCGCGCTCGGCTGGCACTACGCAATTGATGGTTATGCGGCTGCGGTCATTGTCTGCGCTGTGTATTTCGCTGTGAAAATCGCCAGCGCCCGGCTTAGCGCCGCGCAGTCGCCGCGAATTCCATCCGCTGCAATCACAGCTTAGTGAGCGCCGCTTCTTCAACCAGATGATTATCGCCCTTGCGCAGGATGAGGCGCACGCGCGGACGGGCCGGGGCGATGTTTTCCCGCAAATTCTTTAGATTTATCTAGGTCCAGTGGTTTTCGGCAATGGCAAACGCCGTATGGTCTGAACGGGTCTTGGAAGGCCGCTTCACGCGGAAGGGTGAGGAACCGGCGGGCGGATCAAAATGAAATTGCGGCGGCAATCAAAAACAGCCGTCCCGCACTGATCCGAATCCCTTATTTAATCTTTTTCGTCTAACCGGCAGCGGTCAGCCAACGAGAAGCCGTGATGCAGCGCCAACTCATCTTCAGTGTCATTCGGGAAACATTGACGCGAGTGCGGGGCGACTTGGCAATCTTTCTATCTATCACTCTATTCGCAACTACCAGTCACATCTTCCTGGCCATGAACAATGCGCGGGAAAACGCTGTCTTTGGAAAATATCTGTTCGAAGCAATGTTCCTCGGACTGCTTGTTTTTCCGATTTGCGTGCTCGCAGCAGACACTGCCTGCATCCTGCACCGGTTTGACAGGCGCAGGAGCCTTGTCCTCAGGAGGGTTTTTTCGCCCCGCCGGATAGGATTTTTGATTTCAGGATCTGCCATGTTGATCGCCGTCATGTATTTTGGCGGTGTGTTCTCATCGGTGAAAAGCACTCTGGTGATCTGGCAGGGCGGGTTCCACTTTGACCGGCAACTCGCCGACATTGATGCGTTTCTTCATTTCGGCGTTGACCCGTGGCGGCTAGTGACGCCATTGATGGATTCGGCGGCGGCCCGTCTGTTCGTTGGCTACAATTACTCCACAGTCTGGTCCGCAATTGCCTTTGGCACGGTGTTTTTTGTTGCCCAATCGCCGAGGGCCGCTTCAATCCGCAGCCGCTATCTGGTCTCATTCATGCTGGTCTGGGTGCTTCTTGGCAACGTGCTGGCGGGCTTGTTCATGTCGGCGGGGCCAGTGTTTTATGCACAGGTCACCGGCGATGGCGCGCGCTTTGCCGGACTTTCCATGTTCTTAGAGGAGAGCGCCGCTCTCGGTGACAACACAGGCATGTACCAAGCATATCTGTGGAGTTTGCGTGAAAGCGGCCAGTCCGGCTTTGCCTCCGGCATTTCGGCCTTCCCAAGCGTTCATGTCGGGCTGATCGTCATGAACACGATGTTTGCCTGGGACGCAAACCGCAAATTCGGCTGGGCCATGATCGCCTATTCCTTGTTGATTATGGCGAGCTCTGTTGGACTCGGCTGGCACTATGCCGTGGACGGCTATGTCTCGGCGATCCTGGTAATACTCATGCACGTGGGGCTGAAGCGGTTTTACGGATGGCAAAGCAGGACGGTTCAGGAAAGTTTCATGCGACCTGTTTCCGCAGTCTGAGTTCGCGATTGCGCTCACAGTTTCCTGAGCGCCACTTCCTCAACCAGATGGTCCTTGCCCTTGCGCAGGATAAGATCAGCGCGCGGGCGGGTCGGGACGATGTTCTCGCGCAGATTTTTCAAGTTTATCTTGGTCCAGAGGTTTTCGGCAATGGCGTGGGCGGCGTCTTCCGACAAATCTGTATAGCGGTGGAAAAAGCTTTTCGGGTCCTGGAACGCCGTCTCGCGCAGCCGCATGAAGCGCTCGACATACCATTTGTGGATATGCTTCTCCTGCGCGTCGATATAGACCGAGAAGTCGAAGAAATCCGAGACAAACGGCACCGATTTGCCATCCTGCGGCAGCTCTCGGCCCTGCAAAACGTTGATGCCCTCGAAAATCAGGATGTCGGGCCGGTCCACTGTGATGAAATCGCCGGGCACCACATCGTAGACAAGGTGCGAGTAGAACGGAGCCTTGACTTCGCCCCTGCCCGCCTTGATCGCCGAGAGAAAGGCCAGCACGGCATTGACGTCGTAGCTTTCGGGAAAGCCCTTGCGCTCCATCAGACCTTTGGCGCGCAGCTTTTCGTTGGGAAACAGAAAGCCGTCGGTCGTCACATGCGCGACTCGCGGGCTCGAAGGCCATCGGCGCAGCAGCTCGCGCAGGATTCGGGCGGTGGTGGATTTGCCGACGGCGACGGAGCCGGCAATGCCAATGATGAACGGCGTTTTATTGGCCTCGTCCAGCCGCAGGAAACGCTTGCGCTGTTCAAACAGGATCTGGCTTGCCTCGACATGGGCTGACAAGAGCCGCGAGAGCGACAGATAAATGCGGGTCACTTCGTCCAAATCGATCGGATCACCGAGCGAACGAAGGCGGGCAACCTCGTCGGCTGTCAAGGTCAGCGGCGTGTCGGCGCGGAATTCGGCCCAGCGGCTGGCCGAAAAGAAGCGGTAGGGAGAATATTTTCCGGGTTCCAGCTGATCCATTCACATATCCATACTCAACAAAGATCAGTCTTTGGGACGCGAGGCTTTCTCCTGCAGCCCGGTTTCCTTGGTGCGCTTTTCAAGCTCCGCAAGCACATCCGCAAGGGGCACATCGGCAAGGCGCAGCACGACGAGAAGATGGTAGAGCAAGTCGGCGCTTTCCGAAACAAGGCCTTTGGACGGATTGGCGACGGCGGCGATCACCGTTTCGACCGCCTCTTCGCCGAGCTTCTGCGCCGCCTTTTCCATGCCTTTCGAAAAAAGCTTGGCCGTATAGGACTGCGGATCGGCGCTTGAGGCGCGCGAAGCGACAATCTTTTCAAGATCTTCGAGGCTGAAGCTCACGCCATTTCCAATCAGTTGAGGCGGTCAAGGCGCATGGGAATGCCGGCCTTTGCCATATGGTTCTTCGCCTCACTAATTGTATACGTGCCGAAATGGAAGATGGAGGCGGCCAGCACCGCCGCCGCATGGCCTTCCTTCACGCCCGCCACCAGATCATCCAGCGTGCCGACGCCACCTGAGGCGATGACCGGCACGCGCACCGCGTCGGCGACCGCGCGGGTCAGGCCAAGGTCATAGCCGGATTTCGCGCCATCGCGGTCCATGGAGGTCAAAAGGATTTCGCCCGCGCCGAGCGTCGTGACCTTCATCGCAAACTCCACTGCGTCGATGCCGGTGGCATTGCGGCCGCCATGGGTGAAAATCTCCCATCGGTCCGGCTGGTTTTGTGTCGATACTTTCTTGACGTCGATGGCGACGACGATGCATTGGTTGCCGAACTTGTCCGCCGCCTCCGCTACGAATTCGGGCCGCTGCACCGCCGTCGTGTTGATTGACACCTTATCGGCGCCCGCCAGCAGCAGCCTGCGGATATCGCCGATCTGCCGCACGCCGCCGCCGACGGTCAGCGGCATGAAACACTGCTCCGCTGTCCGCGCGACAACATCAAAGATCGTGTCGCGGTTATCCGACGAGGCGGTGATGTCGAGAAAACACAATTCGTCCGCCCCCGCCGCGTCATAAGCCTTGGCGCTCTCCACCGGATCGCCGGCGTCGATCAGGTCAAGGAAATTGACGCCCTTGACGACGCGGCCGTCTTTGACGTCGAGGCACGGGATGATGCGGGCTTTGAGGGTCATGCTGGCCAATAAAGCAGTTGCAGCGGCAAGAGCCGCTTGGTTTCCTCGTCAAAGGCGGAATAATGCTCCAATATCGCATTTACGAGCATTTCAAAATCCATGAGCGTGAGCGGAATGCTTGCGCGCTCAGCCTCGTATCGCGCTTCCTGGGAAAATCCGCCCGTGCTGACATACAAGCCTTTGTCCTTTAGATGCCTTCCACCAAGAAAGCTGCGAACTTCCGATGCGCCCATTCGTTGGTCTTTTCGATGCTTGACCTCAACAACGATTCTAGGTTCCTCGAAGCCAAATCGATCTGGCGAAGCCATAATGTCGATGCCTCGATCAGGTCCACGCGGTGAAATCGTTGTCTTGTAGCCCATTGCCCGCAGCAGCCCCGCCACGAGTTCCTGCATTTCTTCCCAGTCGAGCGCTGCGATGCGATCCTTAATGAGTTCTCTGCTTTTGCCCTGTGCTGAAGCAGCAGTTTCGGCGGCCAATTCAGGGCCGTCGGCTACCGCTTCAGGCTTTCGTTCAATCCTTGACTCACCCCACAACTCCCCAGCCACTTCAGCTGAAATTGCAAAAAGTGTCGCAATAGAACCAAGAGAATTTCTCGCGGCGCTCGAAAGCTTGTCTCTTGGCGTCTCATGAAGCCATTTAACGGGTCTTTGATTTATGAGTTCCTCTTCCGCTTCCTGCGGAGAATAGTGATAGGCGCCATCAACCACACCGCAGAGATAAACCCGCGCGCCGGGATCATATGTCACGACGCGGTCGCCGATTTTGATATCATTTGCGAAGCGAAACAACTGCCCAGTGTTCATCGAGACGGCTTGGGACGAGTAGTCGGGATATCCTTGACGAATTGCTTGAGCTAATTTCTCCCGCGTCGAAAATGAAGACAGATCGCCAACATTGCGCCATCCCAATCCGGCCATGCGCCTGTCTTTGAATATCTCAAAGAAGACACCGCCGCTGCCTGCGCGGACCATCCAAGTGTTCATTCTTCAGCGTCTCCTACTGGACGATCAAAATCGGCGGCAACGATGAGGTCATCAATACAGGATCGGATGCCTCAAGCGTCATTCGATGCTGCGATAAAGTGCGGCGAGGTTAATACATGCGCCCAAGCCTACGAGGTCAAGCTGTCCGTTAAGTGATGAGATCATTTCCGGCCCGCGCCACGCTTCGCCATCGCGGCTCCAAAGCCATACGCACGGCTCATCCTCCGACAGCACGAGATAGTGCCTGAGCGTTATCAGCTGCTTGTATTCATCAACTTTTTCGCCGAAATCCCGCACATAAGATGAAGGTGATGGCACTTCAGCGAGCATGACTGGATGGATTGCTTTGACATCGCTGCCCTTCGCCTCCGGCGTTTTCATTTCCACGATCAAATCGGGAAACCGCACGCCGGCAACTGTCTGAATGGCAAAACCGAACCCACTCACGTCATATTTGTTTCGGTCGAGAGATTCAGCAAGTGCGAACAGCAATTTCGTCTTTAGCCGGGCTTGGGTCCGTGTCGTGTCGCGTTCCTGCTCGACAACTTCCCCATAAGCGAACTCACGCTTGCCTTCGCGTCCCTCGTTCCAGACGAGGAATTCTTCCGGCGTCGCAGGCATTTCCATGTGGAGGCTCATTGCCGAAGCCTAATAGATTTCAACCAACATTTGAAGCCGTTAGTATTCCCAGCGCCTCACCCGGATCGATCCGCCCGTCATACAGCGCCCGGCCCGAAATCGCGCCTTCGAGGATGGCGCATTCGGGGGAGGCGAGTTTCTTGATGTCGTCGAGCGAGGCGAGGCCGCCGGAGGCGATGACGGGGATGGTGACGGCGCGGGCGAGATCGAGGGTGGACGCCCAGTTGATGCCGGCGAGAATGCCGTCGCGGTCAATGTCGGTGTAAATGATTGCGGACACACCCGCGCCTTCGAATTTCTGCGCCAGCTCGATGACGCCGAGCTCCGACGCCTCGCCCCAGCCCTCGACCGCCACTTTGCCGCCCTTGGCGTCGATGCCGACTGCCACCTTGCCGGGGAACAGGCGGCACGCCTCTTTCACCAGCGCCGGGTCGCGCACGGCGATCGTGCCGAGAATGACGCGGGCGAGGCCCTTCTCCAGCCAGCTTTCGACATGCGCCAGCGTGCGGATGCCGCCGCCGAGCTGGACCGGGTTTTTCGTCGCCTTCAAAATGGCCTCGACCGCCGCGCCATTGACCGACTGGCCTTGGAACGCGCCATTGAGATCCACCACATGCAGCCACTGGAAGCCTTGGTCCTCGAACGTCTTCGCCTGCGCGGCGGGGCTTTCATTGTATATCGTCGCCTGGTTCATATCGCCCAATTTTAGGCGCACGCAGACGCCGTCTTTCAGGTCGATGGCGGGGAAGAGGATCATGGGTTCCACCGCAGGAAATTCCGGATCAGCGCCAGACCCAGCGTTTGGCTCTTTTCCGGGTGGAACTGCGTGCCGATCATATTGTCCCGCGCGACGGCGGCGGTCATGGCGCCGCCATAGTCAACGGTAGCGAGACGATATTCGTAGTTTTTAGCTTGGAAGTGATAGGAGTGGACGAAGTAGGCATTGAGGCCCGCTGCACCGGTTTCAATGCCCTCAAACACTGGATGCGGTCGGGACAGATTGATCGTGTTCCAGCCGATCTGCGGGATTTTCAGAACTGGATCGTCCGGCGTCATTTCAACAACATCGCCTTCGATCCAGCCGAGGCCGGACGTTATTGTCTTTTCGAGACCTCTTGACGACATCAGCTGCATGCCGACGCAGATGCCGAGAAACGGGCGGGCTTTGGCAGTGACCGCCTGGTTCAGCGCCTCGATCATGCCCGGCACCGCGGCGAGGCCCGCCTTACAGTCGGCATAGGCGCCGACGCCTGGAAGGACGACGCGGTCGGCATTGGCGACAATGGCAGCCTTATCGGTCAGGATAATGTCAGCGGCGACACCGGCTTCCCGGGCGCTGCGCTCGAAGGCCTTCACAGCCGAGCGGAGGTTGCCGGAGCCATAGTCGATAATGGCGACTTTCATCGTCTGGGGCATTTCAATGCGATCCCGGCAGGGCGAAAAGCCCCGCCCCTGGCGCGCGGTCCTGACGCAGCCTCGGCGTCTCCGCCAAGACAGGACTTGGAGGGCTCCGCAATGGAAGGCGCGTGAGATAATAGCGCTCCTCCGCCTCCGACACGGAACGGGCGTCAACAACCATTTCGTCCGCATAGCCTCTGCGTCGCGCGGCGGTGATTTTCAGGGCGCCGCCTTCCAGCGCCACATAGATTCCAACCAGTATCGATCCGATACCAGCCAATTGCGGAGCGCCGGCCCATGTGCCCGCGCCCAACAGCGCGAGACTGGCGCAGAACGCCATGGCCGCCTCAAACCACAGCCGGTTACACAAGAGCCAAAATACCGGAACCACAACAGCCAGTGGCGCGAAGGCGTCTTTCATGAACATGGCCGCCTCGCCGCGCCTGTCCGAAGCCGGTTCCATGACGACATAAGATGCCATCATGCTAACCCAAAGTGCCTTTGGTCGAAGGAATAGCGCCCTGCTGGCGCGGGTCTGTTTCAATCGCGGTCCGCAGCGCGCGCGCCACCGCCTTGAAGCAGCTTTCGGCCAGATGATGGTTATTGTCGAAATAGCGGCTGTTAATGTGCAGGGTCACGCCGGCATGCTGGGCCAGCGCGTTGAAAAACTCGCGCACCAGCTCGGTGTCAAAAGCCCCGATCTTCGGCGCGGAGAAGGCGGCGTTCCAGACAAAAAACGACCGGCCCGAAATATCGACGGCGGCGCTGGTCAGCGTGCCATCCATGACAAGGTCGCACGAGGCGTAGCGGGCAATGCCGCGCCGGTCGCCCAAGGCTTTGGAAATGGCCTGGCCGAGCGCGATGCCTGTGTCTTCCACCGTGTGGTGATCGTCGATGTGCAGGTCGCCATCGGCTTTGACATTGATATCGATCAGCGAATGCCGCGACAGCTGCTCCAGCATATGGTCAAAGAAGCCGACGCCGGTTGCGATAGTGTAGGCGCCGGAACCGTCGAGATTCACAGAGACTTCAATGCCGGTTTCCTTGGTCTTGCGGCTGATGGAAGCTGAGCGGCTGGCCACGGCGATTTTCCTGTTTCATTGGTCGCGGCGCTCTTACCAGCAAGGGATTGCAATTGAAAGAACCGGCATGAAACATCGTTATTTGCAAAATGCGCCTGCGCACATACATAGGGCGCAACGGGAATTTGAGGTTTTTAAGATGAGCGAACTTCCATCGATGCATGCGACGACGATCATCACCGTGCGCAAGGGCAATCACGTCGTGATCGCCGGCGACGGGCAGGTGTCGCTGGGCCAGACTATTATGAAGGGCAACGCGCGCAAGGTCCGCCGGCTCGGCGGCGGGTCGGTGATCGCCGGGTTCGCCGGGGCGACGGCGGATGCGTTCACGCTTCTGGAGCGGCTGGAGGCCAAGCTTGAGCAATATCCGGGGCAACTGACCCGCGCCTCCGTCGAACTGGCCAAAGACTGGCGCACTGACCGCTATCTTCGCCGTCTTGAGGCAATGATGCTGGTGGCGGACAAGAGCGTGTCGCTGGCGCTGACCGGCACGGGCGATGTTTTGGAGCCTGAACACGGCGTCATGGCAATTGGCTCCGGCGGCAATTACGCGCTGGCGGCGGCACGGGCGCTGATTGACTCGGATTTGGACGCCGAAGCCATCGCCCGTAAGGCGATGCAGATTGCGGCGGATATTTGTGTGTATACGAACCACAATTTTGTGGTGGAGAAGCTTGAGGCCGAGCCGCCACAGAAGCTGCTGTCGGACTGATTTGTCAGCCTTCAGAGCATTTGGGCATAGCAGCAAGCAACTCGGACAAACCTTGCGGCAGCCCTGTCCAGTCCTCTGTCCTGAATGAAATGCAGCCTTGCCGCCCTTCTGCGACAGCGACGGTCTGCGCGGAATTATTGTCGTAGACGCGCCAAAAATCGCAGGCGCGCAGATATTCGGGCAGGTTGGCGAGCGAGCGGGTGAAACGCCTCCTGGCGTCCGCCTCTGGCATATCATGGCCGCCGACCGAGACACGGCGCGCGATGCGGGCCAGGGCGATTTCCGGCGCCTTCACTGCAAAATACAGGATATGCACCGGCCACCCGGCCTTTCGGGCGTCGTCAATGGTTTTCAAGTGGGTTCGGCCAGCAAGCGTGGATTCAATTGTGAACGACCTGGCTGCGCCATTTTTAAGCCGAAGGGTCTCGGCCAGTATCTGCAAAGCGACCCGCGCGGCCCGCAAGCGACCGGCTTCCGGATTGATTGGCGACAGTCCGCGGGCGATCTCATCGAGATTGACAAAATCGGTCGAGCCGGAAATCGCGCTGATGTGCTTGAAGGTAAAGCTGGTCTTGCCGACGCCGTTTGCGCCTGCGACAAACCAAAGCACGGGTCTATGCATTCAAATTCCTTTTCAACGAGAAAGTCCAAACCAGCCTTTTTCCGGCAGAGCATCGCACATATGGAAATTGAGTCCAACACTGCCTATCTGGGTCGAATGCAAGATGTTTCCGAGTTTGACTATAGTTTCCGCCCCTTCACCAGAAAAGACCTGCCGCTGATGGCGCGCTGGCTGGGGGAGCCGCATGTCGCGAGATGGTGGGGCGACGATCCCCAACAGCAATTGGCGGAAGTCAAGGATCATATCGACTCGATATCAGTAGAGCCATTCATCGTCGAGCTCGACGGAAAGCCAATCGCCTACTTCCAGAGCTATGACCCGCACATGGAAGACGATCATCCCTATCAGGATCAGCGATTCGGCACTCTGGGCATTGATCTCACCATCGGCGATCCAGCCTTGATCGGCAAAGGCCATGGGCCCAGGATGATTGACGCATTTGTCGCCATGCTGTTTGAGGAAGGCTGCCCGCGCGTCATTATCGATCCAGACCCTTCCAATGCCGCGGCGATCCGCGCCTATGAAAAGGCCGGTTTCACCGCATTCGACACGCGGACATCCGAATACGGCCCGGCGCTGATGATGGCGCGGGATGCAAAAGAAGAAGAGATGAATCCATGACGACATTTTCCCCGCGCGAGATCGTATCCGAGCTCGACCGCTATATTATCGGCCAGAAGGACGCCAAGCGCGCTGTGGCGATCGCGCTGCGCAACCGCTGGCGCCGCCAGCAGCTGACCGGGCAGATGCGTGAAGAGGTGATGCCGAAGAACATTTTGATGATCGGGCCGACAGGCGTCGGCAAAACCGAGATTTCCCGGCGGCTGGCAAAACTTGCCGGCGCGCCTTTTATCAAGGTTGAAGCGACAAAATTCACCGAGGTCGGCTATGTCGGCCGCGATGTCGAGCAGATCATCCGCGATCTGGTCGAGGCCGGAATTCTCCTGGTGCGGGCTAAGCGGCGCGAGGAAGTGAAGGCCAAGGCGCATGCGAATGCCGAAGAGCGGGTGCTGGACGCGCTGGTCGGCAAAACCGCAAGCCCTGCGACGCGCGAGAGTTTCCGCAAGAAGCTGCGGGCGGGCGAGCTGGACGACAAGGATATTGAAGTCGATGTCAAGGATTCGGGCCAGCCGAGCTTTGAGCTTCCCGGCATGCCGAGCGGCTCGTTTGGCATGATCAATCTCAACGACATGCTCGGCAAAGCCATGGGCGGGCGGACGAAAACAGTTAAGACAACAGTGAAGGAAAGCTATTCGTTCCTGGTGGACGATGAATCCGACAAGCTGCTCGACATGGACCAAATCAACCGCGAGGCGGTGCGCGCGGCGGAAAATGACGGCATCGTGTTTCTCGACGAGATCGACAAAATCGCCTCGCGCGAGAACGGCGTCGGGGCCGGTGTGTCGCGCGAAGGCGTGCAGCGCGACCTGCTTCCCTTGATCGAAGGCACGACGGTAGCGACTAAATACGGTCCGGTGCAAACCGACCATATCCTGTTCATCGCCTCCGGCGCGTTTCATGTCGCCAAACCGTCTGACCTGTTGCCGGAGCTGCAAGGCCGCCTGCCAATCCGCGTCGAACTCAACGCACTCAGCCGTGAAGACATGCGCCGGATTCTGACCGAGCCGGAAATGAGCCTGCTGAAGCAATATGTCGCGCTGCTCGGCACGGAAGGCGTGGACCTGAAGATCACCGATGACGCCATCGACGCTTTGGCCGACATTGCGGTGGACCTTAACACATCGGTCGAGAATATCGGCGCGCGGCGGCTGCAGACTGTGATGGAGCGGGTGCTCGACGAAATTTCCTTCGAAGCGCCCGACAAGGCCGGCGTCGAGTTTGAAATCAATGCTGATTATGTGCGCAAAAGCGTCGGGACGCTGGCAAAGAACACCGACCTGTCGCGGTTTATCTTATGAGCCAAATCTGATTCAGGGCGGGGTGTGACCTTATTGTTCTCGACTTTTCGCACCATACGCCTGTATCGGAGGGTGAAATCGCCTCCCAACGATTCACGGAACTGAGTGTTATGCCCACTTGCCGCCCGACGCTGGCTGTCTTTGCGTTTGCAGTGACACTTTCGCCTGCTTTCGCTGCCACATTGGTGCCGGAAGGCAACCGGCATGAGGCGCAGCCGGAGATACCCTACGGCTCGACCAAGCGGACCTCGGCCACTAAGTCGTCCTTCGAGGCGAAATACGAGAAAGTCTTCCGGCTATTGCAGAACGATCCAAAGCTGCGCGGCAAAATCCGCAAGGTTTCGGCGAAATACGGCATCGACCCCTTGCACATGGTCGGTGCCATTGTCGGCGAGCACACCTATAATGTCGACGCCTATGACCGGCTGCAGACCTATTATGTCAAAGCGGTTTCCTATGTCAGCAATGACATCTCCTTTTCCTTTGAAGGCCAAGCCATCGCCGACTTTGTGCAAAGACCTGAATTTGAGATCTGCGCTGCGATGAAAGGCAGTTATGCGCTGTGGAACTGCCGGGAAAATGTCTGGAATTCGACGTTCCGTGGCCAGTCGGTGGATGGTGTCGCCTATCCCCGCAACCGCTTCAGCGCCGTGTTCTTCCAGCCATTCTATGCCGGACAGACATTCGGGCTTGGACAACTGAACCCGCTGACAGCCTTGCAGATGACCGACATGGTCAACCGGGTGTCGGGCCTGCCGAAGATCGACGCGGGCAACGGCAAGGAAGTTTACCGGACCATCATGGATCCCGACCTGACGCTTCCTTACATGGCGGCGACGCTGAAGAACTCGATAGACGCCTACAAGCGCATCGCCGGATTCGACATTTCAAAGAACCCCGGCCTAACAGCGACGCTCTATAACACCGGCGATCCGGAAATGCGGGCGCGGGCGCTTGCGACAGAAAACGAAACGCGGCTCGCAGCTGGCGAGCCGGAGAGGCTGCCGGAAGAGAACTATTACGGCTGGCTGGTCAATGCGAAGCTGGGCGAGCTGAAGACGCTTTTTTGAGATCAGCCTTTTGGCGGCATGACTTTTTCGAGCAGTGCTTCCAGTTGTTCCTTTGTCATTGCGCTGATGCGCTGCGACAGATGATTGGCGAGTTCCGTCGCCTCAGGAATCAAGCCGGACGTGTCGATAGAAACCTTCGGATTTGAGATAGAAGCGAGTCGCTGTAATTCCTCGGCATCGTCCCAGATGACGTTGAAATAACCCGTGACGCGCTGGACGAAATCAAATGACGGCACGGTGCGGTGACCGTGTTCGAGGGCGGAGAGATAGGCGGCGGAAACATTGAGCGAAGCGGCCATCTGCTTCTGGGTCAGGCTCCGGCTCTGACGCAGCTCGCGCAGTTTAGCGCCGAACGGCGTCATGACTTCCTCGCTTCATTGCCGCGCCGAAGGCGCACATAAATCGCCCCATCGCCGCCGTGCGAGCGGTGGGCAAACTCGTAAGCGCTGACCAAAGGGCGGAAAGACGGGGTGGCAAACCAGTGCGGCACGGCCTGACGCAGGATGCCGTCGCTGCCAAGCGATGCGCCCTTGCCGGTGATGACAAGAACATGGCGCAATCCATGGGCGTGGGCGCGGTACAGGAACCCATGCAGCAGGCCGTGCGCCTCGCCTTGCGTCAAGCCATGCAGATCAATGCGGCCGGATAGCGCCAGCCGGCCCTTGGCAAGCTTACGGTGTGTTGAATCATCAAGACGGTCAGGGTGCGGCTTGGGTTTTTTTGGCGAGACTGCGCTCATTGGCGCTTCGGCCATTGCTGCGGACGCGGCGGCAGACTTTACGGGCGCTTTGGCAGCTTCCTCCGAGCCAAAAGACGGGAACATGCGGCCCTGCATAGGTTTTGTGCTGCGCGCGACCTTTTCCCACAGGATGCGGTCTTCGAGTTTCAGCAGCGTGCCGTTGGCCGATTTCATGCGTCAGCCAACTGTTTTGGCACGAGGAGATAAAAGTCCGCTGCGGCGTTGATGCGGCCCGCGATCTCCCCCGCGTCAAAGCCGGAGCCGGTGAACAGGTCGCCGCGCGCGGCGCCTGTTATGGCCGAGCCCGTGTCCTGCGCGATCATCAGACGGCGGAACGGCCTGTCATCGCCGCCGTCTACATTCGGCGCGTCGATGAAGAAGGGCGACCCGAACACATGCATCAGTCTGTCCACCGCCATCGAGCGGCCTGCCGTCAGCTGGACCTTTGCGGCGGCCACGGGTCCAAGAGCTGGGTCGCCAATCGGGCTTTCCTCGAAGAATATGAAGGAGCGGTTACGCCAGAGGATTTCATCCGTGCGCTGCGGATTAGCCTTGAACCATGCGCGGATGGACTGCATGGATACAGTTTTTGGATCAATCTCACCCTTGTCGATCAAGACGCGCCCCGGACCGGTGAAAGGATGGCCGCTCTTGGCGCTGTAGGTGACGCGGGTTTCGCTTCCATCTGCGAACTGCAGCCGCGCCGCGCCCTGCACGTGGATAAAGAACGACTCGATACTATCTGTCAGCCAGACAAATTCCAGCCCGCATCCGGCGAGAGCGCCGCGCTCGATGTCGCCCCGGTCGGAATACTCCTCAATCCCTGCGGCGGTCTTGCGGGCAAAGCGTAAATAGGGGTCCATTGAAGCCGGACGGGTGGCATCGTCGATCTCAACAAGGTCGTTCGGACGGCGGTAGAGCGGATTTGGAAAAGCTTCGGTTCTTGAGCGGCTTGCCTTGACCACCGGTTCATAGAAACCCGTCACTTGGCCTTGCTTTCCTGACCCGGAATTCACCAGCGCGGGAGTGAACCAGTTTTCGAAGAAGCGCTTTGCATCCATGCCGGTTTTGATTTTGACGCTGAGAGCGGCGTCAAAAGCGGGCTTCATGTCATCAAATGAAACTCCAAGGCCGCCATCCTTGTAGCGTTTGGCCTCCGCGTGACGGGCTGAGCGCAAAAAAGCTCCGAAAGCCGGAAGATGATCATCATCATCCCAGCCATTCAGCTCCTCAAATGAGCGAAGTTCAAACGCGTCCCCCAGCACGGCATCAATCTTCGGCTTCGGTGGCGACGAGTTTCCAGTTCGGATCTTTCGAGCGCATTTCGCGGGCGAAAGTCCAGACATCCTTGACCTCAGTGACCGTCTCCGGATCGCCCTCTATCACTTTGCCTTCCTTGTCGAGTGTGGCTGAGATCAGCTGGCTGACGACGCGCAGCGTCAGGTGCGTGTCTGAGCCCTTGACCTCTGCATCGACGAAATCGATCTTGTTGATGCCGACGAAAGATGACTGCATTTTCTCGCCGCGCTGGTCGCGGGCGGTGATTTCGGCCTCGAACCCGTCAAACACATCCTTGGCCAACAGGCCGCGCAATGCTTTGCGGTCGCCCTCGGCAAAGGCGGTGACGATCATCTCGTAGGCGATCTTTGCGCCATTGAGAAATTCCTTTGGGTCAAAAGCAGGATCAGCGGCGCGGACGGCGCGCAGGCCATTATTGACCTCCGATCCGGGCTTGGCCAGCGCGTCAATGTCGCTGAAATCCGCCTCGGCGGCGGATTTGCGCACCGGCAGGGACACGACATTGCCTTGGGGCTTTGCCTCGCCGTCTTTCGGCGCGCGCGTGGCATAGGGGTTGAATGGCGGTTTTTCGCTGCCGGTGCGCTTTCCGAGCACCGAGCGCAGCTGCAGCAGCACCACAACTGCCGCCACAATGAAGAAAATCGTGCCGAAACTCAGAAATTCCATCGATATACCGCCTTCACTTCCCGCGCATGCGCCCCGCTCATAGGCGGTTGTCTCACAATGATATAGTCTGCGCCGTGCCATCATTCAAATTAAGCCGTCAGTTTCCTATATGAAGGATTCGATTGCTCCAACAAGCCGGAAAACCAGCGCCTTGCCCTTCAGCCTCATTCCTTTTCTGTTTCTCGCCGTTCCGCTGACGGAAATCGCCGTTTTTGTGCTGGTCGGCAGCAAGATCGGCGTTCTGCCGACCATCGGTCTGGTGATCCTTACGGCTGTCGCCGGCTCCATCCTGCTGCGCTGGCAGGGATTTAACGCGCTGGCGCGCATACAGAGGGAGCTTGCCGCGCACCGCGTGCCGGGCAAGAAAATGGTGCAGGGCGTCATGGTGCTGCTTGCCGGGTTCCTACTGCTGACGCCGGGCTTTGTCACCGACACGCTCGGATTGCTTCTCTTCATACCAGCTGTGCGTGACGCTGTGTGGCGCTTTTTGTCTTCACGCGTCAACGTTCAGACTTTTGGCAGAGGCTTTACGCACAGCGGCGCGGGGAGGCCGGAGCCGGGCGTTGTTGACCTTGACGAGGATGAGTATCAGCGGGCAGGCAATCCAGACTCGCCATGGGTGATCGAACAGGACCCGGAAAAGCGCCGACGGTGAGCGCTCCGCCCCGCAGCGAAACGACCTGACATTGACGCGCTCTCGGGCTTGAGCTTTGATTTGGAACGCGTCTCTTGCCGCATGCCCGGCGGCGAGCGCGTTTTGGAGGGGGAATGGAACGGCGCTTCGATTACAGCTGCATGGGCTTTTACACATTTGACGCGCTGTGCCGGCCGGTGACGCAGATTCCGCCGGGCGCCGACACATATTATGTCGAGGACTTCGCCCTGGCTGTTTCGGGCGCGGCTGGTTCAGCCTCTATTATTGCTGCCAAGCACGGTCTGAAGGTTCAGGCTGTTGGCGGTGTTGGGCATGACGATATGGGTGACTGGGTGTTGATGAAACTCAATAAGTTTCGCATCGATACAACACTCATGCAGCGCTGCGACGGTTATGCGACCTCAAGCTCGATTGTGACGGTTCGGCCTGACGGGCAGCGGCCCTCTCTGCACAAGCGCGGCGCGACGGATGGGTTTTTCATCAATGACAGCCAGATCGACCGGCTGCTGGACACCAAGATCCTGCATGTCGGCGGCGTGGGGCTGATGAACCGCATGGACGAGAGCGGCCGCACCGAGGAAGTCATGAAAGAGGCAAAGCGGCGCGGCGTCATGACGACGCTGGACGTTTTCGCCTCAACACAGGCCGACCTGCCCAAAGTTGCGCGGCTTCTGCCTCACACGGATTATTTCATGCCATCAAAGGAAGAAGCGGCAGCGCTGTCAGGATTGACGGACAGTGTTCAGATCACCGATTTCCTGCTTGATCGGGGCGCTGGCTGCGTGATCCTGACGCTTGGTGAAGATGGCGCATTCTACCGTGATCAGTGTGGCGAGGAGTTCAGCGCTCCAGCCTTCAATGTCGATGTCAAATGCACCTGCGGCTGCGGCGACTGTTTCAATGGCGGCTTTGCCACCGGGCTTCATCTTGGCCTTTCGCCGCAGGAATGCGTCGAGTTCGCGCAGGCATCATCAGCGCAGAACGCCACTGGACTTGGAAGCCAGGCCGGCGTCAGCACACTTGCGGCCACACAAGCCTTCATCCGCCAGACTAAGCTTCGGCATGCGGACGATGCGTTTTCCGGTTAATGGCCTCGCCTTGCACGGTCCAAACCTTCATGCTAGCCAGCGCGTCGAATTTCACTGATTTTCAAAACTGGCACGCATTCAAAGGATTTTGGCATGGCCGAGGAAGACAAGACACCAGCAGCCGGCAATGGCGCATCGCCGAGCCTTAATGTGCTGATCCAGTATGTGAAGGATATGTCATTCGAAAGCCCCGGCGCGCCTCTGTCGCTGCAGGCGCGCGACAAGGCGCCGGCGATCAATGTCAATGTCAATGTCAACGCCAATCCGCTGTCGGAGACGGATTTTGACGTCAATCTGACGCTGGAAGCCAAGGCCGGCGTTGACAGCACGGTCCTGTTCAATATCGAGCTGACCTATGGCGGCGTTTTCCGCATCACCGGGTTCCCGAAGGAACATGTGCTGCCACTTTTGTTCATTGAATGCCCGCGGCTGCTGTTCCCGTTCGCCCGCCAGATTGTCGCCGACGCATCGCGCAATGGCGGCTTCCCGCCGCTGATGATCGACCCGATCGATTTCGCAGGCATGTTCCAGCAGAAGATGGCGGAAGAGCAGGCCAAAGCTAAAGTTCAGGCCAGCTGACTTCTTCAAACATGAACAGTTGAAAGCCCGGCACAGCGCCGGGCTTTTAGTTTTGAGCGGAATAGCCGGGCTGTTTGAGCCACAGCGCCTTGGCGCCGAGCTTTTTTACCATTTCCGCATGCGCGGCTGCCTCCGCTGCGCTCAGGCGCGGCGGCAGCGGCGCAGGCCGGACCTTCACCTGGACCGCATGGACGCTCCGGTCAGCAGATTTGCCGTCACCAGGCTGCTCCGCATCAAACCCCATCGCCGCCTGGCGGCCACCGGTCAGCTCCAGATAGACTTCCGCCAACAGCTCAGCGTCAAGCAGCGCGCCATGCAGCGTGCGGTGCGAATTGTCGATATTGTAGCGCTTGCACAGTCCGTCCAGCGAGTTTGGCCCCATCGGATGCTTGCGGCGCGCCAACAGCAGCGTGTCGATAACAATGCTCTGTTCGACCGGCGGCAGTTCGAGGCGGGTGAACTCGGCATTGATGAATTCGGTGTCAAAGCTCGCATTATGCGCCACCAGCTTTGCGCCGTCGATAAAGTCAAGAAAGCCGTCAACAATGTCGCCAAAAACCGGCTTGTCAGCCAGCTGCGCATTGCCGATGCCATGTATCCGTTCGGCGTCAGGATGGACCTGTTTGCCCTGCGGGTTGATGAAAACGTGGAACGTGCGCCCGGTCGAGAAGCGGTTGACCAGCTCCACCGCGCCGATTTCGATGACGCGGTCGGAATTCTTGTCGAGGCCGGTTGTTTCGGTGTCGAAGACGATTTCGCGCATAGTCTTATTTACCTGTGAGCAGCGCGATCAGCTTTCGGACTTCCTGCCGGGCCTTGTCCAGCCCCAATCCAGTGTTGATCACATAATCCGCCTTGGCGCGCTTCTGCGGGTCAGGCATCTGCTTGGCAAGGATCGTTTTGAGCTTGTCGGGCGTCATGCCGGGGCGCGCCAGCACGCGCTGGCGCTGGGTTTCCACGGGCGCGGTGACGACAAGGATTTTGTCAACGCGCAGCTGCGCATGGGTTTCAAACAAGAGCGGAATGTCGAGCACTACAAGGGAAGCGCCCGATCTCTCAGCCTCCGTGAGAAACGCTTCCACATTCAGCCGCACCAATGGATGAATGATCGCCTCTAAATGGGCCATCGCCTCCGGATGGTGGATGACCCGCGCCGACAGCCGCTGCCGGTCAACCTTGCCGTCAACCAAAACGCCGGGAAAAGCCTCGTCGATCAACTCCGCCGCGGGGCCGGCGTAGAGATCATGCACCGTCTGGTCCGCGTCATGCACGGGAATGCCCTCGTCGCGGAACATCAGGGCGGTGACGGATTTGCCCATGCCGATTGAGCCGGTGAGGCCGAGGCGGATCATGAGTGAAGCTCCATGTCGGCGATGATGAGCTGGCGCAGCTCTGGCGTAACTTCCGGAAGAATGCCAAACCATTTCTCAAAGCCCGGCCGCGCCTGATGCAGGAGCATGCCGAGCCCGTCCACCGTGCGCAGTCCGGCAAGCCGCGCCGATTTCAGCAAAGGCGTTTCGAGCGGCACATAGACAATGTCGGTCACCAGCGCTTCAGGATGCAGAAGCTGCATATTGAGCGGTGCCTCGCCGTCGCCCTCCATGCCGAGCGACGTCGTGTTGACAACAAGCCGCACACCTGAGGCCACCTCATCCAGCGCCGCAAGCCCGTGCGCCGAGACCGTTGCGCCAAACCCGCGCCGCAGCTCCATCGCGCGCTCAACCGAGCGATTGGCGACGCGGATGTCGGTGAAACCGCGCGACTTCAGCGCATGAATGACGGCGCGGCTCGCCCCGCCTGCGCCGATGACCAGCGCTGCTCCGCCGCTGTCCCAGCCCGGCGCGCGCTCATCGAGATTTTGCGCAAAGCCATAGGAGTCTGTGTTGGTGCCGCGCAGTTTTCCGTTCTCGAACCACAGCGTGTTGACCGCGCCAATCTCATCCGCAATCTGGTCTTTGATGGCAGCATGCGCATAGGCGGCCTCCTTGTGCGGCACGGTGACATTACCGCCCACAAAGCCGCTGTGCGCCAGCGATGAAAAGAACGCGCCGACTTCCGCTTGCTTCACGTGAATCGCTTCGTACGATCCATCAATCCCATGCTTGGACAGCCAATGGCCATGGATCAGCGGCGAGCGCGAATGGCTGATCGGGTCGCCGATGATGAAAGCTTTCCTAGCCATCGATCTCTCCCAGGCGGCGCAGCTCCGCCAAAAGCGGCAACAGCGGCAGGCCGACAATGGTGAAGTAATCGCCGTCAATCGCCTCGAAAAGCTGAATGCCCTCGCCTTCATATTGATAAGCACCGACACTCGAAAGCGCCGCCTCGCCCACCCGGGCCAGATGCTGCCCAATGAACGCTGGTGACAATTCGCGCATGGTCAGCCGCGCCACAGAGACGTGCCGCCAGATGGTTTCGCCGCGCCGTGCGAGAATCAGAGCGCTCGACAGTATGTGTGTCCTGCCGGACAGTTTAAGGAGATGCCGCCGCGCCGATTCCATATCGGCGGGCTTATGGAACAGCTCATCACCCAGCGACAGAGTCTGATCGGCGCCAAGGACCGGCTCGTCCGGAAACCTTGTACTCACGTCGAGCGCCTTAGCTTCGGCCAGCACGGATGCAATGTCTTCCGCAGATGCGCCGCTCTTCAAGAGAGGTGCTTCAGAGGCGCGTTCGTCAATATCAGCCGCTTGCGCGCGGAACGCAATTCCGGCATTCCGCAGGATCGCGGCGCGGAACGGGCTTTTTGAGGCGAGGATCAGCGGCATGAGAGATTCTGTTGTTGAACAGCCGCGATTGGCCGCTTTCTGTCATCAATCAATCGGCGACGTATTTCAAGGCGGCGCGCAGCCGCTTTTCTGCTGATCCGCAATCATGGCGTAATGCGGACGAGGCCGCTCCAGTGAAGGGATGTCCGCCGCCAGCCTGTGCGAATCTGTGGATAACGCTCCGGAGGGCAGGGAGCGGAGAGCTGGCCTGTGGGCAAACACCTGATTCATCCACAGGCGCGGGAAGCGCGCGATCTTTGGTTACCAATGTGTGAACAGCGGGTGAGAATCACTTTTCTCCTCATTCCTTCCACAGCATGTTCCAATGGCCCATGAGTCCAACTAATTGAGAAATCAGGACTATTTTTGAGAAATAAAGTTTTGGACAAGTTTTGCGCCGCTCAGTGGGACAATTGGCCTCTTTGGACAAAGCAGGGATTATGGCCTATCCCCGATTCCAACAGACTCTAAGAATCAAAAGAAGAGAAAATCCATTTTCAGGATTTTTAGAGCGGACACTGGATAAGCTGAATTGACCAAGCCGGATGTTTTGAAAGTGCTCGACGGAGAGACCGTCTATCCGCCGCCGCTCTGGATGATGCGGCAGGCCGGACGTTATCTGCCGGAATATCGCGAAGTGCGGAAGAAGGCCGGGAGCTTTCTCGACCTTTGCTATTCGCCGGAGCTTGCAACTGAAGTCACCATGCAGCCGATCCGCCGTTTCGGCTTTGACGCGGCGATTCTGTTTTCTGACATTCTGGTCGTGCCGCATGCGCTCGGACGCAAGCTGACTTTTTCGGAAGGACAAGGGCCGCTGCTGGACCCAATCCTGCCGGAAGAAGTGGCCGCGCTTTCGCCGGAAAAGTTTCACGTGAATCTGCGGCCGGTCTATGAGGCTGTGGGGAAAATCCGGGCCGAGCTTGCTTCTGATAAGGCCCTGCTCGGCTTCTGCGGCGCGCCGTGGACGGTGGCGACCTATATGGTCGCCGGACATGGCACGCCGGATCAGGCCCCTGCCCGGCTGTTCGCCTACCGCCATCCCGAGGCATTTGACGCGCTCTTGGGTCTCTTGGCGGATGTGTCAGCGCAACATCTGATCGCGCAGCTGAAGGCTGGCGCTGATGCAGTGCAGATATTTGATTCCTGGTCCGGCGTATTGGATGAGGACATGTTCCAGCGCGCTTGCGTTTGTCCGTTGAAACGGCTTGTGGACAAGGTGCACGTGGTCTTGCCAGATGCGCAGATCATCGGTTTTCCCAAAGGCGCCGGCGCTCTCTATAGGCATTACCGCCGCGATACCGGCGTGACGGCGCTCGGACTGGACTGGTCCGTTCCGTACAGCCAGGCACAGTCATTGCAGCTTGAAGGGCCTGTGCAGGGCAATCTGGACCCGATGCGTCTCGTCGCGGGCGGCAAGGCATTGGATGAGGGCGTGGCGCGCATTCTTGAGTCGCTTGGCGCGGGGCCGCTGATATTCAATCTCGGCCATGGCATCACGCCGGAGGCGCCGGTCGCACACGTGGAGCGGATGATCGCGCGGGTGCGGCAAGGATGAGCGGGCCGATGAAACGCGCCTTGGCGGGGCTCGGCATTTTAGCGCTGCTTAGCCTCGCGCTGTTCTGGCTTGACCCGGTTAACTTCTATCCATGGCTGAAGGCGCTGCATGTGATCGCGGTGATGTCGTGGATGGCCGGCATGCTCTATCTGCCGCGGCTGTTCGTTTATCATGTGGATGCGGAAATTGGCTCGGCGCAGTCTGAGACGTTCAAAGTGATGGAGCGCCGGCTTTTGCAGGCGATCATCAATCCGGCGATGGTGGTCAGCTGGGCCACCGGGCTGTGGCTCGCTTGGCGCGGCTTTCAATTCATGGGCGGCTGGCTGCATGTGAAAATCGCCATGGTGGTGCTTCTTTCGGCGGCGCATGGCTATTTTTCTGCCTCTGTCCGCCGCTTCGCCAAGGATAAGAATGAAAAGCCGGCGCGGCATTGGCGGATCATGAATGAGGTTCCGACGGCGCTGATGATTGTCATCGTCACACTGGTCATTGTGAAGCCGTTTTGAGCTTCTTAACGCTCCTGAAAAGTTGAAGCGCCAGCCGCAAAAACGTGCTTGCGCTTATCCCCTCAAGCGACTAAAGCAGCTTATCTTCTTCCAGACTCTAGCAGATTCCATCGCCGCCAAGGCTGAAACGCTGCTGTGTCACACCCTTCCCCGCCTTCCCTTCCAATGATGAGTTCCGCGCCGATGCAGGAAATGAAATTACAAGCCCTCAAGAGCAAAAGCCCGACCGAGCTTTTGACCTTCGCCGAATCGCTGGAAGTCGAGAACGCCTCGACCATGCGCAAACAGGAACTGATGTTTGCGATTCTGAAACAGCTTGCTTCGCAGGAAGTCGAGATCATCGGCGAGGGAGTCGTCGAGCTGTTGATGGACGGGTTCGGCTTCCTGCGCTCTGCCAATGTGAACTATCTGCCAGGCCCGGACGATATCTACATTTCTCCGTCGCAGATCCGCCGCTTCTCGCTGAAAACCGGCGACACAGTCGAAGGTCCGATCCGCGGACCTAAGGACGGCGAGCGTTATTTTGCGCTGCTCAAAGTCAACACGATTAATTTTGAAGACCCGGAAAAGATCAAGCACAAGACGCATTTCGACAATCTGACGCCGCTTTATCCGAACGAGCGGTTCAAGATGGAAATCGAAAACCCGACGACGAAAGACCTGTCGGCGCGCGTCATTGATCTCGTCGCGCCGCTTGGCAAGGGTCAGCGAGGCCTGATCGTCGCGCCGCCGCGCACCGGCAAGACGGTGCTGCTGCAGAACATCGCGCATTCGATCACCGCCAATCATCCTGAATGCTATCTGATCGTGCTTCTGATCGACGAGCGGCCCGAGGAAGTCACCGACATGCAGCGCTCGGTGAAGGGCGAGGTCGTGTCCTCGACCTTCGACGAGCCGGCGCAGCGGCATGTGCAGGTGGCCGAAATGGTCATCGAAAAGGCCAAGCGCTTGGTCGAGCACGGCCGCGACGTGGTGATCCTGCTGGATTCGATCACGCGCCTCGGTCGCGCTTACAACACAGTCGTGCCGTCATCCGGCAAGGTTCTGACCGGCGGCGTGGACGCCAACGCGCTGCAGCGGCCAAAGCGCTTCTTCGGCGCGGCGCGCAACATTGAAGAGGGCGGCTCGCTGACCATTATCGCGACAGCCTTGATCGACACGGGCAGCCGCATGGACGAAGTGATTTTTGAGGAGTTCAAAGGCACGGGCAATTCGGAAATCGTGCTCGACCGCAAGGTCGCAGACAAGCGCATCTTCCCGTCAATGGATATTCTGAAGTCCGGCACGCGCAAGGAAGATCTACTGATACCCAAGCAGGACCTGCAGAAAATTTACGTTCTGCGCCGCATTCTCGCGCCGATGGGCACAACCGACGCGATCGAATTCCTGATCGACAAGCTGAAGCAGACCAAGGGCAATTCGGACTTCTTTGATTCGATGAACACTTAACTCATTGATTCAATTACGCTTTGTTATGGAATCGATACGATACCATTGGCTTGGCACGCGGTCGCCTATTTAATAAGTCAGGAGATTTGAACCCCTGATGTTCACCGACACGATTTTTGCGCTTTCATCCGGGCGCCTGCCGTCCGGAGTGGCGGTCGTCCGCATGTCGGGGCCGCATGTCCGGGAGAGCCTTGTGTCCATGCTTGGCGCCCTGCCGGAACCGCGCACCGCAAAACTTTGTTTTATTCGCTCGCCTGCCGGTGATGTGATTGACCAAGGCTTGGTCTTGTTCTTTCCCGCTCCCGCGAGTTTCACCGGTGAAGACTGCGCCGAGCTGCATCTGCATGGCGGCGTTGCCACCGTTTCAGCTTGCCTAGCTGTGCTTTCTTCTGTCAACGGCCTGCGCATGGCGGAGGCGGGAGAATTCACCCGCCGGGCATTTTTGATGGGAAAGGTCGATTTGACGGAAGCCGAGGGGCTTGCCGATCTTGTCGCTGCGGAGACTGAGGCGCAACGGGTTCAGGCTCTCTCGAATGCGCGGGGTGGACAGCGAGAGCTCTATGAAGGTTGGCGGAAGCGGCTCATTCACGCGCGGGCAATGATTGAGGCTGAGATAGATTTCGCCGATGAGGATGATGTGCCGGGTTCTGTGGCCAGTGTGGTGTGGCAGGACATGAATGCCCTCAGGGCTGAAATTGAGCTGCATCTGTCGCGCACGCGCGCCGGGGAAATTGTGCGCAGCGGTTTGGATGTCGTGATACTGGGTGCGCCAAACGCTGGAAAATCCAGTCTTCTGAACGCCTTGGCCGGCCGTGCCGTCTCCATTGTGACGGATGAGGCAGGGACGACCCGCGATCTTGTCGAAGCCCGCTTGGACATTGATGGTTTCCGCGTCAATATTGCCGACACGGCAGGAATCCGCGAGGGCGCCGGACGCATTGAGGCGCTTGGCATCGACAAGGCGCTGGAGCGCAGCGGAGAGTGCGACCTTGTTCTACTCGTGGAGGACGTGACCGCATCAGGCTCAGCTCCGCATATGAGGGTGTCTGCGCCGGTTTTACGTGTGGGCTTGAAGGGTGACTTGCAGCACGCGGTGCCGCCGCGCGGTTACGATGTCGTGGTTTCCGCGCTGGACGGTTCCGGTATTGGTGATCTCTGTGCTCTGATCGGCAACTTTGCCGCCGACACACGCGGCAATATTGCCGAAGTCATACCGGTGCGTCAAAGGCAGGCGGAGCTGCTAAGCGAATGCTCGCTTCATCTCAGGACGGCGTTGGATTCACGTGAAACACCCTTGGAGTTGAGGGCGGAAGACCTGCGGCTTTCAGGCGAAGCGCTTGGCCGCTTGACAGGCCGGATTGATGTCGAGGATTTGCTGGATGTCGTATTCTCACAGTTTTGCATCGGCAAGTGATTCACGTCGAACAGCAAGAGGTGCGTATTCGGCCGGATTCACGTGAAACTCCCGCTTCGGGGCTCATACAACAGAACCAGGTTGTTTCACGTGAAACAGAATGGTAGATGCCCGATAAATTCATGAGTGTTGGATTGCAAATGCAGTCTTTGGACAGATTTGATGTGATTGTTGTCGGCGGCGGCCATGCAGGCTGTGAAGCCGCCGCCGCTTCCGCGCGCGTTGGCGCGAAGACTGCTTTGATCACCCACCGAGCCGAGACTATTGGTGTCATGTCCTGCAATCCCGCCATTGGCGGCCTCGGAAAGGGTCATCTTGTCCGGGAAATAGATGCGCTGGATGGTCTCATGGGCAGGGCTGCGGATATGGCCGGGATCCAGTTCCGGCTTCTGAACCGCAACAAGGGCCCCGCCGTGCGTGGTCCCCGCACCCAGGCGGATCGGGCGCTGTACCGCTTCGCCATTCAAGGCATGTTGCGCGAACAGGACGGTTTGACCATTGTCGAGGGAGAAGTCGAAGATCTCATTCCGGACGGCAAGCGCGTGACTGGTGTGGTCTTGGCGGATGGCAGGACACTTGGCTGCGCCTCAGTGGTGCTGACAACCGGCACGTTTCTGCGCGGTCTTATTCATATCGGCGAGACGCGCATACCTGCGGGGCGCCTGGCGGAGGCCCCTGCCCTCGGACTGAGCGCGACGCTGGAACGGTTTGGCTTTGTGCTTGGCCGCCTGAAAACCGGCACGCCGGCGCGCCTTGACACACGTTCGATTGACTGGGCCAGCCTCGAAATGCAGGCGGCGGACGAAGAGCCATACTTCTTCTCGCTGATGACGGATAAGGTGCATGCGAGGCAGATCGCCTGCGGCATCACGCGCACGACGCCTGGAACCCACGAGATTATCCGCGCGAACCTGCACAAGTCGGCGATGTACTCCGGCTCTATCAAGGGCGTCGGACCGCGCTATTGTCCGTCTATTGAAGATAAAATTGTTAAATTTGGCGACCGCGACGGGCATCAAATATTCCTTGAACCTGAGGGGTTGGACGACATTTCGGTCTATCCCAACGGGGTGTCCACCTCGCTGCCCGAAGAGGTTCAGGCGCAGATTTATGCGACGATTCCGGGACTGGAAAAGTCGGTGATGTTGCGCCCGGGCTATGCCATAGAATATGACCATGTGGACCCGCGCGAGCTCGACCAAAGCCTTGAAACAAAAAGGATTTCCGGTCTTTTCCTCGCTGGGCAGATCAACGGCACGACGGGCTATGAAGAGGCGGGCGCGCAGGGCCTTTGGGCGGGGTTGAACGCGGCGCGCAGGGCCTCCGGTGCCACGTCAGTCACAATCAGCCGCGCGGACTCATACCTTGGCGTGATGATCGACGATTTGACATCCAACGGCGTCAGCGAGCCTTACCGCATGTTCACTTCGCGCGCCGAATTTCGGTTGTCTCTGCGCGCCGACAATGCCGATGCCCGGCTGACGCCATTGGGTGAGCGGCTTGGGCTGATTGGCAGGGAGCGTTCCGTGAAATACCGCGACGTTTCCACAAGCCTCGACGAAGCGAGGGTGCTTGCCTGTTCATTGTCTGCCACCCCGACAGAGGCTGAAGCTTTTGGGCTCAAGGTCAACAAGGACGGCCAGCGCCGGTCGGCGTTTAACCTGCTTGCATATCCGGAGGTCAATGTAATCAGTCTGTCGGTGATATGGCCGCAACTCGCTGATATTGACGCGAAAACGGCTGAACGGTTGGAGATTGAAGCTCAATATCACGTCTATCTGCAAAGACAGAGCGCCAGCGCCGCGATGCTGCGGCGCGAGGAAGAACGGTTGATTCCAAGCGATATGGATTTTTCGGATGTCTCCGGTATTTCTAACGAACTGAAGCAAAAACTTGCATTGCGGATGCCAAAATCAGTGTCGGAGGCGCAAAAGATTGATGGCATGACGCCAGCGGCCCTGTCGCTCGTGCTGCTCTCAATCCGCCAGAGGTTCAAGAATCAGCTCCGGGGCGCCGCTTGAGCCAGAAAAAGTTCGATTCATTGCGCGACGTGCTGCCTGATGTTTCACGTGAAACGTTTGAGCGGCTTCTGGCGTTTGAAGTGCTATTCCGCGAATGGAGTTCCCGGATCAATCTCGCGTCGGCTGCCTCTATCGAACACTTATGGCATCGTCATATCGTGGACAGCGCGCAGATTGCGGCCATTGTGCCGATGCGTGGCACTTGGCTGGACATGGGCTCGGGCGGAGGATTTCCAGGCATTGTGCTGGCGATATTGATGACAGAGCGGGCGGAAGGCGAGATTGGAGGACATGTGCATCTCGTTGAAAGTATTGGAAAAAAGGCGGCGTTTCTCAGCGCTGCGCTTCAGGAGACCGGGGGAAGCGGCACTGTGCATACAATGCGTATTGAAAACGCCACACCGCTGAATATAGCGCCTCAATGTGTCACGGCTCGCGCCGTGGCGGCACTTCCGGAACTGCTGAAGCTGACCTCTCCATGGCTGAAATCCGGCGCCAAGGGACTTTTCCACAAGGGAAGGCGGCACAAGGAAGAAATTGCCGCAGCGCGTGGCGCGTGGGACTTCGATCTGCTAGAGCATAAAAGCAAGACAGACGCGGATTCGGTGATTTTGGAAATTTCCAAAGTTTCACACCGCTTGTAAAGGCTGTTTCATGCTTTTGTTTGGGCAAGAATGACAAATTTGCGGATTATCACGGTGGCAAACCAGAAGGGCGGGGTGGGGAAAACTACCACGGCCATCAATCTTGCCACCGCTTTAGCGGCGATTGGCGAGCGCGTGCTGCTTATTGATGTCGATCCGCAGGGCAATGCGTCAACCGGGCTCGGCATTGACCGCAGGGACCGCCATCTATCTTCTTACGATGTGATCTTGGGCAGCGCCACAGTGGATGAGGCGGCGATTGAAACCGCCGTTCCGGGCCTGTCAATTATTGCGTCAACGCTTGATCTGCTTGGTCTTGAAATGGAAATTGCCGGTGAGGCAGATAGGGCGCACCGGCTGAAACACGCACTTCGGGACAAAGGCACCGGAAAATTCACCTATGCCATCGTGGATTGTCCGCCGTCGCTCAATCTTTTGACGCTGAACGCTATGGCAGCGGCGGATTCGGTGCTGGTGCCGTTGCAATGCGAATTTTTTGCTCTGGAGGGGCTTAGTCAGCTCTTGCAGACGGTCGAGGAAGTGCGGCAGTCGCTCAATCCGTCTTTGACCATTCAAGGCATTGTCTTGACCATGTATGACGGCCGCAACAATCTCGCCAATCAGGTTGTTGATGACGTGCGCAAGCATATGGGCGATCAGGTTTACCGCACGGTCATTCCGCGCAATGTGCGTGTCTCGGAAGCGCCGTCGCATGGCAAACCGGCCATACTCTATGATCTGCGCTGCTCGGGCAGCCAAGCCTATTTGCAGCTTGCTTCGGAAGTTATTCAAAGAGAACGGAAACTGCGCGCCGCGTAGTGAATTAGTCGGCTAATTATAAGAGTTTGAGCCTTGGGAGAATGACATGATTGATGATCCTTCACGCAAGCGGCTGGGGCGGGGCCTCGCGGCGCTGATCGGTGAAATGGACAAGCCTGCGCAGGCCGCGGCGTCGCCGGTATCCGCCGACAGAAGGGTGGCGATTGAGCATATTGCGCGCAATCCGCGCAATCCGCGCCGCAACTTTTCCGAAGCCGAGTTAGTGGACCTGTCGCAGTCCATCCGCACCCACGGCATTGTTCAGCCGATTATCGTGCGGAAAAAGCCGGAAACCGCTGATCATTATGAAATCGTCGCGGGCGAACGGCGATGGCGGGCGGCGCAAATAGCGGGTTTGACAGAGATTCCTGTCATTGTGAGGAACATTGACGACCGCGCGGCGCTGGAAATCGCCATTGTCGAAAACGTGCAGCGCGCCGATCTCAACGCTATTGAGGAGGCGGTTGGCTACCAACAATTAGTCGACGAACATTCTTACACGCAACTTGATCTCGCCGGCATAATCGGCAAGAGCCGCAGCCATGTCGCGAATACTTTGCGGCTTTTGAAGCTGCCGGAAAAAGTCCGCGACATGCTCATTAATAACCAGCTGTCTGCAGGCCACGCGCGCGCGCTGATTGCGGTGGATGACCCGCTTTCGCTGGCCTTGAAAATTGTTGCCGGCGGTCTTTCGGTGCGGCAGGCTGAGCAGATGGCGCAGGAGACCTTAAATCCACCGGCGCCTGAAACCAAATCCATGAAGGGCGCAGCGCCGAAAGACGTGGACACCACGGCGCTGGAAAAGCTGATTTCGGATCACCTCGGCATGAAGGTGACGATCAATCATTCGGGCGGCGGCGGCGCGCTGTCGGTCCGCTACCGTGATCTGGAGCAGCTCGACGAGCTTTGCCGCAGACTGAAGGGCGGCTGAGAGCGATTGCATTTTTCCCGGTCAGCCCATAGACGCTCGGCCATCTTGTTTTCCAGCTTATGAGTTCGCACCCATGACAAATCGTTCGCTCTTCCTGCTTCCTGGCGACGGAATCGGTCCTGAGGCCATGGCGGAAGTCCGCCATATCATCTCCCATATGAATGAGGCTAGGCAAGCAGGCTTTCTGGTGGACGAAGGTCTGGTCGGCGGCTGCGCTTATGATGCGCATGGCGCGGCGATTTCGGAAGGCGACATGGCAAAGGCCATGGCGGCGAATGCGGTGCTGTTCGGCGCAGTGGGCGGGCCGAAATGGGACAAGGTTCCCTACGATGCGCGCCCTGAAGCCGGGCTTCTGCGGCTTCGCAAGGACATGGAGCTGTTCGCCAATCTGCGTCCGGCAATCTGCTATCCTGCGCTCGCCGCCTCCTCGTCGCTCAAGCCGGAAGTGGTCGAAGGGCTCGACATTCTGATCGTGCGCGAACTGACCGGCGGCGTCTATTTCGGTTCGCCGAAGGAAATCATCGATCTTGGCAACGGCCAGAAGCGCGGCATCGACACGCAGGTCTATGACACGTTTGAGATCGAGCGCATCGCCTGCGTCGCCTTTGACATGGCGCGCACGCGCAATAACCGCGTCACGTCGATGGAAAAGCGCAACGTGATGAAATCGGGCGTGCTCTGGAACGAAGTGGTCACCGCCACGCACGCCGCCAAATATCCGGACGTGAAGCTCGACCATATGCTGGCGGACGCCGGCGGCATGCAGCTGGTGCGCTGGCCCAAGCAGTTTGACGTGATCGTCACCGACAATCTGTTCGGCGACATGCTGTCGGACGTGGCGGCGATGCTGACCGGTTCGCTCGGCATGCTGCCCTCCGCCTCGCTCGGCGCGCCGGATGCGATGACCGGCAAGCGCAAGGCGCTGTACGAGCCGGTGCACGGCTCGGCGCCGGACATTGCGGGCAGGGGCATCGCCAACCCGATCGCCATGATCGCGTCCTTCGCCATGAGCCTGCGCTATTCGTTCAACATGGTCAGCGAGGCCGACAGGCTGGAGGCGGCGATCTCGGAAGTGCTGAACGCGGGCCTGCGCACCGGCGACATCATGTCGGACGGGATGCGGCTGGTGACGACGGTTGAGATGGGCACGGCGATATTGGACGCGTTCAAGCGGCTGGGGGCTTGAAGCGCCAAGAGCGGGGCAGTCCAGCCGATGGCAAAGTGAAATCCGGGCAATTCCACGCAGCTCCGCGTCATCAACCCAGTTGGCGAAGCCCCTCACCGGGCGTCATTCCGGGGCCGCGCAGCGGAACCCGGAATCCAGAGCGGCGAAGAACGAAGTTTTCGCTACCGGATACGCTGCGGCTAACGCAGCCAAACCTGCCATTGCAGCCCAACTGCCATCACGCCATCTCTGGATTCCGGGTTCCGCTGCGCGGCCCTGGAATGACGCCCGGTGGGGGACTGCATCGGGCGTTAGACCACCTTGTCAGACAGGTCGCAGGTAGACGGTTTCGCCACGTCCCAGCCGACCGAGTTCCAATGCGCGCCGGGTTCGGATTTGATTCCGTCCTGACCCTCGGCGACGTAATATTCAAAGCAGTTCGCCCCGGTGCGCACGACCTTGAAGCACGCGCCCTGCAGGCTGAGATAGAAGGTGCAGAACAGGCCGTCCTTCTCGAACCAGTTGCCGGTGTCGGAGCCCCGGTCGTCCTGGTAGGTTATGTCCTTGTCCGGATGATAGGTCTCGGTGAATTTCACGCCGTCGGCATAGCGTCCCGTCATCGTCATGCCGGGAAGGGCAGCGAGGATATCCGCGCTGTTCATTTCGTAGCGCTCGCCGGCAAGCGCGGCGTCGCAGCAGAGCATTGAAACGAGCGCGCAATAGAGCAGGGATGTTCTCATGCGCCCAGCTTAACCGCACTTGCGGCAAAAATAAAACCGGCGGAGATTCCCCCGCCGGATTCTTGACTGATGGATTTGAAAACAGTCAATCCATGTCTTTTAGCAGATGATCCTTTTTGTTGTCCTTGACGAACAGGATGCCAATGACGAGCGTCGTCGCGGCGATGATGATCGGGTACCAGAGGCCGTAGTAGATGTCGCCCTTGGCCGCGCTCATGGCGAAGACCGTCGCCGGGAGCAGGCCGCCGAACCAGCCGTTGCCGATGTGGTAAGGCAGCGACATGCCGGTGTAGCGGATGCGGGTCGGGAACATTTCCACGAGCCATGCGGCGATCGGGCCGTAGACCATGGTCACGTAGATGACGAGCAGGGTCAGGATCGCGATGATCCTGGTCCAGTTCACCGCTGCGGCGTCGGCCACCATCTTGAACGCGCCGGCGCCTTTGACGGAATAGACCGGCACTTCGGCGTCGGTGATCGCCTTGGCCTCGTCAGCGGTGAGCAGCTTGGCTGTCACAGCGTCGGCAACCTTGGTCATGGTCTTTTCACCAGCTTCAATCGCCGCCTGGTCGAGTTTGGCTTCCGGATTTGCAGCAACCAGCGCCGCAAGCTTGGAGCCAGTGACCTTGACCGCATCGCGCACCAGCGGATAGCCGCCGGTCTGCATGGCGAGATTGACGCTCTTTTCAAACGCGCCCTTCATGCCCGCCGCCTTGTCGCCAGCCTTGACCGCGTCATAGGACTCGACCTTGACGCCGCCGAGATCAATGGAAGCAACAGAGCCCGCTGCGCCGTCCACGAGCTTGTAAGGCACCGAGTTGCGGGTCAGGAAGGCCGTGGCGATATCGCATGACGTGGTGAACTTCTTCGTGCCGGTCGGATTAAACTGGAAGTTACAATCCTTGGGGTCTGCTGTCACAGTTGCGATTGAGCTTGCCTGTGCCGTTGCAAGCGCCGGATTGGCGGCTTCCGTCAGCATTTTGAACAGCGGGAAGTAAGTCAGGATCGCCAAAGCGAGACCCGCCATGATGATCGGCTTGCGGCCGATTTTATCCGAGAGCCAGCCAAACACAATGAAGAACCCGGTGCCGAGCAGAAGCGAAACCGCCACCATTTTGTTTACCGAAGCGCCGTCCACCTTCAGCACGTTCGTCAGGAAGAACAGGGCGTAGAACTGGCCGGTGTACCAGACCACCGCCTGACCGGCAGTCGCGCCCAGCAAAGCCAGAATGGCGATCTTGGCATTTTTCCACTGGCCGAAGGCTTCCGACAGCGGCGCTTTTGACTGTTTGCCCTCATCCTTGATCTGCTGGAACACCGGCGATTCATTCATCTGCAGACGAATCCAGACGGACACGCCGAGCAGTATGGCGGAAAGCAGGAACGGAATGCGCCAGCCATAGTCGGCGAACGCTTCTTTGCTCATATTGGTTTGCAGCGCGAGGATAATGACCAGAGACAGGAACAGGCCGAGCGTCGCCGTGGTTTGAATGAACGAGGTGTAATAGCCGCGCTTGCCGGGAGGCGAATGCTCGGCGACATAGGTCGCCGCGCCGCCATATTCACCGCCGAGCGCCAGACCCTGCAGCATGCGCAGGCCGATCAGGATAATGGGCGCCAGAATGCCGATGGTCGCCGAGCCGGGCAGGAGACCGACCAGGAATGTTGACAGGCCCATAATGACGATGGTGATGAGGAATGTGTATTTGCGGCCGACCAGATCGCCGAGCCGGCCGAACACCAGCGCGCCGAACGGGCGCACGAGGAAGCCGGCGGCAAACGCCAGCAGTGCGAAAATGTTGCGCGTGGCTTCCGGATATTGCGAGAAAAACGCCGCGCCGATGAAGGCGGCGAGTGATCCGTACAGATAAAAATCGTACCATTCGAAAACGGTGCCGAGCGAGGAGGCGAAGATGACCTTCTTTTCCTCTCTCGTCATGCCGCGGGTTGGTGCGCCCGCCATTACTGCGTCTGCCATGTTGCAAGTCCTCCAACTGTTGATTTTGATTGCGGAATTCGCATCCCAGGCGCCCCGCCCGGCGAAATACGAACTCGTCCATGGTCTGAATGGCAGAAAACGCCCTCTCCCAACAGCGCTGCTTTGGAACTAAGACGAAAGACTCAGATATGAGACTCAGGCGAACTGCATTTCGTTCCCCCAATCCCAACTGATCGGTGGAACGAGCGAAACCGCAGCTCGGGGTTGACGGAATACAAAATCGTGCCGAAGATAAGCAAAAAATATATCAAAAAATAAGGGGCTGACACCTCGGAGGGGATGCAAGGAACCAATGTCCAATCAAATGCAAAAGGGCAATGCCTGGCTCGTCTACATCGACATATATGGATTCAGCGCATTGGTAAGATCCAGAGGCGCTGCCAAAATATATAAAGACCTCGCTGACTGCGTTCATGAAATAGAGAAAATTACCAAAAAAAACAATTTCGTAGTTCAAGTCTTATCTGATAGTATTTTTATAACTTGTTTTGAATCTGAAAAATACGACAGTGATACCTTCTCCACCTACTTCCAATGCATAAGAGAAGCGCAAGATATTTTGATTGACAAAGATTTTATCCCTAGAGGCGCATTCGCACACGGTGAGATTTTTAAGTCTTTAAGCGTAATTGTGGGAGAACCCGTAATACGCGCTGTAAGAGCCGAAGAACAAATTGAACTCCCCTGTGTTTACATTCCGGGTATCGAGACATCAAAAATTCCGATGAAATTCAAAAATCAACGTGTTTTGCCAATGAAGAATGGAGGTTCTTCGATTGGATTACCCTGCCTACCAGTGACACTCAGCAAATTAGTCAGTTTGATTGAAAAAAACCTTGAGTTGTCTCTGATTGAAGGTCCCTTCACTGTCGCTACAGCATTAAGTCAGTTAAAGTCACTACTCAAAGATTGGAGCGTCGATGAATAAGGCCGAAATAGACTCGCTGCTGAAGTCTCCAATGAAGCACAGTGACATGCTGACGAAATTAAGCTCGGATCGATCCGACCCTGTGGCGCGCCATCCCTTTAGAAATGAATTGAGTTTTAGGCCGCACCACATAGAGCCACGGGAGGATCATGTGCAAAAGAGGCTTGGGCACATAACCTCAAATCCTAGTGATCCAGAAAATACAAGTGCAATTAAGGATAGCTATGTTTTTTCTTCTAATCGCGCAATCGAAGAACAAGCCGATTCAGAAAATTTTGTGAATCGCAGTTCAAAGGCTGTTGACACTTTTGTTGACCAAGTAGTTACAGAAGCGAATTTTCAATGGCAGCTTTCGAAGCAAACTGCAAAGGGGGGTGCTGATTTAAATCATCTTTCTCAGCGGACATTTATTGTTCACGGTCCCCGTGGCTCTGGAAAAACTTTTTTCTTAAACTATATTTTGGCGCAATATATCGATAAACTCGACAGACAGTCAGTTATATGGGTACGATTAGACTTAGTCAAAGACTTTCCTCCAAATAACGATCTGCTTTCTTGGATTTACGCACAAATTTCTAAAATTGTTTATAGATATTACCATTCTAAATCAAGATTGTATAGGATATCCAATATTGATATAGCAAAACGTGGACTTGATCAATATTTACGAGATTATGTAAGTCGGATGGAATCTCAAGAAGCTCGTCTAAATCTTACAAATACTCTCGAGAATATGAAAAATGTATTCTGGAGAAAAACTGCTGAGCAACCTCTTGACGAGAGGCTAGTTCCTAGGGTTATAGGCGCGGCAGTATATTCTTACCTTTTGCTCAAGGGCTTTCGGTTTGTAGTTGTTTTAGATGGATTTGATAAACTTGAGTCAACACGTTCAGCAATCCGAAAATTTGAGAAGCTTTGTGGTGACTCCGCTTCTCTCGGCCTCAGCACTGACTTGGTTGGGTTTGTCTTGCTCGCAGTAATGAGAACTTCAACGTTAGAAAGTTTTTCACGAACAAGCCCCTATAAGAAAGTTGAGTCTGTTCGAACGTTTGAAATCGGACCATCTGACCTCGTTGAAATTGTAAGCCAGAGGAGAGCGTTTTTAATTAGCGAGGTGGCCAGACTTGCGCCCAGCAAAAAGTGGATGACGAGCGACTGGCCTCTCCACTTTGACGGGTTCGTGGAGTTCTTAGAGCGTTCTGAAACGAGTGAGCATTATGCTGCTGCGCTTCACAGGGCCTTTGGGCCCAACAGGCGAGCCCAAATGCAGACAATTCAACTGGCGTATTACGACTACATTATGAGCGTGAGAAAGCAAGTGGGGGTCTTGGCACCCTACAAAATTGTGGAGTCAATGACGAAAGGAGGATTTAAGTATCCGCAGAAGTATTATTATTATAGCACGAATGCCGGAAAATTTACCCAAAGAATTGCCGATATTCCTCTGTTTGACAACAGATTGATTCCCTCTATATTTGATTATCCGTATGATGATAGTGCGTTTGGTGGGAAATTTGTAAATACTGGAAATGAAATAGCGCTGACGTTGCGTATAATACAACTGGTTAGGGCAATAGAGGCAAAGAGAGAGGTGATTAAGAATTACCAGCCAGTCAGTGTTGCAGAAATTTGCTATATTTTGTGGAGACTCTTTGGTTACAATGAAGAAATTCTGAGATGGAAAATTATTGAACTTGCTGAGAGTGATGTTATTTCACTGTACGGAGAGTATTTTCAATTTGATCGAGAGCTCATGAGGATGAGAGTTAGACCGCTGCCGAAATTGGTTTATATTCTCGATAAGTATGTAAAAGACATCGCGTACTTATCTTTGGCTTTGATGAGGGCGCCAATCGGACCATTTGTTGTTGAGGGTAATTTGGAGAAGGTTGCTCCTTTCGTAATGATTGAGTCTTACGAGCCCGGAGACTTGAATTTGATCAACTGGATCACAGCGAAATTTGTGAATTCTGTTTCGAGCGTCAGGATATTAAATGAGGTAAATTTCCGTCAGGAGAGTCAAGTTAAAAAAAGTTTGAGTGCGGTGAATGTTAAGAAGGGGAGATATATGGAGTTAGCAAATATCTTTCTGGCCTCCGGACCCTTTAGGCTCATCGAGTCAATTAGGGAGGAGGTATCGAGGGAATTGTATTCACTTATACACGCGCCAGTTAGCATCGGCGCTAGAACAATTACCCCTGCAGGTGAGGCTGACTTTGTCAACGTTTTGGAGCGCTACAGCACTGTGTGGGGTCGCTGAGGAAGCAGTTGGGGCGACTTGTCCATCGTTGGCTACCTGGTTTTCCTTTAGGCGGTTTGACTCTTATCCAATTTCCAGTATGAGCACCGCTCAGAAAAGGAAAAACCATGCGCGGCTTCCGCCAAGCCATTGTCGAGCTGTCCGCTTCGGGCCCCGCCCGCAGCCATGCCCGCCTTTTCTCCGCTAAAACCACATCAAAAAAAACCACCAAACAGGATTGACCGCCTCAGCCTTCCCGACACTCCCCCGGGCTGGCGGGGTGAGTGAAAATCACGTCTGAGTGACGGGTTTGGGCGGGGAGCGGCAAAAGGATTTAAGACAATGGGTTTCAAGGTGGCAATCGCCGGGGCGACGGGAAATGTCGGGCGTGAGATGCTGAACATTCTGGAAGAGCGCGGCTTTCCGGCCGACGAGGTTGTGGCGTTGGCGTCAAGGCGCTCGCTCGGCACCGAGGTTTCTTACGGGGACCGGACGCTGAAGGTCAAAGTGCTTGACCAGTTTGATTTCTCCGACACCGACATCTGCCTGATGTCGGCGGGCGGTGAGACCTCAAAGATCTGGTCGCCGAAGATTGCGGCGCAGGGCTGTGTCGTCATCGATAACTCGTCGGCCTTCCGCTACGATTCCAACGTGCCGCTGATCGTGCCGGAAGTGAACCCGGACGCGATTACCGGTTTTACGAAGCGCAACATCATCGCAAATCCAAACTGCTCGACCGCCCAATTGGTCGTGGCGTTGAAGCCCTTGCATGATGCCGCAATTATCAAGCGCGTTGTCGTCTCGACCTATCAGTCGGTGTCGGGCGCGGGCAAGGAAGGCATGGACGAATTGTTCACGCAAACCCGCGCCGTGTTTGTCGCCGATCCGGTCGTCACCAAGAAGTTCACCAAGCGCATTGCCTTCAATGTCATCCCGCATATCGATGTGTTCATGGAGGATGGCTACACCAAGGAAGAGTGGAAGATGGTCGCCGAGACCAAGAAGATGCTCGATCCGAAAATCAAGCTGACGGCGACCTGCGTGCGCGTGCCGGTGTTCATCGGCCATTCCGAGGCGGTGAACATCGAATTCGAAAAGCCGATCTCGCCGGAAGAGGCGCGGGCGCTGCTCGAGAACGCTCCGGGGTGCCTGGTCATCGACCGTCATGAGGACGGCGGCTACGCGACCCCGGTCGAAAGCGCCGGCGAAGACGCCACCTACATTTCCCGCATCCGCGAGGATATCACGGTGGAGAACGGGCTTGCCATGTGGATCGTCTCGGACAATCTGCGCAAAGGCGCGGCGCTGAACGCGGTGCAGATTGCCGAGCTGCTGGTGGCGCGGGGGTTGATAAAGCCGAAGCTGAAGGCGGCGTAAGTATAGATCGTTTCGAACACGGCAAGTCTTCGGCAGCAAGCGGGAGACAGAGTTCGCACAGGCTGCCGCTACGGGTGCTCAATTGAGTAGCCGGCGCCGCGCACGGTGCGGATTGGGTCAGCCTCCTTGCCTCGGTTGACGGCCTTGCGCAAGCGTCCGACATGGACGTCCACCGTGCGGTCATCGACATAGATGTTTTCGCCCCAGACACCGTCCAGAAGCTGGGCGCGGGAGAACACCCTGCCAGGGGCCCGCATCAGGAATTCCAACAGCCGGAATTCAGTCGGACCGAGTTTCAACTCTCTCGCACCGCGGCGGACGCGGTGTGCGTCGCGGTCAAGCTCGATCTCGGCGACTTTCAGCTGAGAAGCGATGACCTCCGGCTTTGCGCGGCGCAACAGCGCTTTGACACGTGCCATCAGCTCCGGCGTTGAAAAGGGCTTGACCACATAATCGTCCGCTCCCGTCGCAAGTCCGCGCACGCGCTCGCTTTCTTCGCCGCGCGCCGTGAGCATGATGATGGGGACGCGGCTGGTTTCGGTCTTGTTGCGCAAGCGCCGGCACAGCTCGATGCCCGACACACCTGGCAGCATCCAGTCGAGAATGATGAGGTCAGGCGGCTGGTGGCGAAGTGCCTCCTCCGCCTCATCGCCGCGCAGGATCGTCGAGACCTGCCAGCCCTCGGCCTCCAGATTATAGCGCAGCAGAATGCTCAGCGCCTCTTCGTCCTCAATGACGGCAATGCGCGGACTGATCGCCATTCTCACTTCGGCTCCTCAAGCACAACGCGGTGGCTTTTGTCTTCCTTGGGCCGGTCGAGCGTCATATGCCGGCCTGTCTCAATGTAATAGATCGTCTCGGCAATGTTGGTCGCATGGTCGCCGATGCGCTCGATGTTTTTGGCGCAGAACAGGAGATGCGTGCAGGAGGAAATGTTGCGCGGGTCCTCCATCATATAGGTCAGAAGCTCGCGGAACAGCGAGGTGTAGACCTGATCAATCTCCTCATCCCTGTTTCGCACCCGGTCGAGCTGGTCAACGGAGCGTGACGCATAGATGTCAAGCACGTCTTTCAGCTGGGTCAGCCCCAGCTGCGCCAGATTTTCAAGACCCCGGAACACCCGTAGCGGATGCGCGGTTTCAGAGACAGCGGAGTTACGCTTGGCGATGTTCTTGCCCATGTCGCCAACCCGCTCAAGATCAGCGGAAATGCGGATCGCGCCGATGATTTCGCGTAGGTCCGACGCCATGGGCTGACGCTTGGCGATTATCATGATCGCCTTCTCGTCGATTTCACGCTGTGTGTCGTCCATGAACTGGTCATCAAGCACCACCTGCTTGGCAAGCTTGTTATCCGCCTCGACCAGCGCTTTGATGGACTGGTCCACCATGCGCTCGCCGTGGCCGCCCATTTCGGCGATCTTCTGCGCCAGATATTTCAGCTCTTCATCGTAGGAGCGGACGGTATGTTGTGCGAGCATCGCTCGGTTCCTTTGCAAATGATCAGCCGAAGCGGCCGGTGATGTAGTCCTGAGTGCGCTTCTGGGTGGGATTGGAGAACATCAGCTCGGTCGGCCCCTCCTCGACCAGGATGCCAAGGTGGAACATGGCCGTGCGCTGCGAGACGCGCGCCGCCTGCTGCATCGAATGGGTGACGATGACGATGGTGAAATTCTCGCGCAATTCGTCAATCAGCTCTTCGATCCTGGCGGTGGCGATCGGATCGAGCGCAGAACAGGGTTCGTCCATCAGGATGATTTCAGGGTTCACCGCTATGGCGCGGGCGATGCACAGCCGCTGCTGCTGGCCGCCGGACAGGCTGGTCCCCGGCTGGCTGATCCGGTCTTTGACCTCTTCGAAGAGGCCGGCCTTCTTTAGTGCTGACACGACCATTTCCTCAAGATCGGTTTTTCCCTTGGCAAGGCCATGTATGCGCGGGCCATAGGCGACATTTTCGAAGATGGATTTCGGAAACGGATTGGGCTTCTGAAACACCATGCCGACATTGGCGCGCAGCTGCACCACGTCGAGATCCTTGTCATAGATGTCCTTGCCGTCGATTTCGATCAGCCCCTTGACCTTGCAGGTGGGGATCGTGTCGTTCATCCGGTTGATGGAACGCAGAAACGTCGACTTGCCGCAGCCCGAAGGGCCGATGAAAGAAGAGACCGAGCGCGCCGGGATGTCGATCGACAGGTCTTTGATGGCCTGCTTTTCGCCATAGTGGACATCGACATTGCGCGCCTTGATTTTTATCGCGGGCATTGCGGCCTTTGCAGGCAATTCCGTCTTCATTGGGGTTTCAACGGTTTTGGTCTTCACGTTTGAAGCCCCTCTTTTTGTCATGGCATCCATGGCGGACTCTCTTTCAACTACCAACGGCGTTCGAAGCGCTTGCGCAAGTAAATTGCGACAGCGTTCAAGCAAAACAGGACAACGAGCAGCACGATGATGGCTGCGGCGGTCTTAGACTGGAACCCGATCTCGGGAAGATCGGACCAAAGGAAAATCTGCACCGGCATGACGGTTGCCGCATCCGTGAAGCCCTTCGGCACATCGACGATGAAGGCGATCATGCCAATCATAAGGAGAGGCGCGGATTCTCCGAAGGCCCGGGCGATGCCTAAAATTGTGCCGGTCAGAATGCCGGGAACGGCGAGTGGAAGCACATGGTGGAACACCGCCTGCTGATGCGACGCGCCGACGCCGAGCGCCGCTTCCTTGATGGAAGGCGGCACCGAACGGAAGGCGGCGCGGGAGGCGATGATGATCGTCGGCAGCACAAGCAGCGCCAGCACCAGACCGCCGACCAAAGGCGCCGAGCGCGGCAGCCCGAAGAAAGACAGGAAAACCGCAAGACCGAGCAGGCCGAAAATGATGGAGGGCACCGCGGCGAGGTTGTTGATGTTGACTTCGATCAGATCAGTGAAACGGTTCTTCGACGCGAACTCCTCAAGATAGAGCGCCGCTCCCACGCCTATGGGCAGGCAGATGGAAAGCGTTACGGCGATCACAAGCAGTGAGCCAACCAGCGCGCCGCGTACGCCGGCAAGTTCCGGCTCACGCGAATCGCCTGATGAAAAGAATCGCCAGGCAAATCCTTTGGCTATCTGGCCATTGTCATTCAGCTGCTCGAGCCAGAGAATTTCGCGATCCGACGAACGGCGGTCGGACTCGGTGGTGCTGAAAGAGACGCTGTCCCATTTTCCCGCTAGCGCTGTTTCCATGCTGACCGGCTTTTCCATGGCTTCCGCCCTTGCTGAGCCATCGCCCGCGCTCAACACCTTGAACGCCCCGCCATTGGCGCGCACGATTTGGCCCGCGGCCAAGGGCGCGCTTGTGGTCAAATTGTAAGCGTCTCCGTCTTCCGAAATGGTCAGGTCCGCAGAACCCGGATTTTTGCCGAGGTTGGCCTGATAACCCTTGAGATAAAGGTCTGCGTCACCCGACAGAAGCAGCGGGACATTGACTTTCGTCCCAATCAGCTTTGGATCTGCAATGACCAAGTCCCGCAGCGCGCTGCCAGCGCCAGAGGAAAGAATTGCGGACAGCTGCTTCCTGCCGCTTCGGTCGCTGACGCCCGGGAAAGCGTCGCGCAGCGCATCCTTGGCAAGGCCCTGAAAGTCGCCCTTGGCGATTGCGTTCGCGTCGATCCTGGCTGGGTCGATCATCACGTCCATTTTGACTGTGTGTTCGAAAAAGGCCGGGAAGCCCTTCGTCATAATGTCAACAATCAGGAAGCCAAGAAACAGGCCGGTTACCGCAAGTGAAGCCAGTCCCAGCGCTTTGAACCGGCGTTCAGCGCGGTAGCGTTTGGCGACGAGCTCGGCGCCGCCTTTCATCGTGAACTCAGTCATATTGCTCCCGGTATTTCTGCACGAAGCGCAGTGCGATATAGTTGAGGACAAGGGTGAAGATGAAGAGGATGAGGCCGAGCGCGAAAGCGGACAGCGTCTTGGCGGAATCAAACTCCTGGTCGCCGACAAGGAGCGTCGCGATTTGCACGGTGATGGTCGTCACGGCAGCCAGCGGATTAAACGTCAGATTGGCGGCAAGGCCGGCGGCCATCACCACAATCATCGTCTCGCCGATGGCGCGCGAAATGGCGAGGATAAAGGCGGAGACAATGCCTGGCAGCGCCGCAGGCAGCACGACCTTCTTGATCGTCTCGGATTTCGTCGCGCCCATCGCATAAGACCCGTCGCGCAGCGACTGCGGCACGGCGTTGATGATGTCATCCGACAGGGAGGAGATCAGCGGCACGATCATCATGCCCATGACCACGCCTGCCGCGAGCGCCGACTCAGATGACACTGAAAGGCCAAAACTTTCGCCCCAGCCCCTTATCAGCGGCGCGACTGTGAGCGCGGCGAAGAAACCGAGCACAACGGTGGGCACGCCAGCCAGAATTTCCAGAAGCGGTTTGGCGATGCTGCGGATTCGCGGCGAGGCATATTCGGCCATGTAGATCGCGCCGAAAAGGCCGAGAGGGCCGGCGATCGCGATGGCGATAACTGTGATGAGCAAGGTTCCTGCGACCAGCGGCACAATGCCGAACGAGGCGGGATCGGAAGTTGGCGACCATTGCAGACTGGTCAGAAAATGCAGCGGCGAGACTTCACTGAAGAAGCGCAGAGACTCGAACAGAACCGAGAACAAAATGCCGATTGTCACCAGAATGGCGAACGTGGCGCAGGCGGCAAGTATCCAAAGGGTAATTCGCTCAAACAGGTTCCGCGCGCGGTAATCAGGAGAGATTTTCTGATAAAACACCCCAACGGCTGCAAAACCGGCAGCGAGCGAAACCCATGGAATATAGTCCGGAATAAAGCGCAGCCCCAGCGCAAAGACCAGAAGCGCGGCAAGCAGGCCCACAAGCGCCAGCAGCATGCCATGATAGGAAGGCAGCGAGTGAAGTCCGGCCGAAGACTGAAGCGCGCCGGCGCGGCTGCGGCCAAGAACGAAGGAGCCTGAAACCATCAGTAAAATGAGCAAGGCAAAGATCAGCGACATGAAAGGCCTTTAGACTCAAAAGCGAGAAACAATCAATTGGCGAACGAATTTGCGCAGGGCGGCCTGTACATCCGAGACCGCCCTGCGCGAAAGGCGGCTTACTTCAACGCGTCGCCCTTCAGGACTTCCATCGCCACAGCAGAAGCGGCGGTCATCTTGGCGTCTTCGCCAGGAAGCGTGATCAGGCCCTTGTCCGACAGATAACCGTCTTCACCGATGGCCTTGTCGGAGACATATTCGGCGACAAACTCGGCCATACCCGGAATGACGCCGACATGCGCCTTCTTGGCGTACACATAGAGCGGACGGGAGACTTTGTAGTCGCCTGAAGCGATGGTCTCGTAAGACGGGGCAACGCCGTCCATCGTGAGGCCCTTGATCATCGAGGCATTCTCTTCGAGGAAGGAGAAGCCGAAAATGCCGACCGCATCCTTGTTGGCTTCGAGCTTCTGCACGATGAGATTGTCATTCTCGCCAGCTTCCACATAGGCGCCGTCCTCGCGGATCGACTTCCAGACCTTTTCAAACGCCTTGGCGTCGTCCTTTTTCAGGGCGGCGAGCGTTTCGAACTTGGCCGCGCCAACTTCCATCACCAGCTCGACAAACGAATCGCGGGTGCCGGATGTCGGCGGCGGTCCGAGAACTTCGATCTTGGTGGCAGGCAGGGACGGGTCAATGTCGGCCCAAGTCTTATAAGGGTTGGCGACAAGCTTGCCGTCCGCGCCGGGAACTTCCTTGGCCAGCGCCTGGAAAACCTGCTGCTTGGTCTGCGCAAAGCCGCCGGCGTCCTTGGACTGTGCAAGCGACAGGCCGTCAAAGCCGACCTTGATCTCAACAATATCGGTCACGCCATTCTTCGCGCAGTCTTCAAACTCGCTCTTTTTGATTTGGCGCGAGGCGTTTGTGAAATCAGGATGCTCTTCGCCGACGCCCGCGCAGAACAATTTCATGCCGCCACCGGTGCCGGTGGATTCGACGACCGGCGTCTTCATGCCGGAGGATTTGCCGAACTCTTCGGCAACTGCTGTGGTGAACGGATAAACTGTGGACGAGCCGACGATGCGGATCTGGTCGCGGGCGGCATGTGCTGCCGACACAAAAGCTGATGCGGCCAACATGCCCGTCATGGTGATTTTCAAAAGTTTCATCGGTCTGCTCCGAGCGAAATGTAATGTTGCGATCAGCCCGGACGGCTGATCTGCCGCAGGTTCTAACGGGTTCAGACTCTACTTTTATGACAATTGCGCTACAAAATTGTGACGGCCTAAGTATCTAATTTAATTGCAGTTCATGCGGACACCTGCTGCTTTTCAACAGACCCGGGCACCGGAAAGCTCACGACAAACTCGGCTCCCTCGCCGATCGCAGAAATAACCGTCAGCCGGGCTTGATGGCGGTTCAGAATATGCTTGACGATGGCAAGGCCAAGGCCGGTGCCCTTCTGGGCGCGGGAGGCGCCGGCGTCGACCCGGTAAAACCTCTCAGTCAAGCGGGGAATGTGCTCGGCGGCGATGCCAGGCCCGAAATCGCGGACGGAGAGTCTCACCTCGCCTACGGACGCCGAAAGGCTGACGACAACTTTCTTGCCCAGCTGCCCATATTTGCAGGAGTTCTCCACGAGATTTTCGATGACTTGAATAAGCTCGTCCCGCGCTCCCCCAACCAAAAAGGGGCCATCGGAGAAATTTCTTTCGACAGTGACGCCAAGCTCGGTTGACAGCGGCCGCAAGGCGTCGAGCACATGATCGACTGTCAATTGCATATCGACAGTCTGACCGTAAGCGAGCACTGGCCGCATTTCAAGCCGTGACAGCGACAGTAGGTCATCAATCAGCCGGGCCATGCGCCCGGCCTGATGCTGCATAATATCCAGAAATTTCTCCCGCGCCGCGACATCATTGCGCGCCGGACCTTTGAGCGTCTCTATGAACCCTGTCATCGACGCCAGCGGAGTGCGCAGCTCATGGCTGGCATTGGCGACAAAGTCCGAGCGCATCCGGTCCAGTTTGCGCGCGTCGCTCTGGTCGCGGAAGTAGAGGGCAAGATAGGAATTGCTAGCCGAGGAGCCCGCATGACAGACATCCACCAGAAACCACCGCTCAACCGGTTGCCGCTCAGCTAATTCGAAACTCGTGTCTCGGCCCTGAACAACGGCGGCTTCAATTGCGGCGCGCAGTTCGGGCACACGGAACCTCAAAGAGAGCAGCATGCCCTCGCTTAGCTGTCCAAATGTCTTGACCGCCGCAGGGTTGGAATATTGAATATGGCCTTTGCTGTTAATCAGTATCGAAGGAACGGGGCTCGATTCGGCCAAACCAAGCGCCAAAGGATGTTGGCTGTCCCCCACTCCACCGCTGTCGGGGCCCCTCTCGTCGGCTTTCTTCCGCCGCGCGAGAAAATGCGCGGCGCCTGACCCAATGGCTAGGCCAACTGCAAGCGATAAGACGTGCGTGAATTCCATCTCAACCCCGGTTTTGCAACGGGCACTTTTTCGGCAGGCAAACCAAAAAGCGCAACCGGAAATCAACTCATGCCCGACCGAAGTCAATTGGCGCTTCAGCGTTGCGCGTTCTTGACTTTGCTCACTTCTTCGCACCTAAAGAGGGCGACGGCGTGAAACAATGGCCTTTGACGCCGTTCTCCGACTCTTACCAACTTGCCTGAACTAGAAACCGAATCAATCACAAAGCTTGAATTTTTGGCGGGCGTGGCGTCATATTCCTTTGCAAAGCAGTGCCAGAAAAGATGATTTACCCATGCGTTTCACGAGCAGGAGGGCGGTAATAACGGGCGGAGCTTCAGGCATTGGCGCAGCTATTGCGGCGCGGATCACAGCCGAGGGCGGAGAGGTGGCGGTCTGGGATGTGAATGGCGGCCTGAAGACGGACGTATCCGACTACGCCTCCGTAGAGAACGCACTGAAGCAAACATTGAGCGCCATTGGCGGTGTGGATATACTCGTCAATTGTGCGGGCATTGCCGGGCCAACCGTGCCGCTCGCCGAATACCCAATCGAAGAGTGGCAGCGGGTTCTGGACATCAACCTCACAGGCACATTCCACACATGCCGCGCCGTCGCGCCGCTGATGTCGGCGCAGAATTTTGGCCGCATCGTCAACATCGCCTCCATCGCCGGCAAGGAGGGCAATCCGAACGCCTCGGCCTATTCCGCCTCAAAGGCGGGCGTCATCGGCCTCACCAAATCGCTCGGCAAAGAGCTGGCGAAAACAGGCGTCACTGTCAATTGCGTCACCCCGGCTGTGATCCGCACGCCCATTCTTGACCAAGTGCCGCAGAGCCATATTGACTTCATGCTTTCAAAAATCCCGATGGGCCGCACCGGCAGGCTGGACGAGATTGCCAGCCTCGTCTGCTGGCTGGCGAGCGAGGAATGCTCTTTCTCCACCGGGGCTGTGTTTGATCTTTCCGGTGGCAGGGCGACCTACTGAGGCAAATTGCGCGGGCGGCATTAACGCTTTCTCGTCACTTTGCGCGGTAAAATGTCCGGATGATCTCAATTTTTGGCATGCTCAACCTCATCCGCCGCCCCGAATCTGCACTTCGCCTCATGGCGCTGGTCAATTTGCTGTTCTTCGCCAGTTTCCTCGCGGTGCTGCTGCTGGCCTCGTCCAGGGCGGACGCGCAGGAGATTGTCTGCACCGGCGAAAACCTCGTAGCCGCGATGCAGAAAAACGATCCCGCCGCTTACGCCAGACTGGAGACGGAAGCCGCCGCAACGCCCAACAGCGGGGCGCGGCTGTGGAAGATTGAAAAATCCGGCCTGAAGCCGTCATATCTGTTCGGCACCATGCACATGACCGATCCGCGCGTCATTGACCTGACGCCGGAAGCCAAGACGGCATTTGACAGCGCGGACGCCGTAGTTATCGAATCGACGGACATTCTCGACGAGAAAAGGGCGGCCATGACCATGCTGTCGCAGCCCGGCATGATCATGTTCACTGATCAGACGACGCTGACCTCGCTGCTCAGCAAGGACGAGGCCGAAAAACTCAACAAGGGCCTGACCGCGCGCGGCATTCCGCTAGTGACCGTCAACAAAATGCGGCCCTGGATGATTTCGGCGATGATTGTGCTGCCCGCCTGCGAACAGCAGCGCAAAAAGGCCGGCGCGCCGTTTCTCGACATCAAGCTGGCGCGTGACGCGGAAGCGGCGGGCAAGAAGATCGACGGGCTGGAGACCATCGCCGAGCAGCTCAACGCCATGAATTCTGTGCCGATGGACCTGCAAATGCAGAGCCTCATTGAAACCGTGGCGCTCGGCGCCAAGATGGACGATGTGATGGAAACCATGATCGCGCTCTACGCCGAAGGCCGCGCCGGGCTGATCATGCCCTTCCTCAAAAGCCTGTCGGCGGAGGGCATGTCGAGCATGGATGAGAAAAGCTATGGCGACTTTGAGGAAGTCATGGTCAAAGCCCGTAACAAAATCATGTCAGAGCGGGTCGCGAAAATCCTCGCTGAAGGAAAAGCCTTTATCGCCGTCGGCGCGCTGCATTTGCCGGGAGACAAGGGCTTGGTCGAGCTGTTCCGCAAGGCGGGCTATACGCTGACGGCGCTGGCGAAATAACTATCCGCCGACCTTTGCCAGCATGGCCGGGACGATGATCCGGTGAAAGGGTTTCACCACGGCGAGATAAAACCTTCCAAACGCATTGTGGGTTTTCACAAAGGTTGTGGCCGTCACCATCTGGTGTCCGTCTTCGAAATTGACCACATCCACTACCACACGGAAATCCAGATGCTTATCGTCCAGCCCGACCACAACGCGCTGCGGCGATTTGGACACAAGCGGAAATGTGCCGATGCGCCTGTCCGGGCCGATACTTTTGTCCAGCGCGGTCTTAAGCCCCAGCGGCGCGACAATCAGATTTCGCAGCCGCCTCAGCCCTGAAATCCACGCTGGAATCCGGTGAACGACGCGCTGCGTCGCGGTCACGGCGTCCAGCGATGAGCCGGTTATGGAAACGGCGAAAGAATCTGAAAACTGCGCGCCGGCGAGAACTTGTTCCGGTATCATGGCGGATACTCCAATACAGGCAGTTTCCGACACGGATGAGATCCGCGCCATGTGGCGTGTTGCCGCTCATCTGGCCTTCAAGTCTTCGCTGAACGCCACCAGCTCCACTTTGTTCCCATCGGGGTCCTGCGCGAAAACGCCGCGCCAGCCAACCCAGCCGAAAATCTCAATAGTGTATGACAGGCCCTTTCTCTCATACCATTGCATGACGGAATCCTGCTCCTCAAATGGCAAGCTGAGCGCAATGTGGTGCAGCGACGACTGCGGCCCCGCAAGCGGCGGCTTTGAAGCGTCCGCCGCCGCGTCGCGCGTTCCGGCGCCATCGCGGAACAGGGCAAGCACATTCGTGTGTCCGGCTACGCCATCAGAAATGCGAAAAAACGCGATGCCGCGCTCCGGCATCAGATTCATCACCTCAAGACCGATGACATCGCGATAGAAAGCGCACATGGCGTCAAAGTCCAGGCAGCGGATGGCGATCTCGCCCAAGCCCTGCACTTTGAAGCCGCGCTCCATCAGATATGGATCGACTTCGCAAACGTCCCCAGCGCCGCCTCACGCACGGCTTCGGACATGGTCGGATGCGCATGGCAGGTGCGCGCCAAGTCCTCGGACGAGCCGCCGAATTCCATCAGCACGGCGCATTCATGGATCAGCTCGCCTGCGGCATGGCCGATGATATGGACACCGAGAACCTTGTCGGTGGCGGCGTCGGCGAGGATTTTGACGAACCCGTCCGTGTGCTGCATGGCGCGGGCGCGGCCATTGGCGGTGAAGGGAAATTTGCCGGCTTTGTAATTGACGCCCGCAGCCTTCAGCTCTTCCTCGGTCTTGCCGACGGAAGCGACTTCCGGCGCGGTGTAGACAACGCCCGGTATGACATCGAAATTCACATGGCCATGCTGGCCCGCCATGATCTCGGCGACGGCGACGCCCTCGTCCTCTGCCTTGTGCGCCAGCATGGGGCCTTTGACCACATCGCCGATGGCGAAAATGCCGGGCACGGATGTCTGCCAATGGCCGTCAACATCCACACGTCCGCGTTTATCCATGACAATTCCAGCCTCCACCAGACCCAGCCCGTCTGTGAAAGGCTTGCGGCCCGTCGCGACCAGAACCACATCAGCGTCAATGGTCTCCGCCGCCCCGCCCGCGACCGGCTCAAATGTCACGCCCGCGCCCTTCTTGGCTTTGGCCACAGCGGTGACCTTGGAGTTCATCTTGAAGACAATGCCCTGCTTTTCCAGCATGCGCTGGAACTGCTTCGACACATCGCCGTCCATGCCGCCCAATACAGCGCCGAGATATTCGACCACCGTGACCTTCGCGCCAAGCCGCGCCCAGACTGAGCCAAGCTCCAGCCCGATCACCCCGCCGCCAACCACCACCAGATTGGCCGGCACCTTGTCGAGCGCGATGGCCCCAGTGGAGGAGATGATGGTCTTCTCGTCAAATGCCACCTCGACGCCCGGAATCCCAGCCACATCCGAACCGGTGGCGATGACGATGTTTTTGGTCTCGACAATCGTTTCCGTGCCGTCTGCGGCGGTCACCTTGACCTTGCCCTGACCCATAACAGTTCCCGTGCCGATGAAGCTGTCGATCTTGTTCTTTTTGAACAGGAAGGCGACGCCGGAGACATTGGCCTTCACCACCGCATCCTTGTGCGCCATCATCTTGGCGAGGTTCAACTTCGGCGCATTGATTTCAATGCCCAGCGCATCAAACGAATGCCCCGCCTCTTCAAACATCTCCGACGCATGCAGCAGCGCCTTGGACGGAATGCAGCCAATATTGAGGCAGGTGCCGCCGAACGTGTCGCGCTTTTCCACGACCGCAACTTTCAGCCCCAGCTGCGCCGCCTTGATCGCGCAGACATAGCCGCCGGGGCCGGAGCCGATTACCGCAACATCATATGCCATAAGCCTCGTCCTTCACTTCGCGCCTATTCCTGACACGCCTTCATCCTAAACACATCCTCCGCCTTGGGCGGCGAGGGCATGGAATTCTTGAACGTGTGCGCCTGGACCGAGCGCGAAAAATCCGGCAGCAGCAAGGCTTCGGCATGGTCCGAGCCCCGCTTGCCGAGGAATGGCGCGGTGGCTTCTTTTGTGAGGCCATAGATCACGCCCTGCCAGACAGTGCAGGTCTCAAGCTCTTCGCCCGTTACGTCGCCTTCCGGGCAGCGGTCCATGACAATCCCGTTCGGCCGGTCCGGATTTTCGCTCCACATGACGACGCCTTGCAGCTCTTGGCCGTTGATGCGAATGGAGAAGGCATGCTCGGCGGCCTGGCCCTCAGCGGGTGGCGGGGTGAAGGCGAGGGATTGGCCGATGCTGTCTTCGTAGATGGCAAGCTCCTGAGGGCAGGCGGCGCGGGCGGGCGGGGTGAAGACCGAGAGGCAGACCAAAAGCGCCACCATACCGGGGCAGCATCCCCCATGCGCCGTCATTCCGGGGCCGCGCAGCGGAACCCGGAATCCAGAGCTGTGACACAAGATATTCTCGCTTCGCGGTCGTTTGTGGCCATTCCAACGGGGTATGTCGCGCCTCATCGCCAAAGTGCCACCTCTGGATTCCGGGTTCCGCTGCGCGGCCCCGGAATGACGGCTTTTAGCGGTGCCACTGAGAGACATGTGCAGACCCTCACAAGTCCAGCACCAGCCGCTCGGGATCCTCGAGGCTTTCCTTGACCCGTACAAGAAACGTCACCGCCTCCTTGCCATCGACAATACGGTGGTCATAGCTCAGCGCCAGATACATCATCGGCCGGATGACAATCTGCCCGCCGACAACAACCGGCCGCTCCTGAATTTTGTGCATGCCCAGAATGCCGGACTGCGGCGCATTCAAGATCGGCGTTGACATCAGCGAGCCATAGACGCCGCCATTGGAGATGGTGAACGTGCCGCCCTGCATGTCGGACAATTGCAGCTGTCCGTCGCGCGCCATTTTGCCGAGACGGCCAATGTCCTTTTCGATTTCGGCGATCGTCATCTTGTCCGCATCGCGCACGACAGGCACGACAAGCCCCTTGTCTGTGCCGACGGCGACGCCGACATGGGCGAAGTTTTTGTAGATAATGTCCGTGCCGTCGATCTCGGCGTTGACCGCCGGGATTTCGCGCAAGGCGTATGTCACAGCCTTGGTGAAGAAGCCCATGAAGCCGAGTTTGACGCCGTGTTTCTTCTCAAACAGATCCTTGTAGCGGTTGCGCAAATCCATCACCGCGCTCATGTCCACTTCGTTGAAGGTGGTCAGCATGGCGGCGATTGTCTGCGCCTCCTTCAGGCGGCGGGCGATGGTCTGGCGCAGCTTCGACATGCGCACCCGCTCCTCGCGGGCGGCGTCGGTTGGGGCGGAAGCGGTGCGAGGCGCGGCTGGAACTGCGGCGGCGGCTGGCGCTGCCGGACCCTTGGCGATGACCTCGATCACGTCGCTCTTCAACACCTGTCCGCGCTTTCCCGAACCCGCGTCAACACTGACGCCGCTGTCGGCCATCATCTTGGCGGCGGCGGGCGCGGCGGGCATGGCTGTTGCCGCGGGCGGAGCCGCCTTGGCGGGTTCTGCGGCTTTGGCGGCAGGTGCGGCAACAGCGCCGCCAGCAGCGATCATTCCGAGCAGTCCGCCCGGCGAAACCGTGTCGCCTTCCTTTACCGTGATTTCCGACAGGATTCCGGAAGCCGGCGAGGGAACTTCTATGGAGACCTTGTCAGTCTCAAGCTCCAGCAGCGTTTCATCGGCCTTGACCGTGTCGCCGGCCTTCTTCAGCCATTTGCCAACAGTCGCCTCGGAGACGGATTCGCCAAGTGTCGGTACGCGGATTTCGTTTGCCATTTTGGTTTCCTGATCGGTTTCCTAAGAGCCAAGCGCGTCTTCAAGAAACGCATTGAGCTGTGCAAGATGCTTGGACATCAGCCCGGTCGCAGTCGAAGCCGAGGCCGGACGGCCGGTGTAGCGGACACGCTGATGCTTGGCGTCGATATGGGCCAGCACCCATTCCAGATACGGATCCACGAAAGACCAAGGCCCCATATTCTTCGGCTCTTCCTGACACCAGACCATTTCCGCATTTTTGAACCGCGACAGTTCAGTGATCAATGCCTTGGCCGGGAACGGATAAAGCTGCTCCAGCCGGAGAATATAGACATCATTCGTGCCGCGCTTCTCACGCTCCTCGTAAAGGTCGTAATAAACCTTGCCGGAGCACATGACGACACGGCGGATTTTCGAATCCTTGACCAGCTTGATGGGCTCGTCTTTCAAGTATTGCGCATCGTCCCATAGCAGCCGGTGGAACGACGATTCGCCGGATATGTCCGATAGCGTCGAGACCGCCCGCTTGTGCCGAAGCAGCGACTTTGGCGTCATCAGGATCAGCGGCTTGCGGAACTCGCGGCGCAGCTGGCGGCGCAGAATATGGAAGTAATTGGACGGCGTTGTGACGTTTGCCACCTGCATATTGTCCTCGGCGCACATTTGCAGGAAACGCTCCAGCCGCGCCGACGAATGCTCCGGCCCCTGCCCCTCATAGCCATGCGGCAACAGGCAGACGAGGCCTGACATGCGCAGCCATTTGCGCTCGCCCGACGAGATGAACTGGTCGAACAGGACCTGAGCGCCGTTGGCAAAATCGCCGAACTGCGCCTCCCACAAAGTCAGGGCGTTCGGCCGGGCGAGCGAGTAGCCATATTCAAACCCAAGCACCGCCTCTTCCGACAGCATCGAGTTTATGACCTCAAACCGCGCCTGCGCCGGCGAGAGATTGGCGAGCGGGATGTGGCGGTCTTCGTTTTCCTGATCGTACAGCACCGCGTGGCGCTGCGAGAATGTGCCGCGCTCGCAGTCCTGGCCGGACAGCCGGATCTTGTGGCCGTCAAGGCAGAGCGAGCCAAACGCCAGCGCCTCGGCCATGGCCCAGTCAATGCCCTCGCCGGTCTCCATCATCCTGGCGCGGCCTTCCAGGAAACGCTGGATGGTCTTGTGGGCGCTGAAGCCTTCCGGCAGCGTGGTCAGCACCTTGCCGATCTCCTTCAGCTGCTTCAGCGGCACCGCCGTTTTGCCGCGGCGCGGATCGTCCTCGTCGTCCGCCTTGCGCAGGCCGGACCAAACGCCGTCGAGCCAGTCGGCC
>JANMMM010000004.1:0-2111 GCA_031373225.1 Phyllobacteriaceae bacterium | reverse complement strand
GCTCACTTTGCTGGGACGCTTTGCTCAATGATTCGAGCAGCGCATAACCTTCAAACCTCAGATTGAGGCCGTTGATATCATCTTCAATCAATCCTTGGGACTTGGCGAAATTTATCAGCGTCTCAACTTCTTCGAATGAGTCCGACTCGGTCCAGGCCAGTAGCCTATACTTTTCGGCGATCTTCGAATCTGGTGGTGTTGGATCAGATAGTGAAACCACAGCCCGAAATTTCTTGTATTCGAGCTTGCCTCCCAACTTCTCAGCAACCGCCGAGATCGCGAGAAGAAGCCGATCTCTTCGCTTTGCAACAGATAGCTTCCGCTATGTTTTCGCTAATTCGATCTCTCTTGTCGTGACTCTAGGTGAGGCGGCACCCAGCCGCCGATTGTCGATTAGCCAAGTCGTCAAGAGGGCTTTTTCCGAGTCGCCCAGGCTTCTTGCCATTGCAGCAGCGGAGCCGGTGATGACATATTTACCCGCAGCTCTTGGGGAGTTTATGCAAGAGAAATCGCCCGTCGAATCTTCAAATATTTCGGCTTCATTGTCCCAGATTGCGCATCTTGTCATATCTACCTTCACTTCCCCTCCCCATGCCGCATGATCAGCGGCATTTGGCTCATGGTGAAGACGAGCGTGATCGGCATCGTGCCCCAGACTTTGAACGCGATCCAGAAATCGGTTGAGAAATTGCGCCAGACGACTTCGTTGAGGATGGCGAGGAACAGGAAGAACAGGCCCCAGCGCAGCGTCAGCTTGCGCCAGCCTTCGGCGTCTAATTTGAAGGCCGAGTCGAACACATAGCCGAGCAGCGATTTGCCGAAATACAGGCCGCCGAGGAGGATGACGCCGAACAGCGTGTTGACGATGGTTGGCTTCATTTTGATGAAGGTCTCATCCTGCAGCCAAAGCGTCAGCGTGCCGAACACAAGAACCACGAGGCCGGAGACCATCGGCATGATCGGCAGCGTGCGGGTCAGCGCGTAGGAGACGGTGAGCGACAGCGCAGTGGCGATCATGAACAGAAGCGTTGCGATGAACAGCGGGCCGCCAATATCGGCCAGCGCCGGAATTTTCTCCGCGATCCAAGCGCCGCGCGCATTGGCGAAGAAGAAGACGATCAGCGGGCCAAGCTCAAGGGCAAACTTGAGGAGCGGGTTGATCTGTTTCTTGCCCGCCGCGCCCGGCGCTTCTTCAATATGCATCATTCAATCCCCGCAATGGCACTCGCAAATTCCTTCGCCGAAAACGGCTCCAAATCATCAACCGTCTCGCCGACGCCGACAAAATACACCGGCAGTTTGTGCCGCGCCGCTATCGCCACCAGAATGCCGCCGCGCGCTGTGCCGTCAAGCTTGGTCATGACAAGGCCGTTGACGCCCGCGACATTTTTGAAAATCTCGACTTGTGACAACGCATTCTGCCCGGTGGTTGCGTCCAAAGTTTGCAAGACAGTATGCGGCGATTCGGGATCAAGTTTGTTCAGGACGCGCACAATCTTGGCAAGCTCGTCCATCAGTTCCGTGCGGTTCTGCAGGCGCCCCGCTGTGTCGATAATCAGCACATCCGCGCCGCCAATTTTCGCCTTCTCATAGGCGTCATAGGCGAGGCCCGCCACATCCGCGCCGATCTTGGTCGACACGACCGGCGAGCCGGTGCGCTCGCCCCAGATATGCAGCTGCTCGATCGCCGCCGCGCGGAATGTGTCGCCTGCCGCCAGCCAGACATTCAGCTTGGCTCCGCGCAGCTTGGCGGAAAGCTTGCCGATGGTGGTGGTCTTGCCGGTGCCGTTGACGCCGACGACGAGAATGACATGCGGCTTGTGCGACAGGTCAAGCTCCAGCGGCTTGGCCACCGGCGTCAGCACCTTCTCGATTTCCGCCGACATGATGGCGCGCACCTCATCATCGCCGATCTGCTTTCCATAGCGGCCCGACGACAACGCGTCGGTGATGCGCAAAGCCGTCTCCATGCCGAGATCGGCCTGGATCAGAACGTCTTCCAATTCCTGCAGCGTCTCCTCATCCAGCTTGCGCTTGGTGAAAATGCCGGTGATCGACGAGGTCAGCTCTTTCGACGAGCGCGACAGGCCCTTCTTGAGCCGACCGAACCA
>JANMMM010000352.1:0-7391 GCA_031373225.1 Phyllobacteriaceae bacterium | reverse complement strand
TCGTGGGAAGCCCCGGTCGGCGCGCCCTCCTGACACTGCTGCCGTCGCTGCGCGAGGCGCACGATCCGACCTTCGTGGTCGTCAACGGGGAGAACGCCGCGGGCGGGCTCGGCATCACGCCGCAGATCGCCGACGAGATGTTCGAGGCCGGCGTCGACGCGATCACGCTCGGCAACCACGCCTACCACCGGCGCGAGATCTACGAATACCTAGATAGCGACGACCGGATCGTGCGCCCCGCCAACTACATGCGTGCCAACCCCGGCCGCGGTGCCTGTCGAGTCGCTGCTCGGCGGCGGCAATTATGTGGGCCTTGCCAATTACAAGGCGGCTTTCAACGACGCGGCGTTCTGGCGGGCGCTGGCCTTCACCGGCAAATACACATTGTACATCACGCCGATCCTGATGGGGCTCGGCTATCTGCTGGCGCTTCTGGTTCTGCCCAACCGGCCCATGTCCCGCCTGGTGCGCGGCGTGATTTTTGTGCCGGTGGTCATCGGGCTCGGCACGTCGAGCCTGCTATGGTTCTGGCTGTTTGACGAGCAGGTCGGTCTGTTCAACAAGGCTTTGGTTGACCTTCACATTGTCGCCAAGCCCATCGTCTGGTTCACGCAGGCCGACCGGGCGCTGTGGGCGGTGATCATTTCCGTCACCTGGAAAGTCATCGGCTTCGGCATGATACTCTTCGTGGCCGCCATGCAGTCCGTCAGCAAAGAGGTGCTGGAAGCCTCGCTGATTGACGGGGCAACCTATTGGCAGCGCGTCGCGCGCATCTATCTGCCGCTGACGGCGCGCACGATTGTGCTTGTCACCCTGATCAGCGTCATCGGCTCCATGCTCGCCTTTGAGCAGCTTTACATCATGACCGCCGGCGGGCCGCGAGGCAAAACATTCACCACGGTCTACTGGATTTACCAGAGCTCTTTCATCAAGTTCAAACTGGGCTACGGCGCGGCGCTTTCGGTCATTCTGACGGCGATCATCCTGTGCGGAACCGCTCTTCAGCTTGCCCTCACCAGCCGGAGGACGGGGACATGAGCGCCATTGCGGCCGCCGCGCCGCGGCTGTTCGCGGAAAGCGAAAGTCCGGCGGTAGGCGAGGGCGGGCGCGCGCTTTATCTGATCGGTGCGCTGACCGCGCTTGTGGCGGCGCTGATGCTGGCGCCGCTCGTCCTGTCGTTCCTCGCTTCAATTAAAACACAGGCGGACGCCTCCGCCGTGCCGCCCAATTATTTGCCGCGCGCGCTCAGTCTGGAGGGCTACCAGCACGTCCTGCATTTTGGCGCGGGCCTGTGGACCTATGTCGCCAACAGTCTCGGCGTCGCGGCGCTGACGATTGTCCTGTGCCTTGTCCTGTCCGTGCCCGCCGGATTTGCCCTGGCGCGGTTTCCCATCCCGGGCAAGAACGTGATTTTCCTGACGCTGCTTACGCCCTTGATGATCCCCTATCAGGCGCTGCTGACGCCGCTTTATCTTATGTTCGCCAAGCTCGGGCTTGCCAATTCGCTGATCGGCCTCGCGCTGGTGCATACGATCCTGCAGATTCCCTTCAGCGTCTATCTGATGCGCAACGCCTTTGAGGCCGTGCCGCGCGAGCTGGAGGAGGCGGCGGTGATCGACGGCTGCACGACATTCGCGCTGTTCCGCAGGGTGTTCCTGCCGCTGGTCATGCCGGGCATGGTGACGGTGGCGCTGTTCGCTTTCATTGCCTCGTGGAACGAGTTTCTGGCGGCGCTGATTTTCATGAACAAGGAGTCAGCCTTCACCGTGCCGGTCATGCTGGTCAGCGTGCGCACAGGGCACTTGGGCGCGGTGGACTGGAGCGCGCTGCAGGCGGGCATTATGATCTCGGTGCTGCCGTGTGTGCTCGTCTATGTCTTCCTGCAGAAATACTACGTTTCCGGCCTGCTCGGCGGCGCTGTGAAATAGGAAAGAGCCATGCCATCGAACAAAAGCAATCCGCCCCTGAAGCCCGCCACTGCGCCCACGATCCGCGACGTGGCGCGATTGGCGGGGGTGTCCATCGGCACGGCGTCAAAGGCGCTCAACGCCAATGGCAGACTGCGGCAAGAGACGCGCGAAAAGGTCTCAAAAGTCGCGCGCGACATTGGCTACCGGCCAAACAGCCTTGCGCAGAGCCTGCACCGCGCCAAATCGAAAACCATAGGCATCATTTCCAACGACAGTTTTGGCCGCTTCACTTTTCCGATCTTCGAAGCGCTGGAAGAGCGGTTGGCGCGGGAGGGGATCGCCGTGTTCATGTGCAACGCGACGGACGATCCGGCGCGCGAGCGGCAGCATCTGGATCAACTGCTCGGCAAGCGGATCGACGGTCTTGTGGTCACCGCGCGGAGGTCCGACAACCGCGCGCCCATCGGCCCGTTCGCTCACGGCCTGCCGGTCATCTACGTCTTCACCCATGCCGACGAGGATGACGCCCTGTCGCTGCTGCCGGACGACGAAGGTGGCGCACTTACGGCGACCGCGCATCTGGCGAAACTTGGCCGCACACGCATTGCCCACATCACCGGGCCGGAGAGGTTCGAGGCCGTGAGGCTTCGGAGAAAGGGTTATGAGGCCGCATTAAAAAGGGCGGGAATTGACGCAAGGCCTGAGTATTTCCTGTCCGGAGTCTGGTCAGAGGCCTGGGGGCGGGACGCGGCTGCCCAGCTGTTTGACGGCAAGGCGGAAACACCGGATGCGCTGTTCTGCGGCAATGACCAGATCGCGCGCGGCGCGGCGGAGGCTTTGCGCGACCGGGGCATAAGCGTGCCGGGTCAGGTGTCGATTGTAGGGTTCGACAATTGGGACGTAATGGCCGAAGGCGCGCGGCCGCCGCTGACCAGCGTTGACATGAATTTGAAAGCGCTCGGCCATGAGGCGGGCGAGCGGCTGATCGGCATGATCGCCGGCGAGAAGGTCAGCGGCGCGCGGCGGCTGCCATGTTCGCTCGTCATCAGAGGCTCATGCGGCGGGCGGGCCGGGGCATGAATTTCTTTCGCAGCAAATCAAAATGGGAGTGTCAGCCGTGAGACAGTTTGCGCCGGTCAGGTTTTCCGATGTCCGCCTCGAAGGGCCGTTCTGGAAAGAGCGGCTGGACACTGTTCTGAGCGAATCGATCCCCAGCCAGCACGACAAGCTTGAAGAAAGCCGGATCCTTGAATCGCTCGATGCGCTGCAGGCGCCGCCGCCGCTGAAATATCCGCGCAACCAGCATAATTTCACGGTTCAGGTTTTCTGGGATTCAGACATTGGCAAATGGATCGAGACCGCCAGCTATGGCCTCTCGCACCGGCGCGACGACAAGATCGAGGCGCAGATTGAGGCGATTGTCGACAAGTTTGAAAATGCGCAGCTTCCCGACGGCTATCTGAACATGTGGTATATCGGGCGCGAGCTGGACAAGCGCTGGACAAACCTGCGCGACAATCACGAGCTCTACAATGCAGGTCACATGCTGGAGGGCGCCATCGCCTATTTCCTCGCGACGGGGCGGCGGCGCTGGCTTGCCATCATGGAGCGCTATGTCGCCCATATAAACGCGATGTTCGGACCAGGTCCCGGCCAGAAGCGCGGCTATTGCGGCCATCAGGAAATCGAGCTGGCATTGATGAAGCTCTACCGCCTGACCAAGGAGAAGAAGCATCTCGACCTTGCGCTCTACTTCATCAATCAGCGCGGCGCGCAGCCGCACTATTTCGACCTTGAGGCCAAAGCGCGCGGCGACGAGCCTGCCGCCTTCTGGTTCAGGAACCATGAATACAGCCAGTCGCACATCCCTGTGCGCCAGCAGACCAAGGTGGTCGGCCATGCGGTGCGGGCGATGTATATGTACACGGCGATGGCGGACCTTGCGGCGGAGCTGAAGGACGAGGGGCTGAAACATGCCTGCGAGGCGCTTTGGAAAGACGTGATGGCGTCGAAAATGTATGTCACGGCGGGGCTTGGCCCGTCCGCTCACAATGAGGGCTTCACGCATGACTATGACCTGCCGAACGAGACCGCCTACGCCGAGACATGCGCTTCCGTCGCGCTGATTTTCTGGGCGCAGCGCATGCTGCATCTGGACCTCGATGGCCAGTACGCCGATGTATTGGAGCGGGCGCTGTACAATGGCGCTCTGTCCGGTCTGTCGCGCGACGGGCGGCATTATTTCTATGCCAATCCATTGGAAAGCAACGGCACCCCGACGCGTTGGGAGTGGCACACATGCCCCTGCTGCACGATGAATGTCGCGCGGCTGATCGGCTCGGTCGGCGGCTATTTCTGCTCGTCCAGCGAGGAAGAAATCGCGCTGCATCTTTATGGCGGCATCTCGACTTCGGTGCAGCTGAAGTCCAGCAAGGTGGCGCTGCGCGAGACCAGCAACTATCCTTGGTCCGGCGACATCCGCATTGAAGTTGATCCGGAATCCGCGTCGGAGTTCACCCTCAATCTGCGCATTCCCGGCTGGTGCAAGGGCGCGTCGGCTTCGGTCAACGGCGAAACAGTCGCCGCTTCCGTTTCGAAGGGCTACCTGCCGGTCAGGCGTGTCTGGAAAAAGGGCGATATGGTCAAGCTCTCGCTGCCCATGCCGGCTGAGCGCGTCTACGCCAACCCGTCGGTCAGCATGGATGTGGCGCGCGTCGCCCTGTCGCGCGGGCCGCTGATTTACTGCGTCGAGGAGGCGGACAATCCGGGCCGGCCCGTGCAGCGGCTCAAACTGCCGCGCGTCTCCGCATTGAAATCTGGCATGCGCGATGATTTGTTCGGCGGCGCGGTGACGCTGGGCGCGGACGCCTTGGCCATTAAGGATGCGGACTGGAAGGACACGCTTTATCGCAGCGCCGCGCCGGCTGAGGAGCCCGCTCGGCTGACCGCCATCCCCTATTATCTGTGGAGCAACCGGGGGCAAGGCTCCATGCTGGTCTGGGTGCCGGAGGCATGAGAATGCAAAAGAGAACAAACGCCGTGCGGCATGTGGAACGGCAGAACATCACCAAGCGCTATGGCGGATTTCAGGCCGTGACGGACCTGTCGCTCTCCATCGATAAGGGAGAGTTCCGCGCGCTGCTCGGCCCGTCTGGCGGCGGCAAGTCAACTTTGCTCAGGATGATCGCCGGACCAGCGCCATGGCGACCTGCATGGAACTGACCGACGACGACAAAATCTCATCGACCCACCGCAGCCATGGCCGCTGCATCGCCAAGGGCGCGGAAGTCTCGCGCATACTCGCAGAGTTCATCGGAAAGGAGTCTGGCTATTGCCATGCCGCGGCGGCTCCGTGCATGTTGCCGGCATCAAGACCGGCAATCTCGGCGCAAACGGAATTGTCGGCGGCGGACTGCCAATCGCGGTGGGTTCGGCCGTGACCGCAAAACGCATCGGCAAGAGCGATGTCACAATCTGCATCTTCGGCGATGGTGCCAATAATGAGGGCGCGTTCCAAGAGGCGCTGAACATGGCATCTGTCTGGAAGCTTCCGGTGATCTTCATTTGCGAAAACAACAAATACGGCATGTCCACATCAATCGAGCGCTCCACCGCTGTCGCCAAAATTTCCGAGCGCGCCGCCGCCTATTCCATGCTGGGGATCACGGCGGAGGGCAATAATTTTTCCGCCGTCGCCGAAGCCGTTCACGCGGCGATTGCCCATGCGCGCTGGCGAGGGCCCGAGCCTTGTTGACAATCTGACATACCGCCGGCGCGGCCATTCAAAATCCGAGCGCAACCGTTACCGCACCAAGGGTGAGATCGAAGAATGGATGGGCCGCAACCCGATTGCGCAGTTCCGGGCCGAGTTGATCGCTCACGGCGTGCTCGACGAAGCGGGCGCCAAAGCCAGTGCTGAAGCGGCAATCGCAGAGGCGCAGGCCGGAATTGAGTTCGCAAAGTCCGGGACGGCCCCTGAAATCAAGGACCTCACCCGCAACGTCTACGCGGAGGCATGAAATGAACATGGCGACACCTGGAGTGGAAGTGAGCACGCTGAGCTACGCCGAGGCGATCCGACAGGCGATGGCGATTGCGCTGGAAAGCGACCCTGCCGTTATCTTGATGGACGAGGACATCGGCGTTTAGGGTGGTGCGTTCCAGGTCACGCTTGATCTTGTCGACCGTTTCGGGCCGGACCGGGTCATGGACACGCCGATTTCCGAACTTGGCGGCGCAGGCGTCGCCGTCGGCGCGGCGATCACCGGCCTGAAACCGATCTTCGAGTTTCAGTTCCCGGATTTTGCCGCGCTTGCCATGGAACAGATCGTCAATCAGGTTGCCAAGACGCGCAATATGCTGGGGGCGAGGCGTCGGTCCCGTTTGTCTTCCGCAGGTCTGCCGGTTCCGGCACCGGTGCGGCGGCGCAGCACAGCCAGAGCCTTGAAGCTTGGTTCGGGCATGTGCCCGGCCTGAAAGTGGTGCCGCCCTCAACGCCGGAAGACGCCAAGGGCCTGCTGCATGCGGCGCTTTCCGATCCCGACCCCGTGCTGATTTTCGAGCACATGCTGCTCTACAAGATGAAGACCGAGGTTCCTTCCGGCCATTACACAACGCCCATCGTCTAGGCGCTGGTGCGGCGCGGCGGCGCGGACGTGACGATTGTTGCCGGAGAGATCGTGGTGCACCGCGCCCTCGAAGCGGCTGAGCGCCTTGCAACTGAAGGCATTCAGGCGGAGGTGATTGACCTGCGCTCCATCCGCCCGATTGACCATGCGGCCATATTGGAAAGCGTCCGAAAAACCGGGCGGCTGCTGGTCGTGTATGAAGGCGTCAAGAGCTATGGCGTCGGCGCGGAGATCAGCGCCATGGTCGCCAAAAGCGATGCGTTCGATTTTCTCGACGCGCCGATTGTCAGGCGTCGAAGCAGACCCAAATTGTGCCAATCAGAGACAAAGGCCCGACAGTTAGATTCAGCCTCCGCCGCGCATGGTCCGCGCCGGGTTTGGCGGCGCTTTGCCTCTTTGAAAAGGAGGATTGCCATGACCGCGACGGAGCGCGCACAAACCCACGCAACACGCCCACTGCCGCCCAGCCAAGCTTCCATTGTGAACGTCTAAGTGACCGGCCTTCTCCGCGCCATCCACAACCGCCGCGAAACGAATTATCTGGGCCAGATGAGCGAAGTTGAACTCGCCGATATCGGTCTGCGCCGGGGCGACCTGTTCGAAGTGTCTGAAAGCCCGCTGAAGACCGACCCCACCGGCCGCCTCAGCGCCATCGCCGCCAGCCGCCTCGATGACAAGGCCATTGGCCGCCACGGCTGAGGCAGGGCGCTCAGGTTCCCGCAGGCATAGCTCCCCCCAGGATGGCCTGCCGACTGCCCGGCCGCGCAAGCGGTCGGGCTTTTTATTGCTTTAGAGCATAGGGTGCCAAATTGGGATCACTTTGGCGGACGCACTCCCTCTTGCCGTCATTCCG
>JANMMM010000266.1:0-10908 GCA_031373225.1 Phyllobacteriaceae bacterium | reverse complement strand
CATTGAGGCCGCGCAGGCGGCGGGGCTGAAGGTCAAGCTCAACGCCGTGGCGCTGAAGGATTTCAACGATCACGAAATCCCCGACCTGATGCTCTGGGCGCATGGGCGGGGCATGGACCTCACCCTTATCGAAACCATGCCGCTCGGCGAAATCTCCGAGGACCGCACCGATCAATATCTGCCGCTCAGCCAGATGCGCGCCGCCCTCGCCCGCCGCTTCACGCTCAATGACATTCCCTACAAGACCGGCGGCCCCGCCCGCTATGTCGAAGTCGCCGAGACCGGCGGCCGCCTCGGCTTTATCACGCCGATGACCCATAATTTCTGCGAAAGCTGCAACCGCGTCCGCCTCACCTGCACCGGCACGCTCTATATGTGCCTCGGCCAGGAGGACGCAGCGGACCTCCGCGCCCCGTTGCGGGCCTCGGAAGGCGACGAACTCCTGTCAGCCGCCATCGACGAGGCGATTGGGCGCAAGCCCAAGGGGCATGATTTTGTGATTGACCGCGTGTCGAAGAAGCCGGCGGTGGCGCGGCACATGAGCGTGACGGGGGGGTGAGCGGCTAAAACGCCAGTTCCACGCCTTCCAATTTCGCCGCAGCCACCAGACGGGCATCAAGCGTGGCAAGATTTGCGTCAAGCCGAAGCGCCAGTTCGAGATAGCTTGCGTCGTAGAGTGTCAGCCGGTGTTTCAGGGCGAGCGTCAATGATTGCGACCATGCGTTCTGACTGGTCCGCCCGTCTTGAATAAATTCAATTCCACCCAGATCCTGCAGAAGGGCGGCCAGCATGGATGCGTCTATTCTGCCCCTGCGGTTTGCCATAAGAAGTGCGTTTCCAGTTTCAACATGCCAGATTTGCGGCACGTGAAACTCGATATTTCCGGAATTGGCGAAGAGCGCGCGGGCTTGCGGGACAAACTCATCAGGCAGGAACGCGCCCAGCACAACCGACGCGTCAATAACGGCGCGGTTCAATATTTTCGGCCCTCGGCGATCAGTTCCAAGATGGATGGACCCGGCTTTGCGTTGGCCCGCACATGATCCATCGTAGCAAGCAGCCTCTCCAAGTTTTCCTTGGAGGTTGTCATCGCCTTCGGCGTCACAAGCTGCGCCACAGGCTTGCCGTGGCGGGTGATCGTGATCTCCTCGCCGCTCTCCACCAAGTCCAGCAGGTGCGACAGATGCGTTTTGGCCTCAAAGGCCCCGACGGTTTTCATAGAAAGCTCCCAGATATTGATATTAATCTAGTCTGAACTGGTTTGAATTTCAATGGTGATGCCGAAGCGGCGGCAAAGCTTTGAGCTTCAGCGCTTCACTGCGCCGACGACGCACATACTCTGCGAATGCCGATGCCTCGGCCAAGAAGACGCCGCAGACCTGCGCGCGCCCCTCCGCGCCTCGGAAGGCAACGGGCTCCTGTCAACCGCAATCGACGAGGCCATCGGGCGCAAGCCCAAGGGGCATGGTTTTGTCATTGACCGGGTCTCGAAGCAGTCGGCGGTGGCGCGGCATATGAGCGTGACGGGGGGCGGGGGTGAGGCGTTCAGTTCAAGGTGAAATTCAATGACCATGCGCAACGCTTGGCGATAAACTCAAAAATAGAAAGTAAGCTGGAGAATATAATTAAAGTTTAATCTTGTAAGATTTTTTCTTGCATATTGCAATTTTTAGTGTATTTTACAAAAGGGGCTGCAATCGCCAAATTCGATCACTGTATCGATGGGAGGTGTTTTGATGCGCCAAGTTTCATTGAAGTCAGTCATTCTTCACGCTTGTCTTGCCATGGTGCTGACGGCGTTGTTCGGATTATTTGATATCTCATTTGCGGCCGGCATGCCGACAGGCAGCCGGGTTCACGGCGTGGTATTCGCTGATCTCAGCCAAGGGCGGACCGGGACTGATCCGAAACTGGAGCCCGGGCCTAAGCTGGACATGCTGAAGCCGCTCAATGACGACATGCTGCGGCAGCTTAAAGAGTTTCTCGCCGATAGAAACCAGCTGAAAAAACAAGATCTTGAAATCTCTTCAAACTCGCCCGATTCTTCGCAGAACGCGGCAGACCTTAAGGACGGCGAAGCAAAGGCAAGGACAATTAGCGCTCTGGCCAAAGCCATTCTTCTGCCGGATATCACTTTGCAGCTGAGGGATTTCAACGGCGCGGTAGTTTCAGAGACAACATCGGATCTGCAGGGAGCGTTTGACCTGCCGGAAGCGCAGAAGGGCACATATGAACTGTGCTGGGTCGGTGAGGGCTGGCTGTCAGAGTGTCTGAAAGACCGCATTGTTGCGGCCGATGGCCCGGTATTCCTGCCGCCGCTGTACGTGCAGCCCAAAAGGACTTCCGGGAACCGCGCAGTCGCTGGACGCCTGCTCCTCAGCGACCGGCGGCCTTGCCGCTTTCTCGATCTTGATGTCGGCGTTGACATGACAGGCACAATTGAATCCAACACATTTGGCATCGCGCCGGTCAGGGCGAACTCATTTGGGTATTATGTGCTGCCCTCGGTGCCAAACGCCGGCCTGAGAGTGCTTGGCATATGTGGTTCGCCCAAAGCCGACGACTTCAATAAAGAGGTCAATGTCCGGTTCAAGTCGCGCGGCAAGCGGCGGTTCGCCATCGATGAAACCGCGCTGAATGATGTCATGCAGGGAAGCTACTCGGAAATTATCGAGATCGTTCCCTCCGGCGCGGATCAGCGCATCGATTTAACAGTGGCGAACGCCCCTCCCCTTATCATTGATTTCTTGGCCGCTGACGGGAGCGCGCTACGCGGCTCCGCCGGAAGCGTGATTAAGCTGCGGGCGCTCATTCAGGATTCCGAAGACGTTCTGAATGTCTGGCACGTGACTGCCGGCGAAGTGACAGTCGTTCCTGGAACCAAGGGAGCGGAGGCGGAATGGCTGCTGCCGGACGGCGAAGGGCAGCAGTTGGTGACGCTGCTGGCCACCGATGGCCGGGGCGGATGGACGCGGACCACAAAAAAGGCGGACGTTTCGAGCGAAGTCTCACTGACGTTTTCCGGGACGGTGTTGCTGAACGGCCAGAAAGTCGCCTCGGCGGACGACGCCAAAAAAGTTTCAGTTGTCGTCAACGGCGTAGAGGCTCCTGTCAACGCCGACGGCAGATTCCGCGCTGCAATTATGCCAGACAAAGAAGAGCGCTATGTTGTCACCCTATCGGCCTTTGGGTTTGTCACGACAACGCGGGTCTTTCATCGCGCCAGCACAGGTGGATACTTTGACCTCTTGGCGGCTGAAACCAGCGCGTTTGATCCAAAAACTGGTGGATTTGTAAATTTTGGCGAAGGGCAGGAAAGGAAATCCACGTCAATCGCGCTGGCGCCAGATTCGCTGGTGACAGCTGAAACGGGAGCCGCGCCCGCCGAAGGTTTGGCAACAATCAGCCGCGCCTATCTTGACCCCTCACAGGTAAGCCTTTCAGGCGATTACGACGCGCTGGGCAGCGACGGGTCATCGCAGTCGCTCATTTCATTTGGCGCGGTGTTTGTCGAAATCCGCGACGCCGCAGGCCAAAAGCTCCAGCTGGCGAATGGCAAGACGGCAGAGCTGAGCATCGCGGTGCCGCCAGACAGGCTTGGCGGCATTGTTCCTAACCAGATACCGGTTTGGACGTTTGATGAAACAACCGGTTTCTGGCAGCAAAACAGTCAGCCGGCGGTGCGCAATGGCAATGCCTATCGCGCCGATGTAACGCATCTCTCCGAGATCAACATGGATTTGGGTACTTCGGGCAACGCCGCATGCGTGAGGGTTCAGGTAGATTTTCTCACCACGCCCGCAGACCGCATCCTCAGAGTCTCAATGGACATCCCGACCGGCGGTGTTCAGGTCAAACAGACCACGCTGGACAACAAACTCAACGCTGTGTACCGGCTGCTGCCAGGCGCGACGGTGCGCTTCGAACTGCTGCGAGCCGATGGCACCGTCTTTCCAAAATTCAAACTGAAAGAGTTCAACACCGCCTCGCCACCCACGCTTGTTGACCTCGCCGGCAACCAGATCGTCCTTCAGGTTCCGGCAGACAACATGGGCAGCCTGGTTGACCTGTGGCCCGACGAGCCGTACGGAGATTGCAAGCGCCTTGTGGTTGTGACAGGCGACATCACGCAGCCCGCCGACAACTTTCTTGTCCGGAAGCAAGCGGGCGTCCTGACAGCAAACAAGGCCCCCGGCTATTACCGGTTCATGGATCCGCTCTCCACACGCGTGAATCTCGAGGGGTGGCTGACCGCCAATGGTTTCCAACCAAGTGCTGCGGGCGCGGGGTTCACATTTGCCCCTGGCGCAAATGTGGTGAAGCTTGCGTATCTGAACGACGGAGACCTTGGGTCAGGCAGGCAGATGCACTGCCGCAAGGACGCGGACAGGGTGGCCTGCATGGTCGACAATTTCGCGACTGGCCCTGATGACAACTTTAACCGCGATCCAGATGCCGCCGACATCGCCCATGCGTCCGCCAGCGGCAGCGGGTTTGCCGCTGTGGCGATGGAGTATTCGGCCATCGAAGGCCATGAAGCGGCAGGGCGCATCGTCAAGTTTTTTGTTTTCGGCAGCGCTCCGCCGCGCGCGCGGGTTGATTTGGCCCAGCTGGACCGGGTGAGCGGCAACCGCAATCATCCCAATGCCTGCATGATCTGTCACGGCGGGACGGTTCCGTCGGCGATGTCGGCGCAGGCCGCAGACGTTGCCGCACTCTCACCCGGGGACTTCGACGCGCTCATCGGCCAAATCCAGCTCGACCCCTCGTCGTTTAGGGAATTTGACCTTGCAAACCTGACAAACCTGCAGGGAAGCCAGCCTGAAAGCAAGGTGCGTCAGCTGAACTGCGACTATGTGCTGGCGGCAGAGCCGCTCCAGTCAATCAGGAACTTGATTAATGCATGGTACAATGGCGGCATAGCGCCGCCGCCGGGCACAGTGTGCAACGGCTTAGGCGGCTCTGCGGTGCAGACGCCTTATGTGCCCAACGCTTGGACTACGGTTGCGGCCAATGCCGGAACCTACCGCGATGTCGTCGCCCATGTCTGCCAGACCTGCCATGTCGCGCAGAAGAACCTTGATATGACAGATCCGGCAGCCGTCTGGGATTCTTTCATGTCTACGTCTTCACTTTACACGTGCAGCGTTAGCAATACGATGCCTCAGGCTGCGGTGACTTTCAACCGGTATTGGACGGATGGGTATCACGAAAATCTGCTCAGCCGCTACAGCCCAGTGACGTGCCCTTAGGCAACTGATTCAATGTCGCCGCCGTCCTGCGGGAAGTGGGGCGGCGGCGTCACCGCGCAATGAAATAGGCTGGCTTCAGCCTCTTGCTTTCGCCACCCCCTCACCGCTTCCCCACCACCACCTCCAAATACTCGCTCGGCACAATCAGCGTCCCATTCCCGCCCCGGTTCATCCGCCTAAGCAGCTCCAGAATATCTGACTGCAGCGCCGCCTGCCCCGCCTCGTCCAGCGCCGCAAAGGCGCGGTTGGTGGGGCCGTACCAGGTTTTGAATGTGTCGAGCCAATGCTCGGCCGAATGATAGCGGAAGTGAAAGAGCTGTTTAGTGGCTTTGACATTCTGGCCCGGAAACAGCTCGGCGAGCTGCGCCTCTGAACCCCAGAGCGAGGGGGATTTCACGCCGGCCGGCGGCGGGACGTGTTTGCCGATGATCCTGAACAGCTGGCCGATGTAGCTTTCCGGCGTCCAGTTGGCCATGCCGATGCGCCCGCCTTTCCGAGTGACGCGCGACATTTCGGATGCGGATTTTTCCTGATTCGGCGTGAACATGACGCCGAAGGTCGAGATCACCGCGTCAAAACTGTCATCAGCAAATGGCAGCGCCTCGGCGTCCGCCTCCTTGAAAATGACAGTGAGCCGCTCCGCCTCCGCCCGCTCCCGGCCTCGCTCCAGAAGCGCGCCGACATAGTCAGTCGAGGTGACATTGGCATGCTGGCGCGCGGCGGCGAGCGTCGCGTTGCCGTTGCCGGCGGCGACATCCAGCACATTTTCGCCGGCGCGCAGGTCGATCGCCTCAATCAGGCGCTCTCCGACGATTTGAAGCGTCGTGCCGATGACGGCGTAGTCGCCCGCGCCCCATGAGGCCTGCTGTTTGGCTTTGATGGCGGCGTAGTCCGGCTGGGGAATGGCAATGTTCATGGCTTTGATCCTTGCGTTTTGACTGGGGACACAGATGTCCCGCCAAATCAGCGCCCCGCTGGGCAAGGACCTACTGCGCGGTCAACAACGCCGCATCCCCCGCGCGGGGGAGAAGCTCAGCGTGTCCAGCTCTGCCAGGCCGCCGCGTCGCCGTTGAAGACGTTGAGGTCGATCTTCTCGCCAACGCCCTTCGACAGGCCCGTGCCCGAATATTGCCAGAACACCCATCTGCGCCCCGGATAGACCTTCGACGGATGCTCAGCTACGGCGCGCAGCCAGAAGGGATGCTCCGGGAACGCGCCCGCCAGATTGTCTTCGTAAAAGTCCGGCGCGGTGTAGATGATGGGGCGCTGGCCGTAATGGGCTTCGAGCATGTTCATGAATGTGTTCATTTTCTTCAAAACCGCAGCCTGCGACGGATGGCGCGGGCAGTTCCTTGAGCGCGTCCATTCCACATCAATCACCGGCGGCAGCGCATTGGCGTCGCGCGGCACATGGCGGATAAACCAGTCGGCCTGGTGCGCCGCAGGACGGCACCAGTAGAAGAAATGATAGGCGCCGCGCTTCACGCCCGCCGCCTGTGCTCCCTGCCAGTTGCGCCGGAACATCGGGTCCAGATGATCGCCGCCGTCTGTCGCCTTGATGTAGGCGAAGTTCGCGCCGTTTTTGCGCAGGACGCTCCAGTTGATGTTTCCCTGCCAGCGCGACACGTCAACGCCGTGCACGGCATAATGCTTCGGCGAGACGCGCCCGAAGCGGATCGGCTTGGCGTCGCGGAAGCGCGGTCCATGCACTGTCCCGGATTGGCGCTGAAGAGCGGGTTTCGAAGCCAGCGAAGCCGGCGGGGCAAAGGCCATTTCCACACGCGCGTCAGGTTCCGCCGCATCCTCCACAAGCGCCGGCTTCAGGCGCGGCGCTTTGGCGGCGGCGGCATTTAAGGGCGCGGAGACTTCCTGAGCTGAAAGCTCAGGCAAAGGCTGCGCCGGGAAGGATTCAACCGGCTCCGCAGCCGCCATTTCACGGACGCCAATCTCAGCCGGCGGCACCGGCGCGCGCACTGAGCTGGTCAGCTCCTGCGAAGGCCGCGCCACATCAAGCGCATCGACGCGCGAGGACGTGTTGCAGCCGCAAAGGACCAAAATCACGGAAATGCCAAAGGCGGGGAAAAGACGCATGAACACAACCGGGTACGCAGGGACACAGACGGCAACAGCGCCGAAACCCTGAAGTTAACGGGAAATTACCAACAAAGACTGAATCAGAGGATTTGATTTTGCGCTTTGTTCACTGCTGCGCCCGGACAAACTCAGCGCGCTGTTCAGCGAGGCGCTTTTTCCTGAGCTGATTTTCCAGAATCGCGCTAGAAGCGCCAGAAAACAGGAAACCCCCGTGGCCCTCTCTCCCAACCTGCGCGGCGCAATCTTCATGGCAATCTCCATGGCGGGCTTCACCATCAATGACACGTTCGTCAAACTCGCCACGCGGGAGATGAATGTGGCGCAGATCATGTTTGTGCGCGGGCTGATGGCGACTGCGATGATCGCGGCGCTGTCCTGGCATATGGGCGCGCTGCGGCCGCTGTCTTTTGTCAAGAGGCCCGGCGTCCTGGCGCGCTCCTTTGGCGAGATGCTGGCGACCGTGACGTTTCTGGCAGGCCTCGCGCATATGCCGATCGGCAACGCCTCCGCGATTCTGCAGGCGCTGCCGCTGGCGGTGACGCTTGGTGCGGTGTTGTTCATGGGTGAGCAGGTCGGCTGGCGGCGCTGGACGGCGATTTTTGTGGGTTTTCTCGGCGTGCTGATCATCGTGCGCCCCGGCATGCAGGGATTCAGCCAATATTCCCTGCTGATCCTCGCCTGCGTCTTCGCCGCCGCCTTCCGCGATCTTTCCACCCGCCGCGCCCCGGCGGAGGTGCCCTCGCTTTACATGACGCTGGTGACGGCGGCGCTGATTTCGCTGACCGGGCTGGCGCTGATTGTGCCGTTCGGCGGCTGGACGCCGATGACGGGCAAAAGCTTCGCCATCCTTTTCGCCGCCTCGTGCTTCATCATTTTCGGCTATCTGTTCATCATCAACGCCATGCGCGGCGGCGATATCGGCTTCATCGCGCCGTTCCGCTACACGAGCCTGATCTGGGCGCTCGGCCTCGGCTTTCTGGTGTTCCGGGACATTCCCGACCGGCTCACCTTGACCGGCGCGGCGCTGGTCATTGGCTCGGGAACCTACTCCTTCTACCGCGAGCGCGTGCGGGCAAGGCGCATCCAGTCCGCCGTTCTGCCGGAGCCTGCGGCATGAAAATCGTCGGCTGCATCTTGGCGGGCGGGCGCTCGAGCCGGTTTGGCTCAGACAAGGCGCTGGTCGTGTGGCGCGGAAAGACGCTGCTGGCACACGCGGTGGATCGTCTGCGCCCGCAGGTGGACGGGATCATCATCAACACGAACAGCGATGCGCCGCAATACTGGGAGCCCGGGCATGCCCTCGTCCCGGATCAGACAAAAAGCTTCGAAGGGCCTCTAGCCGGGGTGTTGGCCGGTCTGGAATGGGCGGGGCGGAATGGCGCGGACCAACTGGCGACCGCTGCGGTCGACACGCCGCTGTTCCCGGAAAATCTCGTTGCCGCTTTCAAGAAAAACGCCGGGAAAAAGATCATTGCTGCTCAAAGCGCATCTGGCCTGCATCCGACATTCGCGCTGTGGCCGGTGTCAGCCGGACCCGCCCTTGTTTCCTGGCTTTCTTCCGGGCAAAACCGCTCAATGACCGATTTCCTCAAAAGCCAGTCTTTCCAAACAGTGATATTTGCGGACAGCGGCCCGCTCGACCCGTTTTTCAACATCAACACGCCGGAAGATCTGGCGGCGCTTTCCCGCTCATGAAACACAATGTCATCGGCATCACCGGCTGGAAGAATTCCGGCAAGACCACACTGGTTGAAAAACTCGTCGCGCATTTCGTGGCCAGGGGCCTGAACGTTGCCACAGTCAAACACGCGCACCACGAATTCGACATCGACCATCAGGGCACGGACTCCTTCCGCCACCGCAAGGCCGGCGCGCGGGAAGTCGCCATTGTCTCGGCGCGCCGCTGGGCCTTGATGCATGAGCTGGAGGCGGAGGGCGAGCCGCCGCTGGCGGAGGTTCTGGCGCGGCTGTCGCCCTGCGATCTGGTGATTGTCGAAGGCTACAAGCGCGGGGGCCATGCCAAGATCGAGGTGCGCAGAGACGCTTCTGAAACCAAGCTCGCGCCAAATGATCCTTCCATCATTGCCATCGCCTGCATTGCGCCAGCCGAAGGCGAAAGCCTGCCAAATTTCAGCCTTGACGACGCGCCCGCCATTGCGCGCTTCATTCTCCAGCGCTTTGGGCTGAAAGCTGCCCCAAAGTAAGCGGCATTTTGTGCACCGTCGCGATACAATCTGGCATTTTCCATTGCCATTCCTGCGCTTTGCCTGTTGCAATCCGCCGAAATTTGGTGGGAATATCCAAGTCCGCACGGCATGCGCCGCTGCCCCGGGACGCGTTGGGCGCGCTGGTCCCCGCAACAAAGGAACGAAACAAAATGAAACTAGGTCCGAAAATTACCCTGTACGCCGCCATCGCCGCGCTGTCATTCGGCGTCGCGCAGGCCGAAGACATGATGAAGCTCAAAATCGGCACGGAAGGCGCTTACCCGCCCTTCAACAATCTGACCGCCGACGGCAAGCTGGAGGGCTTTGACATCGACATAACCACTGCGCTGTGCGCGCAGATGAAAGCCGAGTGCGAAATCGTCACGCAGGACTGGGACGGCATCATCCCGGCGCTGCAGGCCGGCAAGTTTGACGCCATCATCGCCTCCATGTCGATCACTGACGAGCGCAAGGAGAAGGTGGATTTCTCGAAGAAATACTACCAGACGCCACCGGCCATCGCCGTGGCGAAAGATTCAACAATTCCAGACGCTTCGCCTGAATCGCTAAAAGGAAAGTCGCTCGGCGTTCAGGCCTCGACGACGCATTTCAACTTCGCCGAAGCAAAATACGGCGAGTCCGACATCAAGGGCTTTCCTTCCGCTCAGGAGTACCAGCTCGACATGGCCAGCGGACGCATTGACGCGGTGATGGACGACGTCATGGTGCTGCGCGGCTGGCTGGCGACAGAGGCCGGAGCCTGCTGCAAGATTCTCGGAACCGTCGAGACAGACACCAAAATCCATGGCGAAGGCGCGGGCATTGCGGTGCGCAAAGGCGAGACCGCGCTGGCCGACAAGTTCAACGCCGCCATCGACGCGATCCGCGCCAGCGGCGAATACAAGAAAATCCAGGACAAATATTTCGACTTCGACGTTTTCGGCAGCTGACAAGCGCGCTTGGCAGGCTGGACGGCGGCACGCCGCCGTCCTAGCATCCGCCAAGCCGGGGGACGCGCATGGATCAATTTGCGACATTGTTAAGCTGGGGGCCGGAAGGCTGGCTTGACGATATTGCGCGCGGCGTCTTCATCACCGTGGCGCTGGCGCTGTGCACCCTGCCCATCGGTCTTTTGATCGGCTTTTTCATTGCGCTCGGAAAGCAGTCGGACGAACCGAGCATCCGCCTTGCCGCAAATATCTACACGACCATTTTCCGAGGCCTGCCGGAGCTTTTGACGCTGTTTCTGGTCTATTTTGGCATCCAGATCGGCATCCAGGCGCTGTTGAAACTGTTCGGGTTCACCGGCCAGATCGAAATCAACTCCTTTGTCTCCGGCATGCTGGCGCTCGGCG
>JANMMM010000070.1:0-5949 GCA_031373225.1 Phyllobacteriaceae bacterium | reverse complement strand
CCATGTTCTCTTTCATGTAGCCCACCCGGGGTCCAACCACGATGGCCGCCACAAGTCCGGCGATGCCAGCGTTAATATGCACCACCGTGCCGCCGGCGAAGTCAAGCGCGCCCATGGCAAACAGCAGTCCGGACGGCGCGTCAGCTGCGCTCGGACCGCCCCACCACCAGACCATATGGGCGATCGGCAGGTAGGCGAAGGTGAACCACAGCACGATGAAGGCCATGAGCGAGCCGAAGCGCATCCGCTCGGCCACCGCGCCGACGATCAGCGCCGGGGTAATGGCCGCGAAAGTCAGCTGGAACACAACGAAAGTGAGTTCCGGGATGAACACGCCCTTGGAGAACGTCTCCACCACCGAGTCGGGTGTGACGCCGCTCAGGAACATTTTCGACAGATTGCCAATATAAGGCGTCAGCGCCGTCGCGTCCGCCGCAGAGCCCGCGCCGACAAAGGCCAGCGTGTATCCGTAGATCACCCAAAGCAGCGCAATGATCGCAAAGCCGGCGAACACCTGCATCAGCACCGAGAGCATGTTTTTGGCGCGCACAAGGCCGCCGTAAAACAGGGCAAGACCGGGAATGGTCATCATGATGACGAGGATGGTGGAAACCAGCATCCATGTCGTGTCGCCCTTGTTGACGACAGGGGCGGCGGCGGCAACAGCCTCAGCGGCGGGGGCCGCGGCGTCCTGTGCGAATACCGCAATGGCGCAGAGCGGGGCGGCGAGGGCCGCGAGCGCTCCAGCTTTCAGTGTGTTCAGTCTCATTTTCATGTCCTTCTTGAAAAACTCAAAGCGCTTCATTGTCTTTTTCGCCGGTGCGGATGCGCACGGCGTGGTCGATCGTGTAGACAAAGATTTTGCCGTCGCCGATCTGGCCGGTCTTGGCCGCGCCGGAAATGGCGTCGATGACTTTGTCGACCTGATCGCTCTGGACAGCGACTTCGATTTTCAGTTTTGGCAGGAAAGAGACGGCATATTCCGCGCCGCGGTAAATTTCCGTATGCCCCTTCTGCCGCCCGTAACCTTTCACTTCGGTCACGGTGAGCCCCTGTATGCCCAGCCCGATCAGCGCTTCGCGCACCTCATCGAGCTTGAACGGTTTGATGACGGCCATGACTATTTTCATCTGGCTTTGCCCCTTGATCCGGTTGGAGTGTGATCCCATGCCCTCTTCTGAATGCTCGTCAGAAGACACGCTCCATCGCGGGGGTTTCCCGCAACTTCATGTCAATGGTATTCAAGAGCCGTGCCAAGTGGGATTCTTTGACCTAAGTCATTGATATAAAACAATAGCAACTCATCCATCTGGAAGAGATGGATTCTTAAGCAAAGATTAATGATGAAATGATGAGCAGACTTTTCTTGGAGATTAAATTTTAGGCATTCGTCTTTATGCGAATTAACCCCTCCTGCGCGGTCGACGCTATAAGCGCGCCGGACCGTGCATAAATCGCCCCGCGCGCAAAGCCGCGCCCGCCCGATGTGCTCGGGCTGTCCTGTGTGTACAGGAGCCAGTCCTCCAGATTCACCGGTCGGTGGAACCACATGGAATGATCGAGGCTCGCCACCTGCAGGTCCGGCTCGAAGATGCTCTTGCCATGCGCGAACAGCGTCGCGTCCAGCAGCGTCATGTCGGAGAAATAGGCCAGCATCGCGGTCTGGATTGTGCGGTCGTCCGGCGCGTCGCCGGTCGCCTTGAACCAGACATGCTGCTCCGGCGGCAGCTTCTCCTTGGAAAAATAATGGTTGAGCGACACCGGTTTCATCTCAAACGGACGCTCGCGCTCGAAAAATTTGCGGATATGCGGCGGCGCGGCGGCGAGATATTTGTCGCGGAAATCCCGATCGCTCATCAAAGTGTCGGGACCGGGAACATTCGCCGGCATCGGGATTTGATGGTCAAGCCCCGGTTCGTCAATCTGGAACGAGGCCGACAGCGCAAAGATCGCATGCCCGTGCTGAATGGCGACAACGCGCCGCGTCGTGAACGTGCCGCCGTCGCGGATGCGGTCCACCTCATAGATGATCGGCACCGCAGGATCGCCGGGGCGCATGAAATAGCAGTGCAGCGAATGGACATGGCGCAACGGGTCCACCGTGCGCTGCGCCGCCACCAGCGCCTGCGCGATCACCTGGCCGCCAAACACCCGCTGCCAGCCCACCTGCGGGCTGCGACCACGGAACAGATTGTGTTCCAGGCCCTCAAGGTCGAGAATGGAAATCAGTTCTTGCATGGCGCTGGACATGATGCCGCTCTTTTTTTGACGTTTAGGTCAATCAATGCGGCAGCACGCCGCCCATAGTCAAGACCGGTGAATGACAGGAAAGTTGAACATGGCGTACACAGGTAAGAAATCGCGCACAGATATTGTCATCGCAGGCGCCGGTTATGTCGGCCTCGCTACTGCCGTTGCCATCAAATCCTCCGCGCCGGACCTCGAAATACAAGTTGTCGATGCCGCCCCACCCGGCGCGTTCGAGCGTGACACCTGCGCCTCCGCCGTCGCCGCCGCCGCAGCGAGGATGCTGGACCAGCTCGGCGTGTGGGATGAAATTCTGCCCGAGGCGCAGGCGATCAACGAAATGATCGTCACAGATTCGCGCACGTCCGACCCGGTGCGTCCGGTGTTTCTGACTTTCGGCGGCGAGGCGGCGGAAGGCGATCCCTTCGCCCATATGGTGCCAAACGTCGCGCTGAACCGGGCGCTGCGCCGCAGGGCGGCGGAGCTTGGCGTCAAGGTGAGCGATGGAACAGGCGTTTCATCCTTTGAGGTCAAACCCGGAAGCGTCGAGGTGGCACTGTCCAGCGGCGAAAATATTCAGGCGCAGCTGCTCATCGCCGCCGACGGCGTCAAGTCAAAGCTGCGCGACATGGCCGGCATCAAGATTGTCCATGTCGACTATGAGCAGTCCGGCATCGTCGTCACCGTTGCGCATGAGCGCCCGCACAATGGCCGCGCCGAGGAGCATTTCCTCCCCGCCGGCCCCTTCGCCATCCTGCCGCTGAAGGGCAACCGGTCGTCGTTGGTCTGGACCGAGCGGACCAAGGACGCCGACGCGCTGATCGCCAGCGATGATCTGGTGTTCGAAGAGGAGCTGGAACGCCGCTTCGGCCTGAAGCTCGGCGACCTTAGCGTCGAAGGCCAGCGCCGCGCCTTCCCGCTCGGCCTGACGCTGGCGCGCGAATTCGTCAAGCCGCGCATCGCGCTCGCCGGCGACGCCGCGCACGGCATCCACCCGATCGCCGGGCAGGGCCTCAATTTAGGCTTCAAGGATGCGGCGGCGCTGGCGGAGACTATTGTCGAAGCCGCGCGCCTCGGATTGGACATCGGCTCGCTGACGGTGCTGCAGCGCTATGAGCAATGGCGGCGGTTCGACACGGTGCAGATGGGTGTCACCACCGATGTGTTGAACCGGCTGTTCTCCAACGACAACACGCCGCTGCGCGCGCTGCGGGATTTGGGGCTTGGCATTGTTGACCGGCTGCCGAGGCTGAAGGACTTTTTCATCGGGCAGGCGTCGGGAAAGAGCGCGGGGCAGCCGAGGCTGCTCAAGGGCGAGGGGATATAGGCGCAAATCGCCCTTTCCGCATCCTTCAGACACTCCCTCACCTGCCTTGCTGCGCAAGGCTGTCCTCTCCCCGGCGGGGAGAGGGGAAAGCGGCAGCGCTCCTTCGCCTCTCCCCCACGGGGAGAGGACAGCTTCGCAAAGCGAAGCAGGTGAGGGAGAGTCAAAAAATGCGGGATTGAATCAGCCGTCAGAAAAAATAATATCTATCATTATCAATGTCTTACTCGAAATGTGCGACACACTTTATCCCACGGCCCGCGTTTTGCCCCATACTGACCCCGCTGCTCTCATGGGGACCGGGTGATCAACCGGCATTCGGGGGAGCGGGCGGCCTATGGCAGCCGGATGTGGTTATTCCGGCGGGCGGAGCCCCTTAGCCATGTCCCTCCTGGCCCTGCCGCGCTTTTACCGAAAGCGCCCCTCGCGCCAGCCCGGGCAAAAAGCCGTTGCAGGGCGTGTGGCGAGCCACACTCTCAATCAGTTCCATACGGCAGGACCACACGCCCTGGACGTCCCTTGGAATTCAATGAATCAGACCGGAAACGGGGCGTGATAAAGAGGGAGCTTGTCCGGCTTTGCGCTCACCCCGCCGCCTTCTCAATCCCCCGGTGCGCCTCAGCGCCCCAGATCCTCTTCACCCGGTCGTCGCGGCCGCAGGCGTTGCGGTAGTAGGAATATTTCAGATTGTTGGTCTGATAATAATTCTGGTGGAAGTCTTCCGCCGGATAGAACTCGGCGGCGTCCACCACGATGGTCGCGATTTTCGTGCCGAGCTGCGCGGCGACCTCCGCCTTGGTCTTCTCGGCCAGCGCCTTCTCATCGGCAGACATGACGAAAACCGCCGGCGTGTAGCTTTCGCCCTTGTCGCAGAACTGGCCGGAGGCGTCGGTCGGGTCGGTGGAATGCCAGAAAACATCCAGCAGTTTGGCATAGTCGGTCTTGGTCGAATCATATTCGATCTTCACCGCCTCGCGGTGGCCGCTCTGCTCGGACGTGACGTCGCCATAGGTCGGGTTCTTCACATGCCCGCCGGTGTAGCCGGAAATGGTCGAAATGACGCCCGCCACATGGTCGAAATCCTTCTCCACGCACCAGAAACAGCCGCCCGCGAAGATGGCGGTCTTGGTTTCGGCGAAGGATGTGGCGGGGAAAAGCGAGGCGGCGATCAGGCCGAAAGCGGCGGCGGTCAGACGGTTCATGAAAATCTCCTTTTCCGCTCTATGCCAGAATCACCTAACCCCTTCAAATCAATCTGTAACACAGTCGCGTGAGGGGCGGTTCATCGCCGCATTTACAAGGCGCTGTCACCTGATGAAACGCGGAGATGTCTAAGAAAAGTTCAAATGCAACTGGAATCGCCTATTCATTCTGCATTCAGGTGCTAGCAATCATGTTTGACAGGCAGTCTGACACTTGTCGGGATGCAAGACAGAAACACAAACAAAAAAGGATGGAAAAAATGCTTCGGACCACGGGCTTGATGATTGCGGCTTTGGCCGCTTTCTCCTTCACTTCAGCGGTTTTTGCGGCGCCAGCGGCAAACTCCTTCTTTTCCAAGTCAAATCAAAACGCGCCTCTCAGCATTCCTGTGGCAAACAACAGCGTTGGCGGCAAACGCCTTGGCTACTCTTGCGAAGGATTGCAGTGCACTTGCACCGGAGACGCCGACTGCAACGACATGTTCAGCGACGGCGTATGCGGCGACATTGCAAGCTGCACAGACGACGTCTGCAAATGCCTGAAGTTCAAGAAGACCCCAAAGACGCCAAAGACACGCGGAGTCCTTGGCACTCCTGGAGTGAAAGTGAAGTAACACCCCCCGGCCCTGCCTGGGGCGGGCAGCGGAGGGTGGAGTTCAGTCAAGATTGCCGTGGCGGACGCGCCGCCACTCTGGCCTTATTGCCATTCGACCTTGCGGGTCGAAACCATCAATACGGTCAACAGCAGGAACCCGGTGATCGCGCCCGCCAGAAGCGCCGTCTCCTCAAGCCGCAGCACCATGTAGAGCAGCCCGTAGAGCACTGCGAAACTGCCGAACGCCGCCAACGTCCATTTCTTTCCCGGAAACAGCGAGGCGACGAACCAGGAAATCACCGCGCCCGTCGCGCCGGAGGCGATGCCGTAAGATGCGCCGAACCCGACATGCTCGGCGAAGGCCAGCAGCAGCACGAAGAACATCACGATCATCAGCCCGGACATGGCATATTGCACCATGTGCATCCGCCCGCCGGACAGAAGCTCGATGGCGAACACGATCAGGAACGCCGCGCCAATAAAGATGACGCCATATTTCACCGCCCGCTCCACCAGCCGGTAGAAATCCACCGGCTGATAGAACCGCACGCCGAATGTCGCGGAGGTCAATGTTGAAAAGC
>JANMMM010000160.1:0-12052 GCA_031373225.1 Phyllobacteriaceae bacterium | reverse complement strand
TCGCGGCCGATGAAAGTGTTCACCCGGCCAAGATCATCGTTCGCTTCAATTCGCACTGGCTTACCGCAACCCACCACCAGGTCTCGGATGGCTGCGCCGTGATACCTCTCAAACTCGCCGATCATTTCTTGAGATTCTTGATGAACTGGATCGAGCCATCAAACTTGTAAAACAGTCGGGCCTTTCCATCGTCATTTCTGAAAATGCGAAGAAAATGCGACGTGTTGCCGACGCGATCCCCCTCCCTGATTGTCAGGAATCCTTGCCGCCTTTGAATTTGCGCCTTTTCGTTATCTGACATGCTCGGGAACATCCCGGCACTGACAAAGACTTTCATACCTTGTTTGCCCGTCGAAAGTTGCCGCAGAACGAACTCTCTGAGGTATCGGGGGAACGCAGCGTCGCCAAGGTGATGGCCTAGTTGGTTGACCTTATCAGCGGCTGAGACATTGGATTGCGCGATTTCGTCGAGCTTGTCGTCGAAATCAAACATCGCGAAGCTCATTTCCCCGCGATCCAAGTCTACCGTGGAACGGTCGATGCTGGCGCTGGCTACCGCGGAGATTCGGTGGTCAGCGATCCACACGGGAGAGCCGAGCCCGCTTTCAATCGATGCCAGTGCAAGCCGGTGATAGACGAAGCAGCGATGCCAATCGGCATACAGAGCACTTGGAATCGTCAGCTCAAAGTGGCGGAGATACGCTCCCCGTTTGCCAAACATCCTCGCACGTTGGATGTATGTGTCTTGTTGGAGCTTGTTTTTGACGTCACGGGTAAAAAACATGCTCAACAGATTGTTGAACGTCACACCGCGAGAGACAATATTTCCGCCGATTACCAGCGTGAACAAGGCTGAAGGACTGGTCGCGTTTCCTCCATACTTTTTGAATTCCGCCTCACTGTTGAGGACAATTATCGTGCTTCTACGGATGTTGTTAAGCACGTAGCGCGTGAGGCTATCCGGCGTCATATCCGCGTGCGCCGCCTTTGCTGCGTTCCAGATTTCCTCCGCATATTTCGCGAACTTGGCGTGGTTCTTGTCATTCAAAACGACCAAAATTTTCCGAAAGTTTTCAAGGTCGTTCTTGTGATCTATCTTGCGCCCGCTGGTGTGGATCAGCATCGAGAAATTTTCCTCGTCCCGTGCCGATAGGTTTAGATGAGCAACGTTGACCATGAACCGGAACAGCGCATTCCGTTCGTGGCGAAAGTCGTCATACTTATCGTTCATGAGCTCAAGCTGGTATTCCAAGCCTGAGATGCCGACTTCCTCAATGTTCATTGGAAAAAAGTGGTCTTGACCAGTATACATTCGATGGGTTGGAAACTTGACCCAAATCTTCGAGTCATTCTCGAATGTATTGTTCAAATTAAGCCGCGCGGGCGTCGCCGTAACGCCGACATAGTGACCTGTACTTCCTATAATCTGCCCGATAAGCTCGTTGATCGGCGTCTTCTCATTCTTATTGACTTTGGAGTTCGGCGTGGCGAAATCGGCCTCGTCATCAATGACGATGACACCGGGCATCTTTCCGATCTTGTTAATCAGGTCGCGAAGGTTACTGCCGTTTTTCTTGCAGAAGACGACAAATGGCCCGACTTTGACATCAATAGCCGGATCAACAATCTCCATGAAATTCTGCGCCGCCGGCGCGAGGCCGGAATTGTGAAAGCGGCTCAAATTCTGACCGAGAAGATCAACACTGTCGTTGAGAAGGTGAACGATAAAACGATGGCCGCCGTCCATCAATCTGGCGGTGAGGCAAATCATCATCTCAGTCTTGCCGCTTTGAGGCTCGCCGTAGATGACAAAAGACTTCTGACCTGCAGCTCCGAGGTTCTTGAGCGCGCCTTCTACGGCCTGCTCAATGCACTCTGTAGAATTCCCCGTATCCTGCAGCCGCCGCAGCTGCTGCTGATACTGTTCTTTAGGCTGTTCGTTAGCCAGAAATCTAGTGATATCAAAAGAATCCGACATGCTGTCCCCCTTGTTCAATTTTATCGCGAGAGTGCGCTGATAGCGCAAGCGAACATTGAAAGAACAGTTCAAGTTTTTTTGCTCAACTATGTTATCGCCATGCAGGAATTCTTAGGTTCACTCTGCCTCCTGGGAGCTACGAACATAGGGCTTGGCGTTGTTGCGCCAGAGTGAAGAAACTTCTCACTCCGCCGCCTCTCTTGCCCGTGTCCTCCGCCCCAGCAGCCCTTTCAAAAACTTCGCCGTATAGCTCCTCGGCTCATTGACAATATCCTCCGGCCGCCCCGCGGCGACGATCTCCCCGCCGCCGTCGCCGCCTTCGGGGCCTAGGTCGATGATCCAATCCGCCGTCTTGATGACTTCGAGATTGTGCTCGATGACCACCACCGTGTTGCCCTGATCGACCAGTTCGTGCAGCACCTCCAACAGCTTTTTCACATCGTGGAAATGCAGGCCGGTGGTCGGCTCGTCGAGGATGTAGAGGGTGCGGCCGGTGGCTTTTCTGGAGAGTTCTTTGGCGAGTTTGATGCGCTGGGCTTCGCCGCCGGAAAGCGTTGTCGCCTGCTGGCCGATGTGGATATAGCCGAGGCCGACATCGTTGAGCGTGACGAGCTTGTCGCGCACGGCGGGGACGGCGGCGAAGAGTTCGACGCCTTCTTCGACCGTCATATCCAGCACATCGGCGATTGATTTGCCCTTGAAGGTGACGTCGAGCGTCTCGCGGTTATAGCGCTTGCCGTGGCAGACTTCGCAGGTGACATACATGTCGGGCAGAAAATGCATCTCGATCTTGATGACGCCGTCGCCCTGGCAGGCCTCGCAGCGGCCGCCTTTGACGTTGAACGAGAAACGCCCCGGCTGATAGCCGCGCGCCTTGGCTTCCGGCAGGCCGGCGAACCAGTCGCGGATCGGCGTGAAGGCGCCGGTATAGGTGGCGGGGTTGGAGCGCGGCGTGCGGCCAATCGGCGACTGGTCAATGTCGATGACCTTGTCGAGCAGCTCCAGCCCCTCGATGCGGTCATGTTCGGACGGATGCTCGCGCGAACCCATGATGCGGCGCGAGGCGGCGCGGAAGAGGGTTTCGAGGAGGAAGGTGGATTTGCCGCCGCCGGACACGCCGGTCACCGCCGTGAAGCAGCCGAGCGGGATTTCCGCTGAAACGTTCTTCAGATTATTACCGCGCGCGCCGACGACCTTGATGCGCTTGCTCTTGTGGATCGGGCGGCGCTCGGCGCGGATGTCGATGCCGAGCTTGCCGGACAGATATTGCCCGGTCAGCGAATTCGGATTGGCCAGCACTTGCGCCGGCGTGCCCTGCGCGGTGATTTCGCCGCCATGAATGCCCGCCGCCGGACCCATATCGACGACATAATCGGCAGACATGATCGCGTCTTCGTCATGCTCGACGACGATGACGGTGTTGCCGAGATCGCGCAGATGCCGGAGCGTCACCAGCAAGCGCTCATTGTCGCGCTGGTGCAGGCCGATGCTGGGCTCATCCAAGACGTACAGAACGCCGGTGAGGCCGGAGCCGATCTGCGAGGCCAAACGGATGCGCTGGCTCTCGCCGCCGGACAGCGTGCCGGAATTGCGCGAGAGCGACAGATAGTCGAGGCCGACATCGTTGAGGAAGTTCAGCCGGTCGCGGATTTCCTTCAGAATTCTAGGGGCGATTTCGGCCTGTTTGGCGTTAAACAGGCTCGGCAGATCAGTGAACCATTTCACCGCATCGCGAATAGATAAAGCCGCCGCCTCGCCAATATGCTTGCCGCCGATCTTCACCGCCAGCGCTTCCGGCTTCAGCCTGTGGCCGCCGCAGGTGGGGCAGGGGGTGGAGGACATGTAGCGCTCAATGTCCTCCCTGGACCATGCCGAATCCGTCTCCTTCCAGCGCCGCTCCAGATTGGTGATGACGCCTTCGAAGGTTTTGGTGGTCTTGTAGGAGCGCAGCCCGTCGTCGTAGGCGAAGGCGATTTCCTTCTTGCCGGTGCCATAGAGGATGGCCTGTTTGGCCTCCTCCGGAATGTCGCGCCAGCGGTCGCCCAACTTGAAGCCGAACGCTTTGCCGAGCGCATCAAGGGTCTGGGTGTAGTAGGGAGACGTGGACTTGGCCCATGGCGCGACGGCGCCTTCGCGCAGCGACACATGGTCCTCCGGCACGACGAGTTCCGGATCAACAACGCGTTGCGAGCCGAGGCCGTCGCAGGCGGGGCAGGCGCCGAACGGGTTGTTGAACGAGAACAGCCGCGGCTCGATTTCGGCGATGGTGAAGCCCGACACGGGACAGGCGAATTTTTCCGAGAACAGCAAACGCTCATGCGTCTCGTTCTTCGACTTGTTCGCGCCTTCCTCGGAGGTTTCCGACGGCGGCAGCGGCTTGTCGGCGAATTCGGCGACGGCAAGGCCTTCGGACAGGCGCAGCGAGGTTTCCAGACTGTCCGCCAGCCGCGCGCCCAGATCTGGCCGCACGACGACGCGGTCCACCACCACGTCAATGTCGTGCTTGTATTTCTTGTCGAGCGCCGGAACCTCGGCGATCTCATAGAACACGCCATCGACCTTGACGCGCTGGAAGCCTTTTTTCTGAACCTCGGCCAGCTCCTTCTTGAACTCGCCTTTGCGGCCGCGCGAGATCGGCGCGAGGATCAGGAGCCGCGTGCCTTCCTCCAGCGCCAGGACCTTGTCCACCATCTGGCTGACGGTCTGGCTTTCGATGGGAAGGCCGGTGGCGGGCGAATAGGGGATGCCGACGCGGGCGTAGAGCAGGCGCAGGTAATCATGGATTTCCGTCACCGTCCCGACCGTCGATCGCGGGTTTTTCGAGGTGGTTTTCTGTTCGATAGAAATGGCGGGAGAAAGCCCGTCAATCTGGTCCACATCCGGCTTCTGCATCAATTCGAGAAACTGCCGCGCATAGGCGGACAGGCTCTCGACATAGCGGCGCTGGCCTTCGGCATAGATTGTGTCAAAGGCGAGCGAGGATTTGCCCGAGCCGGACAGGCCGGTCATCACCGTCAGCTTGTTGCGCGGCAGATCTACATCGACATTTTTCAAATTGTGCTCGCGCGCGCCGCGCACGGAGAGATATTTCTGATCGGACATGGGACGCCTGAAACTTGAGAAACCGTGTATGTAAACCTGTGGCGGCGATTGTCGAGGTTCACCCGCGCCGAAACAGGGGATTGCACCGACTCATGCTGCAGGATGGTGACATAGCGCAATTCAAAGCTACGAACAAATAAGGAACATATCAGCGTGACGTTAAGTAGCAGGAAAAATAAAACGTGACTTCACACTCGTGGCATTTTTATTGACGCAGCCTGCAAACAGGAGCAACATCCTCTTATTGAGCCGCGTTTGGGACTCAAAATCTGCAAAGGAGGGGAGCATGACGCCACCTGACTTGACTGCGCAGCGGGCGCTCCCGCATGACCCACATCGCTGACTTTTTGTCGCCTCACCATAATGCAGGCGAAAGATAAATGCCCTACTGAAGGGCAAGGGGAAACCCGACCGGCCCCGCGCGCGATCAAATTTGATGCGGCGGGGCCATTTCTTTTCAAGGCTTTTTTTCCTGGTCCGCGCAAGTTTGCCGCTTGACAACTTTTGGTTAACGAAATAGAACAAACAAGAAACATAAAGCCTGTGGACATCGGCAATAGCGGCAAGCGGCTTGGGTGTTTTAGCGTTAGAGCAAAGCGTGCAATGGGCGTGCGGGACGCCCGGTTTAAAATGTGAGGCGCCATCATGGCCGGCAGTGTGAACAAAGTGACGTTGGTGGGCAATCTGGGTAAGGATCCGGAAGTGCGCAAAATGCAGTCGGGCGACAGCGTGGTGAGCTTTTCCCTCGCGACCTCCGAGAGCTGGCGCGACAAGAACAGTGGCGAGCGCAAGGAAAAGACCGAGTGGCACAACATTGTCATTTTCAATGACGGCATTGCCAAGGTGGCCGAGCAGTACCTGAAGAAGGGCATGAAGGTTTACATCGAAGGCGCGCTGCAGACGCGCAAATGGACCGACCAGTCCGGCGCCGACCGCTACACGACCGAGATCGTGCTGCAAAAATACCGCGGCGAGCTGACGATGCTTGATTCCAAGAACGATGGCGGCGGCGCGCGCGATTATGGCGAGAGCGATTCCGGGCGCTCCAATGCGCCAGCGGCGTCGAACGGCGGCTTCGGCAGCCGCGCACCAGCTGCGGCGCCGGCAAGCGGCGGCGGGAGCTTCTCGCGCGATCTGGATGATGAGATTCCGTTTTGATGTTGAGCGGTGGAGAGATCGGGGACAGTTTACTTTTTGCCAGCGCAGTTAAAAATTTCCAGCAGAATTGGCAAAAAGTAAACTGTCCCCTATCTTTGCTCCGTCCTTTGCCCTGTATGCGGGGAACTTACCCCGCCAGTATCTTCACCCCGTCCGCCACAAACTGAACTGCCAGCGCTGCGAGGATCAACCCCAGCAGCCGCGTCAGGATGGAGCGGCCGGTCTGGCCGAGGAATTTGTCCACACGGTCGGCGACAATAAACACCAGATAAGACGCGGCGATGCAGACGGCGATGATGCCGGCGAGCGCAAGCCGCCCTTGCACGCTGCCGGACGTGTCGGCGAGCAGGATGGTCGCGGAGATCGCGCCCGGCCCCGCGATCAGCGGGATGGCGAGCGGGAAGGCGGCGATGTTGTGGATCATGTCGCGGGTGATGGCGGTTTCGGCGCTCTGCTCGTGCCGCTGCTGGCGACGCTCAAAGATCATTTCGAAGGCGATGTAAAACAACAGAAATCCACCCGCCACACGGAATGCGGCGACGGTGATGCCGAACACCGAGAGGATGGCAATTCCCAACAAGGCGAACATTGAAAGCACAAGAAAGGAGATGATGCTGGCCCGCACGGCCACCTGTTTGCGCTGGCTGCGGTCCATGCCGCGCGTCAGCACCAGAAACAGCGGCGCCAGGCCCGGCGGATCGATGGTGACCATCAAGGTAACCAGCGCGTTGAACAATTGATCCCATACCGGCAAGACGAGCTCCCCCGTTTTACCGCCTGACTGACAGACGATTTGTCTGCTCATATCAGCTTGCCGGGTGATTAAACAGGCAAAGGCCGAAGAGGGCGCGCGTTTATTTGAGCCGGCAAACTTCGCCCGGCGCGGGCAATTTCTAGACCAAAGCTTCAAGGCCTTTTCTGAACACATTTCTTCGAGCGCCCGCCGCTCCGGCTTTTCGGAAGCCGCGCGCCTCAAACATCGGCACAAATCCTGAGAAGCGGTAGCTCGGCGAATTTGGATCAACCGGATAGGCTTCGATGACCTTGGCGCCATTGGCGCGCGCGTAGTCTTCAGCGGCGTCGATCAACTGGGCCGAAAAGCTGCGTCCTCGCAATTCCCGTTTCACGAAGAAGCAAGTGAGTGACCAGACCGACTCTTCAGTATCGGAATCAGCATTCACCCCGCCAAGCGTTTTCTTAAATGTCGCGCGGGGGGCGACAGAGCACCAAGCAACCGCAGCCCCTTCAAAATATCCGAGCAGACCCACAGGATTGTTCGATATGATCCGCTGTTGCATCGCGGCCCTGCGGGCTGCCTTGTCGGTCATGTCAGGGCTGGTTTCAAAGGAACGCCAAATCATGCACCAGCATGACTTTGGTCCGCCGCGCCCTTCGAACAACGAATAAAAGTCGTCCCAGCGGCTGCTGTTGACGGGAAAAACTGTCAGGAGATTCGACATGGTCTGACACTATATCAAGGCACGCCGCGTCTCAAACGGATAAGAACAGAATTGATCTTTTCCAATGTTCCCTAAAAAACTCTCTAACATATTGATACATATAGCTTTATCGGCGCAAACAGTTTTGACCTGCGTTCGCTTTTATGGGCGCGAAACGTTATAAGACCGCAGCTGATTCTCTAACCGGCAGGCAAATTTTGAGTGATCTGACCAATCCAGGCGATGGCGGGGCGAACGCGCCGGGCATCGAGCCGATTTCCATCATCGATGAAATGCAGCGCAGCTATCTCGATTACGCCATGAGTGTGATCGTGTCGCGGGCGCTGCCGGATGTGCGCGACGGACTGAAGCCGGTGCACAGGCGCATTCTGTTCGGCATGTCGGAGCTTGGCATTGACTGGAACAAGAAGCATGTGAAATGCGCCCGCGTCACCGGCGACGTCATGGGTAAATACCATCCGCATTCCGGCCCGGCGATTTACGATGCGCTGGCGCGCATGGCGCAGGACTGGTCGCTGCGGCTGCCGCTGATCGACGGACAGGGCAATTTCGGCTCGATTGACGGTGATCCGCCGGCCGCCGAGCGCTACACCGAATGCCGCCTGCAGCGCGCCGCGCATTCGCTGCTGGATGATCTCGACAAGGAAACCGTTGATTTCAAAGACAATTACGACGGCACGCTGCAAGAGCCGGTGGTCATGCCGGCGAAGTTCCCGAACCTTCTGGTCAATGGCGCAGGCGGCATCGCCGTCGGCATGGCGACGAATATTCCCTCACACAATCTCGGCGAAGTCATCAACGGCTGTCTGGCGCTGATCGAAAAGCCGGAGATCGAACTTTCGGAAATGCTGGAGCACATTCCGGGGCCGGACTTCCCGACCGGCGGCATAATTCTTGGCCGCTCCGGCATTCATTCCGCCTACGCCACAGGCCGCGGCTCGGTCATCATGCGCGGCCGCGCCCATATCGAGCAGTTTAAGGGCGACCGCGAGGCGATCATCATCTCCGAAGTTCCCTATCAGGTGAACAAAAAGCTGATGATCGAGAAAATGGCCGAACTGGTGCGCGACAAGCGTATCGAGGGCGTTTCCGACATGCGCGACGAGTCCGACCGCGACGGCTACCGCGTCGTCATCGAATTGAAGCGCGACGCGGTTTCGGACGTTGTCTTGAACCAGCTCTACCGCTTCACCCCGCTGCAGTCTTCGTTTGGCTGCAACATGGTGGCGCTGAACGGCGGCAAGCCCGAGCTGATGACGCTCCTGGACATGCTGCGCGCCTTCGTCTCGTTCCGCGAAGAGGTCGTCAGCCGCCGCACGAAGTTCCTTTTGAAGAAGGCGCGGGACCGGGCGCATATTTTGGTCGGCCTTGCCATCGCCGTCGCCAATATTGACGAGATCATCGCGCTGATCCGCCGCGCGCCCGATCCGGCGACGGCGAAAGCCGAGCTGATGGAGCGCCGCTGGCCGGCCAGGGACGTCGCGCCGTTGGTGCTGCTGATCGCCGATCCGCGCCATAAGCTGAACGACGATGACACCTATTTCCTCTCCGATGAGCAGTCAAAGGCCATTCTCGATCTGCGTCTTGCGCGGCTTACGGCACTGGGCCGTGAGGAAATCGCGGAAGAGCTGGAGAAAATCGGCGTTGAGATCAAGGATTTTCTCGACATCCTCGCTTCGCGCGACCGCATCCAGCAGATCGTCAAAGACGAGCTCGCCGCCGTGCGCGACCAGTTTGCGACGCCGCGCCGCACCGAGCTTGCCGATGGCGGGCCGGACATGGAGGATGAGGACCTCATCGCCCGCGAGGACATGGTCGTCACCGTCAGCCACACCGGCTATATCAAGCGTGTGCCGCTTGTGACCTACAAGGCGCAGCGGCGCGGTGGCAAAGGCCGCTCCGGCATGGCGACCAAGGACGAGGATTTCGTCAACCGGCTGTTTGTCGCCAACACCCACACGCCGGTGCTGTTCTTTTCGTCGCGCGGCATCGTCTACAAGGAAAAAGTCTGGCGGCTTCCCGTCGGCACGCCGCAGTCGCGCGGCAAGGCGTTGATTAATCTGTTGCCGCTCGAACAGGGCGAGCGCATCACCTCGATCATGCCGCTTCCGGAAAACGAAGAGAGCTGGGCCGGGCTCGACGTGATGTTCGCCACGACGCGCGGCACTGTGCGGCGCAACAAGCTGTCGGATTTTGTCCAGGTCAACCGCAACGGCAAGATCGCCATGAAACTTGACGAAGAGGGCGATGAAATCCTTGGCGTCGAGACGTGCGGCGAGAATGACGACGTGCTGCTGACGGTCTCATCCGGCCAGTGCATCCGCTTCGAGGTGACCGATGTGCGGGTCTTTGCCGGGCGTAACTCGATCGGCGTGCGCGGCATTAATATGGCCGAGACGGACAAGGTGATTTCGCTGGCAATTCTCCGGCACGTAAACGCCTCTCCCGCGGAACGCGCGGCCTATTTGAAACAGGCAGTTGCCGAGCGCAGGGCGCTGGGTGCAACGGATGTTGAGGAAGTGGCTTTGGTCGGCGAAGAGGCGGTGGAGGACACGGAGCTTTCGTCCGAGCGTTATGCGGAACTGAAAGCCGCCGAGCAGTTCGTTCTGACTGTCAGTGAATATGGCTATGGCAAGCGCTCGAGCTCGTATGACTTCCGCGTCACCAACCGGGGCGGAAAAGGAATTAGGGCGACGGACACGAGCAAGGTTGAAGAGATTGGCAGGATGATTGCGACGTTCCCGGTGGGCGACGCGGACCAGCTTATGCTTGTTTCGGATGGCGGGCAGCTGATCCGCGTGCCGGTCGGCGGCATCCGCATCGCCAGCCGCGCCACAAAGGGCGTAACCATTTTCAACACGGCGGAGGGCGAAAAAGTTGCGTCAGTCGAGCGGATCAACGAACCGGAAGGCGACGAGGACGGGGAAGAAGAGGCCGCGGCACCGGAGGCTTAATGCCAGTAGACGCGCGCCTTCTCAACCTTCGGCTTGGACGATTCGGCATGCAGCATGATGGCTGTTGCAGCGGTCATGGAGATGATCATTGCGGTGCAGAGGAGAAACAGCATGTTGGTGTCCTTTCGAGGAGCCTGTGCCGAGATAACGTTTCATATGGCGTTTAGTTTCGTTGATGAGTGCTGAACGGGGACAAAAAGGTTCATTCATTTTGAGTTCATGCTTTACGAAAGGTGACTGGTTGAAACGGCAAGGCAAAACAGGTAGAGGCGCGGCATGAAAATTGCGCTCTATCCGGGGTCGTTTGATCCGCTGACCAACGGCCATCTAGCCGTCATGGCCGGTGCTTTGGCCATCGCCGACCGGCTGGTTCTGGCCATCGGCGTTCATCCCGGAAAGAAGCCTCTGTTCAGTTTCGCCGAACGTGAGGCGCTGATTGCCATTGCAGCCGAGAGCCTCTTCAAGGAAGCGGCAAAGAAAATATCCGTTGTTTCATTCGACGGCCTTGCGGTCGATGCGGCGAAGCAAGCGGGCGCTGCGATTCTTGTGCGCGGGCTGCGCGACGGGACTGATTTTGACTATGAGATGCACATGGCCGGGATGAACGGCGACATGGCGCCGGGCGTTCAGACCGTGTTTATCCCAGCAGCGCCGGGTTCGCGCCACATCACGGCAACGCTTGTGCGCCAGATCGCGACGATGGGCGGCGATATCTCAGCTTTCGTTCCGAAAGCAGTGTCCGCAGCGCTCGCCAAGAAATTCAACACCTAACCAGAGGCTTTTGATGAAAACTCGGATTGGAACCACGCTCGCCGCGCTTGCCTTCAGTTTTGCGGCCCATGCAGCAGCGCCTGACGACACTTTGATTATCAAACTCAAGGACGGCGACGTGACAATCGCCCTGCGGCCTGACCTTGCGCCCAAGCATGTTGCGCGTATCAAGGCGCTGGCGAAGAAGGGCTTTTACGACGGCGTCGTGTTCCACCGCGTCATCGACGGTTTCATGGCACAGACCGGCGATGGACAGTTTGGCGATTCAGATGGCAATTTTAACCTGAACGCAGCAGGCACCGGCGGGTCCGACCTGCCGGACATTCCGGCGGAATTCTCCAAGGAGCCGTTCGTGCGCGGCACAATCGGCATGGCGCGCTCGCAGGACCCTAATTCAGCCAACTCGCAATTTTTCATCATGTTCGCCCCCGGCGACTTTCTCAACGGCCAATACACGGTCGTTGGCCAGGTCGAATCCGGCATGGAACTGGTCGATAAGATCAAAAAGGGCGACCAGAACAACAATGGCTCGGTCGCCGACCCCGACAAAATGATCAGCGTCAAAACCGCTGAAAGCAAATAAAGGCATTAAAAATGGCATACAAAGACCCCGAGAACACGCTTGTCCT
>JANMMM010000138.1:0-5619 GCA_031373225.1 Phyllobacteriaceae bacterium | reverse complement strand
CGCGGCATCAAGGTCACCGTTCCGGTCAAGGACATGGAGCAGCGACTGTCTGAAAAGCTGGCCGACGCCACCGGCAAGGTCAAGATCAACGGCTTCCGTCCGGGAAAAGTGCCGGTGTCGCATGTGCGCAAACTCTACGGCAAATCGTTCATGGCCGAGCTCGTCAACGAAATCATCAATTCATCGGCCAAATCGATCCCGGCCGACCGCGGCGAAAAGGCTGCGATGCAGCCTGAAATCGAGATGACCGAGGACGAGAAAGAGGCCGGAGAAATTCTCGACGGCAAGAAGGATTTCATTTTCTCGGTCAATTACGAAGTGCTGCCCAAGATCGAAATCGCCGACATCACGTCCATTCAGATCACTCGTCCCATCGTTGAAATCAGCGATGCGGAAGTCGAAGAGCAGGTGAAAGTCGTCGCCGACAGCGCCCGCACATTTCAGACCAAATCCGGCAAGGCCGCCAATGGCGACCGCGTCACGATCGACTATCTCGGCAAAGTCGACGGTGTTGCTTTCGAGGGTGGCAAGGACGAGGACGCCAAGCTGACTCTTGGCTCCAACCAGTTCATTCCGGGCTTTGAGCAGCAGCTTGTCGGCGTTAAGGCGGGCGACGAAAAGCTGATTTCCATCACGTTCCCGAAGGATTACGGCGCGGCCAATCTTGCCGGCAAAGACGCCACGTTTGACATTAAGGTCAAGGAAGTTTCCGCCGCCGACGAGCTGGTCGTCAATGACGAGCTGGCCAAGAAGCTGGGTATCGAGTCGGCCGAGCGTCTGCGCACCGTCATCCGCGAGCAGATCGAGAGCCAGTACGGCACTCAGACGCGCCAGAAGGTCAAGCGCCAGCTGCTCGACGCGCTGGACGCCGCCTACAAGTTCGAATCGCCGTCCAAGCTGATTGACGCCGAGTTCAACAATATCTGGACGCAGATTACCCGCGAGCTGGAGCAGGCAGGCCGCTCGTTTGCCGACGAAGAGACAACGGAAGAGGCAGCCAAGGAAGATTACCGCAAGCTGGCCGAGCGCCGCGTGCGCCTCGGGCTGGTTCTGTCCGAAATCGGCCAGAAGGCGGGCGTCGAAGTCTCCGAACAGGAATTGCAGCGCGCCCTTTACGATCAGGTCCGCCGCTATCCGGGTCAGGAGAGCCAAATCTATGAGTTTTTCAAGAACAATCCCGATGCGGTCGCCGGCCTGCGCGCGCCGATTTTCGAGGAGAAGGTCGTGGACAAGCTGCTGGGCCAAGTCAGCGTCACCGACGTCATCGTCACCAAGGAAGCCCTGATGGCGGACGATGAGGAAGCCGACGCGCCGAAAGCGGAGAAGCCCAAGGCAAAGGCGAAAGCCAAGGCGAAGAAAGCTGACGCTGAATAAACAGGCTTATGAACAAAAGACAAAATCAGCCGCCTCCGGGCGGCTTTTTTGTGTCTCCCCGCCTTTGCGCAGGCCCGTTCAGCGCTATCTTGTTTTCCAGCGAGGTGAGAAATGGGCAAATATCTGATCTACGGCGGCGCGGGCGGCATCGGCTCGGCGATTGCGCGGCGTCTGGCGAAGAGCGGGCATGAGCTGCATCTGAGCGGGCGCAATGCGCCAAAGCTTAAGGCGTTGGCGCGCGAACTCAATTGCGGCTTCACAGCGGCTGATGTGCTCGAACCTGGCGCAGTCGAAAAAGTCAGCGAGGAGGCTGGCGCGTTCAATGGGCTGGCCTTTGCTGTCGGCTCAATCAATCTAAAGCCGCTGGGCCGGCTGTCGGAAGCTGATTTCCTCAACGATTTCAGACTGAACGCCCTGTCGGCCGCCAAGGCCGTGCAGGCGGCGCTACCCGCTTTGAAAGCAAGCCCGGGAACCGCGTCCGTGCTCCTGTTCTCGTCAATTGCGGTGGCGCAGGGCTTTGCCATGCATGGCTCGATCTCCATGGCCAAGGGCGCCGTCGAGGGCCTGACCCGCGCGCTCGCCGCCGAACTCGCCCCCAAGATCCGCGTCAACGCCATCGCGCCGAGCTTGACGGAAAGTGAAATCGCTAAGGCAATCACGTCAAACCAGCCGCTCGCCCAAGCCGTCGCCGCGCTACACGCCCTGCCGCGCATCGGTGTTGGGGAAGACATGGCGGGGATAGCGGAAGTGTTGCTGACCGACGCGGGCAGCTGGATCACCGGGCAGGTGATCGCCATAGACGGCGGCAGGTCGCGGGCGCGGACGAAGGGCTAGGCCTCCTCCTCATCTTTCCCCGGCTTCGCCGCATGCGGATGGAATGTGTAACCCGTCTCCACCGCCTTGACGCCAAACTTCTCCCGCACCTTGTCCATCGCCCCTTCTGCTTTTGCGCGTTTGGTGGCCTGAACATCAATCAGGTCCATCGGATCGGCGCGGTGGGGGTCGGACAGGTCGGCGACGCCGATGCCGATCAGCCGGTATTTCGTGCCGTCGATTTCCTTCTCCAGCAATGAAAGGCCGGTGCGGAAAATGCGGTCTGCGAGCTGTGTCGGATCGGGCAGCGCGCGGTTGCGGGTGCGCAGCTTGAAATCATGGGATTTCAGCTTCAAAACAAGAGTGCGGCCGGCATGACCGCCCTTTTTCAAGCGCCTTGAAACCTTCTCCGACAGGCTGCGCAGAATGGGCGCCAAGTCCTCCAACTGAGACAGGTCTTCAAAGAACGTCGTCTCGCAAGACACTGTTTTCAATTCGCTTTCCGGATTGACCGTCCTTGTGTCCAGCCCGCGCGACAGGCGGAACAGGCGCTGACCCATCGTCCCATAGGCCTTCATCAGCCGCGCCTCGTCCATCGTCTGCAACTGGGCGATGGTCTGGATATTGTCGCGCGCCAGCGTCTCGTTGAACGCCTTGCCGACACCCCAGATTTTCGACACCGGCTGGCGCGCCAGAAACGCGATCGCTTCACCTTGGCCGATCACCGAGAAGCCGCGTGGCTTTTCCATGTCGGAGGACATTTTGGCGAGGAATTTGCAGTAGGAGAGACCGACAGAGACGCTGACTCCGATTTCATTTTCGATGCGCTTGGCAAATTTCCCCAGCACCATGGCAGGGACATCGTGGTGCAGGCGCTCCGTGCCAGAAAGGTCGAGAAAAGCCTCGTCGATGGAGACCGGCTCGACCAGAGGGGTGAGCGAGAGCATCAGATTGCGGATTTCCCGGCCAACCTTGGTGTATTTCTCCATATTGGGCCGGACCACCGTCGCGTCTGGGCACAGTTTCAGTGCCTGAAACATCGGCATGGCCGATTTAACCCCGTGGATGCGCGCCACATAGCACGCGGTGGAAACCACCCCGCGCTTGCCGCCGCCGATGATGACCGGCAGGTGCAGAAGCGCCGGATTGTCGCGCTTCTCCACGGAGGCGTAAAAAGCGTCGCAGTCAATATGGGCGATGCTCAACTGGTCGAGCTCTTCATGAACCGCAAGCCGCGGGCTGCCGCACGCCTTGCAGCGTTTCTGCGCGCTTGTCTGTTTGGCGAGACAGTCGCGGCAAAATCCGAAGCGCAGGCGGTTGACTTCTTCGGTCATGAATGGAACATATATGGAACAGATGCTGGATACCAGATGTTTTACCGGAGGGCCGGGTGACTGTCACAGATATTCGCTTTGAGCCGCTGACGCCCGCTCACTGGCCCGCCTTCGAAGCGCTGTTCGGGCCAAGCGGCGCCTGTTACGGATGCTGGTGCACCTATTTCCGCGTCAGGCCAAAGCAGCGGCAGGAATTCAGCAATGGTGACAAACGCGAAGTGATGCGCAATCGGGTTGAAACCGGCCCGCCGCCCGGCCTGCTGGCGCTGAGGGGTGATTTGGCCATCGGCTGGATGCAGATCGGCCCGCGTGCCGATGTGCCTGAATGGAACAATTCGGGGCGTTCGTCGTCGCCGATGGAAGACGGGCCAGCGTATGATCCCGGCAATTGGGCGGTCTCCTGCTTTTTCTTCGCCTCAAGGGAGCGCGGCAAGGGACTGTCGCATCCATTGCTCGCGGCCGGCATTGAACATGCCCGCTCAAGCGGCGCGCGGATTCTTGAAGCCTCGCCGATGGACCAAGCCAAACAGTCGAAATCAATTGGGCTGTTCGTGGGGTCTACGCGCATATTCGAAAAAGCCGGTTTCAAGACCCTGATAACAAGAAAGGAGGGGCGACCACTGATGCGGCTTGTTCTGTAAAGTGAACTATTTCAAGCCGTTGCGAAGATTTACTGAGAAAAGTCATTGCCGCCGGGCAGGGCGGTGATGGCGGCGTGAACAGATTGCGGCGGCGTGTCTGTCGCCTCGCAGAAGGCCAACAGTGTCGGTTCATGCGCGGTGAAAAACTTGAGAACACCCGCGAAAAAGTGCGGTTCCCTCGCAGCTTCGCGGATTTGCGCGGCGTCGATGCCGGTCAAAGCTAGAAACCGCTGCATGAGGTCGGGTGTGTTGGAAAGATAGCCAAGCGCATCAATCGCCAGGGTTTGTGCCGCCTCAAGTGACATCTTCTCGGTCGGCCTTGGGTCGCGCAGCGGCATTTTGGTCTCTCAATTGTGATTTGGGTGCGTAAACAGCGTCTTGTTTTGCGCGGCGTCTTTGCCTTTTGTCAATCAAATCGGCGTAACAGAAACCCATCGCGCGCATCCGGATGTGAGTCCGGAACGCGCATTTCAGGAACGGCGATGCCATGCCCGACCTTTACTTCGCCAACGACTTCGGCCCTGATCGGCTCCTTGTAAATTGCTCACGTGCAACGCCGAAGTCGCGCGAAGAACTCGGCTGTTTCCCGTTGCAAGGCCTCGTTTCCTTTCGGTTGATGCACGGCAGTCGCGGTTTGTCCAAGCCTCGGTCCAAGGTGTTGGGTCAGGATTCCTTCAAAGGGATGGGGGTCGACTTCGCCGATCTCAACCGCGACGGCATCCCTGACATCTACGTCAGCAACATCACGGAAAAATGGGCGCTCCAGGAGAGTCAATTCCTCTTTCTGAGCGACGGGCGCAGGATCGACGACGCGCTCATCAAGACCGGAGTGGCACCCTACACCGATGAGAGCGAGCGACTCGGGCTATCGAGAACCGGCTGGGCCTGGGACGCGAAATTCGCCGATTTCGACAATGACGGAGAAATGGAAGCCTTGCAAGCGGTCGGCTTTGTTCGTGGCCGCCAGGCCGGGGCCAACATGTCGTGGCGCAAGAGTTGCTGGGCCATGCTGCAGGAGTTGGCCACGTCGAACGACGAGTTGCTGAAGCATCCCGCCGCGTGGTTCAACATGGAGCATGACGAATCCGGCATCGGCTGCGATCTCAGCGGGAGCAGCCGCAATCCGTTCTTCGTTCGGACCTCTTCCGGGCGATATGTCGACGTGTCGCCGCAGCTCAGGCACATCGATCACGGATCTCCCGCCCCGACTCGCGGGCTGGCAATCTCAGACGTCGATCAGGACGGGCGTAGCGACTATGTCGAGGCCAAACAATACGCTGCACCTGAATTTCATCTCAACACATCGGAGGCGGCTCGGAATAATTCCTTCATCGGCTTGAGTCCGCGCTTTCTGATCGGCGAGCGTGGCGTGTCGAGAGTGACGACGATGGACGATGCATCCACAGCCAGGCTGCGATCGAGACCAGCGATCGGTCTGCATGTGCTGATCAGGCTAC
>JANMMM010000126.1:0-12102 GCA_031373225.1 Phyllobacteriaceae bacterium | reverse complement strand
GGTTCAAACTGCTGCTGGGGGCCGAATTTGTGTTGCCGGCAAGTGAGCGCGAGACAGGGCAGGGCGCGGGTTTCAAGGTCATTGTGGATCAAGGCGGCGCATTCGAATACGCGCCCCACATTCGTGAGGGGGACGAGAATTTCGCTGAAGTCTCCCGCGTTCTGAGCGGCGCTTCAGACAAGGTGCAGGTGCTCAACCTTGAGCCAGGCGACCTTCAGATCTTTCGCGGGCGATATTCGCTGCACAGGGTGGCGCCCTTAAGCGGACCGCGCCGGCGCTATGTTGCGATCTTTTCGTATGTTGGGGAACCGAACATGGTCGGCACACCAGAGCGAACGCGGCAGCTCTATGGCCGGACCCTGCCAATCCATCATGAACGCGCGGGGCAAAGGGCGGATTCATATTTGGATTGAACGGGCTTTTGGGTTCGTCCGATATCTGTTTGTAAAGGCCGCATTGCGCCCCCAATTCGGTCGTTCAGAACTGTGGCGCAGTCTCCCAGAAGCGGGCTTTCCAATGAGGTCTTTGGTGTCAATCACCAAAAGCGAGCCGGATATTTGCATTCGCTTCAAGTTTGGCTGATAGGTAAACGCATCAGACAATTTGCAGCCGGAGACTGTTTTGGCCGACGCACCAATAAACATTCCTATTAAAAAGCTGCAGCTTGACCTCGAAAATCCTCGGTTTGGGCTGAGCGAAGCAAAGAGCGCTTCAGAAGCGCTTGCACTTCTGCTGCAACGTGCTGATCTTAAAGAATTATGGGACTCTTTTGCGCTAAAGGGCTTCGAACGCTTCGAGCCATTGATTGGTGTCAAAGCGCCTGCTGCCTCTTGGGAAAACCCAAAGGTTCCAGAGTACATAATCATTGAGGGTAACCGGCGATTGGCAGCTGCTATGTCGATGTTGGACCCAGACGCTATCAGTGACTTGAGCAAAAAAAGTGTGCCCGCGTTGCCGAAAAAATTTCGTGCGAGTTTAGAAGAGCTACCTGTTTTCATTGTCGCACGACGCGAAGACGCAAACGATTATATTGGATTTAAGCACATCAACGGCCCATCAAGCTGGGGTTCGCTGGCGAAAGCCAAATTCGGGGTCCATTTGTTTGAACAGCAGCGTGGCAGCAGCAGTGGCCAAGAGGTTTTGAATAATCTCTCTAAAAAGCTCGGTGACTCTCCGAGCCAGGTGCTACGGACACTTGTCGCTTATAAGATTTTCGAACAGGCAATCGCATCCGAAATGGTAGAGAACCCATCTTCCTCGGAGGTGCAGGTAGACTTCTCTCACCTCTACACGATGTTGCCGAATCCAGCGACCCGCAAATATCTGGGCTTGGGTGAGCATCCACTGCGCTCGGACCAGATCGTCGAAAACCCCATCCCGTCCTCTCATTTAGATAAACTTGCCTATTTGATGGGATGGTTGTTCGGAACGCCGACAAAGCAACCGGTTATTCAACGCCAGGGAACTGACCGTCCTGCGCTGCAAAAAGTTCTGGCGTCCGAAACCGCTACACAAACGCTCGAAACCACCGGGGATTTCAATCAAGCGGTACAAGAGGCCGGTTATGCCAAAGACAATTGGCTGAACAACGTCGTTAAACTGCAATCGCTTTCGAAAACGGTGTTTTCAGGCATCGCTGACTTGACGGTTCCATTGATCGACGAGGAACGTGAGAAGACGAGAGAGCGGCTGGAGAACACGGAGGCAAACGTTCAGCGCTCATTGAAAGTCATCTGAATGCTGGAGATACGTTTCGAACCGATTTCAAGTGTTGCCGATTCCGAACAGGCTGCCCTGATTGCTCAGCTTACATGTCTTTTCACTGGTGAGTTTATGGAGGGAGACTTCGATTGGGACGAGGACGCTCTGCTTATGAGCTATATCGAGGCAATGAGGTTTGAAGGCGACGCTGACGCCGCCCAACATGCAGAAGACGAACCTTCTCGAGCGGTGCAGCTCGCCAAAGACTTTGTCCTTTCCGACGTGCGCGCTCTTTTGACAAAGAGACTGACAGCACTTGGTAATCACTGCCCCTTCATTTGGGATATGCGATCCTCAAAGTTGCTTGACCGCAAAGAGCTGTTTGAGATCGACGGGGTTGGTGCGAGCTACCTATGGTTTTGCCTTTTCGACCTGACCGAGTGCGAGGGGAACTATATTCAGGTCGAAAAGGACCATCTGAAGGGTTTCCGGGCAATCTTTGACGATGTTTTTGAGGTCATCGCTTGTTATGCAATCGCTGGCAGACACGAGCAGCACACTTGGCACCTTGGAAAAAACCGAAGGACCGCAAGGTTCCTAAAATTGCTAGAGCGCGTCGTACGACGTGCAGGAAGCGGCAGAGTCAAAAATCTGGAACAGTTAGCGGCGAACCAAGACAGAGCGAACGATGCTGGTGTAGACGGGATCGGCCTGTCACTAGATGACAATAAGGTCGGCAATGACAGTGTTATCGTTTTTGCGCAGGCGACAATTCAGAAGAGCAGCCGACGGATTAAGGTCTTCGGTCCCAACGAACTAATACGCGTCAAGGCGTTTTTCCTGCAGCAACCACGAGCCGCCGCCCAAGGGGCTTTGGTGATCCCTTATGACGGGACAGATATTGATCGGACGAACTGTGCAGACTATGGCTGCATCTACATAGCCCGAGACGATATATACCGTCTGATGGGGAAGCACCCCGGCAATGTGCATCGAGCCGGATCTAACTATCTTAACGTGGCCATTGGCCGTTACACCAAAAATAATGTTGGCCGAGCACGCCTGCTAAGCGTGGACGGCTTGTTGTCCATCAGCTAGCCGCTGAACGATAATCTCCAGCTCTCGCCGCTTGTTCTGCAAACTGTAGGGGATTTCGATCCGGTCGTAGCCAAAGTCGCTGTAGGCAGCCCGGATCAGTTCGTGATCGTCGTAGGTAAGCAGCCAGTTCCCCAAGCGGTTTTTCTTTAGAAAAACTGCCAATGCGTGATGGCTTTCTTCAGTCATGGTGTTCAGGTAAAGGCGGCTGCCTGCCTTAACATAGGGTGGATCGATAAAATAGAAGGTCTTGGTCCTGTCCAGCGCATCAGAGCACTTGGTGAGGAAAGCCAACCCGTCCTCATTCGACAGCTCTATCTTGTCTGCGAGCCTTCCAAGGCGCTTCAGGCGAGAGACCATCGAGCCTCGGTAGTAGCGAGCATCGATTTTCCAAGGCCCCCCCTGCTTATAGCCACCGATCGGTCCTGCTCCTCTTAAGATGCCGGAGCGATTTGTCCGGTTGAGGAAATAGGTAGCGAAACCAAGCTCGAACTGGTCGGTATCAGCACTTGCCTCTTCAACGAGACTTTTGGACTTGCGCCATGTGGACATATCCACGGGCCGCGACTCGACCGCTTCAATGAACCTGTCGGTATGGCGAAGAACTGCCGTCCAAGCGGCGTATACGCACAGGTCGGCGTCATTGAGATGAATTTTGGAGACAATGCCCTCAGACAACAGGAGCAACGCAGCGCCCGCCCCGCCCGCATAAGGTTCGACGTAGGCCGGCCCATGTGATCCCATGTCTACAAGTGACGATAGTATCCGTTCGTACAGGAATGCTTTTCCGCCGGGATACCGGAATGGCGACAATCGCTCACCATGGCTGAATTTTTTGCGACTGTAATGCATGCTGTTCTGACTGAAGATGACACGGGTCGTCGTTCCTACCTCTAAATTCGTTCCGGGCAAACAGGCGCGTATTCATTATCTGAAACAAGCCCGATGAATCGCACCGTGATTGAATAGCCCCACAAACCAGACATTCCGCATCCGGCCCCATTGCGGTCATTGCAATGGAAGATGCCAACGACTGCTTTTGGCCCATAGCGGAAAATCGGCCCCTCAAATTTCTCATCTGATTTTGCATCGAATGCTGACAAACTGCCCGCGCTTCGATGAGCTGGACAAAATAGCCGGGGAGCTGAAACAGAAGGAGAGAGCCGATGGACACGAAAAAACAGAGTGACACTGCCCCCTCGGGCAACATCACGAATGTCGAACGGACATCCGACCGCGAACTCGCCGTCACGCGCACTTTCAACGGCCCCGCGCGCGCCATCTTCGAAGCCTGGACCAATCCTGAGCTGATGCAGCGCTGGTGGATGCCGAAATCGTTCGGGATATCGTTCATTTCCTGCGAAATGGAAGCCCGCACAGGCGGAACATACCGCTTCGTGTTCGGCCACCCCGCCTCGGAGCAGCCCATGGCGTTCTTTGGCAGATATATCGAAGCGACGCCCCCTTCGCGTCTTGTCTGGACCAACGAGGAAAGCGGCGAAGGCGCCGTCAGCACCGTGACATTCGAGGAAAAAGACGGCGCAACGCTGCTCACCCTCACCGACCTCTATCCCTCAAAGGAAGCCCTCGACGACGCCATTGAATCGGGCAGCACTGGCGCATGGCCGGAGTAGTTCGATGCGCTGGACGCGTTTCTCGCCGAAATGGGCGCGGGGGCGTGAGCGCCCTCGTTGAACGCCGCCCGCTTCCGGACTATGATGCGGAATGGCACAGGCGCCGCTCAAACCAGCAGCTAAGCCCCGCAAGGGCCCCGACCCCGCCGCCATTCTGGCGGCGCGGGCCTTTCTTGCGCGCGCGTCGAAGAGTTTCGACGTGGTCGGCGCGCGCCTCTATGGCAGCCGGGCGCGGGGCGACTACAAGAAATACAGCGATGTTGACGTCGCCGTGCTCCTGCGCGGCGCGCGCAAGGAACGCGGCGACCTGTGGGACGCCGCCATGGAACTTGCCTCCATTGCATTTGATTCGCTTGACGATTCGGATCTTTACGTGTCCCCGCTGCCTGTTTGGGAAGCGGATTGGGAGCGCCCGGAACAGCATTCAAATCCGAGGCTTCTGGAGAATATCCGGCGCGAGGGCGTTGTCCTTTGAACGCCTCCGAGAGGATTGGCAATGCGCAGACCTCGCTCGTTGCAGCGCGGCTGCTGCTTAAGGAGGGGTTTGAGCGCGATGCGTGCAGCCGCGCCTATTACGCCATGTTTGACGCGGCGCGGGCTGCGCTCACGGCAAGCGGCGCTCCAGTGTCCGCCGAGAAAGCGCGCACGCATTCGGGCGCGATATCCGCCTTCAGCCTCTACCTTATAAAGACCGGAAAGCTGCCAGCAGTTCATGGCGCCAGGCTAAGCCAAGCGCATCAAGCCCGGCTTCTGGCAGACTACCAAGGCGACTCCGTGGCTCCGGAAAGGGCCAGTGCCGTTATTGACTGGGCATCGGAGCTGATAGACAGCGTAAAGTCAGCGTTTGCGCTGGATTGACCGCCCTGCGCGTTGATACACTCTTCCAAAAGCGCCAGATTCCTGTTTGAAGGATCCCCATGCCCGGCCTCGCCCAAATCCGCCGCCTCGAAGCCGCCGCGTTCCGCGCCTGGCCGGCGACCAATGTGCACCATGAGGGCACATGGTCGGTGCGCCTGACCGCGAGCCATCCGTCGCGGCGGTTGAACTCTGTCAACCCGCTCGATCCGCTCGATCATGACGACCTGCCGGCCCGCGTCGAGCGTGTCGGCAAAAAGTTCCGCGACTATGGCAGGCCCCTCACCTTCCGCCAGTCGCCGCTCGCGCCGCCGGAACTGTCGCGCTATCTGGATGATCGCGGCTACGAGCGGCTCGGGCACTCGCTGGTGCTGAGCGCCGCCATCGACAAGCTGGCGACGGACAACGCCTTCGACCAGATCCCGCTCAAGGACATCGGCCGCTATGTCGATGCCTCGATCCTCATCCACGAGCATGACGCCCACATGAAGCCCGGCCTGTCCGAGGTCATCTCCGCCATCAAGCCGACCGCCGGCATGTTCGTGCTTGAAGACGATGACGGCCCGGTTTCCAGCGTCATCTGCGTGCAGGACGGAAATCTGGCCGGCATTCTCGACATGGGCACGCGCGTCGAGCAGAAGCGGCAGGGCAAGGGGCGCCGTCTGCTCGCGGCGGCGCTGAAATGGGCCAAGGGACGCGGCGCCGACACGGCTTGGCTGCAGGTGGAGAGCAGCAATGATGTCGCACTCTCAATGTATGGCGGTCTGGGCTTTGAGCCGGCCTACTCCTACCTCTATTTTGTCAGCCCGGAAAAGCATTGATGCAAGTGCTGCTCGTCGCCGCCTGTGCGCTGGTGGATGCTGATGGGCGCGTGCTGATCGCCCAGCGGCCGGAGGGAAAGAGCATGGCGGGCCTGTGGGAGTTTCCCGGCGGCAAGCTGGAGCCGGGCGAGACGCCGGAAGCCGCTGTAATCCGCGAACTGCGCGAAGAGCTCGGCATCGCGGTCAAGCCCGCCTGCCTCGCGCCGCTCACATTCGCCAGCCACGCCTATGAGACATTCCATCTGATGATGCCGCTCTTTGTCTGCCGCCGCTTCGAAGGAACCCCGCAGGGGCGCGAGGGTCAGGCGCTGAAATGGGTGCGCCCGCGCGATCTGCGGGGTTGGCCCATGCCGCCCGCCGACGAGCCGCTGATACCGATGCTCATCGATCTGCTGTGAAAGCCGAATTCTCAAACAGCGTTAAGCAATCCTTTAAGCTTGCAATGTTAAACATGTCCGATTTTGGAAGTGAACCTGCTTCCGGTCACTTGGGGCAAAAAAGTGAAAAATCAAGAAAACAGCGGCTGGGAACAGGCGTCGGGAACGTCTGCGCATAAACTTCTGGAAAGCGGCGCGATCCGCATCGCCCTGCTTTTTGGCTCTGTGGCGCTGGCATTCACGCTGATTTTGGCGCCAGTCATGGACCGGGGCGCGGCAAACTTCATGTCCAGGCGCGGCGCATCTTCCGGCTTGGACGGCACGGCCACAGGTTCAATTATGAGACAGCGGGGCTACACCGTGCGCCGCAGCGTGCTGCACGGCGCGCCTTCATCGGTCTGCATCATCGATGAGAACGGCAGGCAAAGCGGCAAGTGCTGAGTTTGCCTTCAAGCTAATTCAACGTAATCAATTCCGCAAATCTTAACACTTGCGCGTTAAGCTTAACGCAGGAATTGTTGCTATCAGAGGCGAAGACCGTGCTGAAAAAATTCTGGGATGACAGATCTGGCGCGACGGCCATTGAATATGGGCTGATTGGCTCCCTTATCGCCGTGGCTGTAATTGGCGGTTTCTCGGCACTCGCCTCCGCAGTGGCGCACTTGTGGGGCGACAACAACGGCGCAATCACCAAAGGCCTGAACGGCGGATAGTTGTCTCAGCGGATAGCTAGTTGCAAAGCCCGCCGCATCAATGCCGGCGGGCTTTCCATTTGCGCCGCTAAATCTTTCTGCTAAGACCCCGCGCGATTTGTTCTTGGCTTTGACTGGTAGAATTTATGGCGCGCATTGTGATGAAATTTGGCGGCACCTCCGTCGCCAACATGGACCGCATCCGCAACGTCGCCCGCCATGTGAAGCGCGAAGTTGACCAGGGTCATCAGGTCGCAGTCGTCGTCTCCGCCATGTCCGGCAAGACCAACGAGCTGGTGGGCTGGGCCCGCGAGGCCTCTGTCCTGCATGACGCCCGCGAATATGACGCCATCGTCGCCTCCGGCGAACAGGTGACGTCCGGCCTCTTGGCGATTGTTTTGCAGGACATCGGCGTCGACGCCCGCTCCTGGCAGGGCTGGCAGATCCCGATCCGCACCGACAATTCCCACGGCTCCGCCCGCATTCTCGACATAGACGGATCAGAAATCATCAGCCGCATGGAGCGCGGTCAGGTGGCGGTAGTCGCCGGCTTTCAGGGCCTTGGCCCGGACAACCGCATCGCCACGCTCGGCCGCGGCGGCTCCGATACCAGCGCAGTCGCCATCGCCGCCGGCGTCAAGGCCGACCGCTGCGACATCTACACCGACGTGGACGGCGTCTACACGACCGACCCGCGCATCGAGCCGAAAGCCCGCCGCCTTGCCAAGATTTCGTTCGAGGAAATGCTGGAAATGGCCTCGCTCGGGGCCAAAGTTCTGCAGGTGCGCTCCGTCGAGCTCGCCATGGTCCACAAGGTGCGCACCTTTGTGCGCTCGTCATTCACCGACCCGGACGCGCCCGGCATGGGCGATCCGGTCAACCCGCCCGGCACTTTGATCTGCGATGAGGATGAAATTTTGGAACAGGAAGTTGTCACCGGCATCGCCTATGCCAAGGATGAGGCGCAGTTCTCGCTGCGCCGCGTCTCCGACCGGCCAGGCGTGGCCGCCGGCATTTTCGGCCCGCTGGCCGAAGCCAATATCAATGTTGATATGATCGTCCAGAACATTTCCGAGGACGGTTCGCGCACCGACATGACTTTCACCGTGCCCGACAGCGACATCGACAAGACCCGCGCCGTGCTCGAAAAAGTCAAGGAAACCATCGGCATCGACGTCATCCAGTCGGACGCGGGCATGGTCAAAGTCTCCGTCATCGGCATCGGCATGCGCAGCCACGCCGGCGTCGCCGCCACCGCCTTCAAGGCGCTCGCCGAAAAAGGCATCAATATCAGGGCGATCACCACGTCCGAAATCAAGATTTCAATCCTGATCGACGGGCCTTATGCGGAGCTGGCGGTGCGCACGCTGCATGCGGTGTATGGGCTGGACAAGGGTTAAGTCCGAACTGTCGGCGGAATTGCGGGGCCGGATACCGTGGAAGAGAAAAGCGCCGTGCCGCTTTTGCGCTCCAACCTTTCGCACCGATCCAAAATGACAAAGCGCTAGCGCATCGGTTGTTCAAATGGAATCACTTTGGCGGTCGCCGACCCAAATACGTCATTCCGGGGCCGCGCAGCGGAACCCGGAATCCAGAGTGGCGAAGAGCGAAGTTTCGCTCCTGCGCAGACCGTGTGCCGGCCACCCAAACCACCCATTTCCCCCCACTTGCCCGCACCCCAACTCTGGTTTCGGGGTTCCGCTTCGCGGCCCCGTAATGACGGCAAGAGGGCATGCGTCCGCCAACGTGATCCCATTTTGGCGCCCGATGCCCTAGGCGGCTGACATCAAAGTTCGCCGAACGATGCCCGGGTCTTGGTTCAACATCCGCAGCAGCACTTGTGCCGGACCATCTGGCACGCGGCGGCCTTGTTCCCAATTGCGCAGTGTGGCGACGGAGACGCCGATCTGCTTGGAAAAATTGAGTTGGCTGAGACCCGTCCGGGCGCGGATGGCGGCAGCGTCAATTTCAGCGGGGATGTGAATTTTGCCGCCCATGAGTTCGCCCGTGCGGATGAAGCTGCCCGCTTCCTCCATGCCCTGCATGAGGCCGGTGAAATCTGATTTTTTCATTTTACGCTCCTGAACTGTGATGTGAACATTTCGGACGCTGCCGCCAGTGATTTCTTCTGCGCCGGAGACAAATCTGACGCTTCATTCTTGGCAAAGGCCCACATTAAAATCGCGGGATAGCCCTCATTGTAATACCAATAGATCACCCGTCCGCCTCCGCGCGCCTTCAGCGTATTTCAAGCATTCATCTGGGCGGCATATTCATGAGACGGTTCCTTCGGCTGCCGTTTAGCTTCGGCGCGCGTCGTCGAAAACATGGCCGCGCCATTATGTCGCAAAATTTGCCAAATTGCTGTTCCGCATGACCCTGACCAGCACGATGTTGATCACCACCAGCCCGCAAATCATGATCGCCCCGCTCTCGCCGCCGACATATTCGAGCACAGCGGCCGATTTTGTCACGGACACCTGGCTGGAGACATTCCAGGCTGTGTTCGCCGCCGCGTGCGCGATGGCGACCGGCCAGACGCTGCCGGTCCATATCCTGAGAAAGCCGTAAAACACTCCCGCCAATGTCAAGGTGACGAGGAAAAGCGGCGCGACGATCCATGGATTGCCCGCGCTATGGTAATAATCGGTGGTCAGCAAGATCGGCATATGCCAGACGCCATGCAGAAAACCGACAGTCAGCATGGCGCTGACCGGGCTGAAGCCGCGCATCCGCGGCAGCATATAGCCCCGCCAGCCAACCTCCTCGCCCAGCGCGAACAGCGTGCTGATGACAAAACCGGCGAGTATATCCAACACGAGCAACGGGGCGGAGCCGGAAACCTGCGGCGCGGAAAGCGATGTGAGTCCTGCCGCAAAAAGCAATGCAAGACCCAGCGCATGGATAAGCGCCGGCCCGCCGATCGCCAGCGGCCAGCCTTTCAATCCGGCATTTGTCAGCCCGAGACTTTCAATCGAATGCCGAAAGCCGCCTTCGGGGGCGACAAAAATCAGCATCAGCGCAGCGGCAATGACGGGCGTCAGCATTGTCACGGGAAGGCTCGCCTCGCCGATCCACGGAACAGCGAGCCGCACAAGCACGGCAAGAACCAGAGTTATGCCGTAAAAGACAAAGGCCTTGTTCGAATTCCCGCCGGTCATGCGCGTCACTCCAATGTGTTCAACAATGGAAACTTCAGGCGCGAGGGGCCAGCAAACCGTGTCTGGCCGGACCAATATTTCTTATCATGATTGGCCGCTGATTGCCACCGCTCAAAGGGCGCGCGGCGCCCGCGAACGGACTTTCCGGCTCATGCCTGCAAATGCTTCATCCAGAACCCCAGCATCCTCTCCCACGCCAGTTCCGAAGCCGCCCGCTCGTGCGCGTCGCGCTGCTCGTTCATGAAGCCGTGATCGGCGTCGTAATGAAAGAATTCAAAGTCAGCCTTGGCTTCCTTCAGCCCCGACTCAAACTTTTCCACATGCCGCACCATGCCGTAATCGTCCTTTTTGGCATAATGGCCCTGCAAGGGAATTTTAATGTCTGACGGACTGACCGCCCCTTCCGGCGGCAGTCCGTAAAAGGCGGCTGCCGCCGCAAATTCGGGAACCCGCGCCGCGCCCAGAATCGTCACCGCGCCGCCCATGCAGAAGCCAGTCAGGCCAACTTTCGCGCCATTCTTCTTGAGATACTGCGCCGCGCCGCGCGCAATCTGGTCCGCCGCGTCGAGAAAATTCAGCGACTTCATTTCCTTCATCGCAGCCGCATGATCGTGGTATGGAATCACCGTCCCGGCATAAAGGTCCGGCGCCAGCGCGTTATAGCCCGCCAGCGCCAGCCGGTCGCAAATGCCCCTGATCTGGTCCTGCAGCCCCCACCATTCCTGGATGACCACAATGCCCGGCGCATGCGCCGCCGCCGCTTTGGCGAGATAGCCGTCCGTCGGCTGCCCGTCGGCGCGCGAAAACGATATGCGTGTGCCCATGGCGATATTCCTCAAACCACATTCCGGCAGACTATGTGCCGAAGTGACGGCGGCGGCCATCTATTTGTTTCGGCCGGCAACCGGCTCTTCGCGCTTTGCTGTCCATAAAGGCCCTTCGCCGCCGCGCTTCGGGGACAAGAATCTTCAAAAACACGATTTTTCCTAGCAAAATCAACACAGACAAAAAATACTCATCCCCCTCCCCCAGCCACACCCCATAATCCTGCCAGTTTGTTTTGAACCGGAAGGCATCCATGGACTGGGACGAAATCATCGAACGCAACCGCGAGCGTATCTTGGCTGTGCTCGCGCTGCTGCTCGCCGTCCTTGGCTTTGACCTAAGGCGCAGGGAGGAAGTGCCGCGGCATTTTTACCGAACCCTCATCACCCTTCTGCGCCCCGCCGAATCTGCTGTCCGCCGCCTCATCATCATCGCCGCGCGCGGCATTGTCGTGAAGCTGAGGCTCGGCGCTTCACGCGCCTTTCCTGCCGGGCTTGGCGAGAGGCTCAAGTCCGCTTTGGAAAAAGAAGAAGAGCGAGAGGGCGCTGAAGGCGGTGGTCCGCAGGCCCGGCCGCCTCTCGCCGTTCCGCCCCGGCCCCGCGCCGGGAAAACACCGGCACGAGGAACGCGAGATCGATGTCATTCTCGGCGACTGCCACTATTTCGCGCGTCAGGCTTGGGCGGACACGTCATGAGGGGGTTTGCAGGTTTGGAGTGTTTACGCCTGGAGCAGATGCTCCGGGCGGGGTTTGGCATGGCTGGCCGGGTTGTGTTTGACATGGCGCGTGACTCTCCCTCACCTGATTGCTGCGCAAGCTGTCCTCTCCCCGCAGGGGAGAGGCGAAAGCGGCGGCGCTTGGCTTCTTCCCCTCTCCCCTGCGGGGAGAGTCGCCGGCGTGCTGAACATCATCACCAAGAAGCCGGTCGGCGCGGGCGTACAG
>JANMMM010000125.1:0-6912 GCA_031373225.1 Phyllobacteriaceae bacterium | reverse complement strand
CCGGCGATGTGTAATAAATCGCCGAACGGTAGGAGGCGCCCATGTCGTTGCCCTGCCGGTTTTTTGTGGTCGGATCGTGGATCTGGAAGAACAACTCCAGAAGCTCGCGGAAGCTGGTTTTGGCCGGATCAAACACGATCTCAATGGCCTCCGCATGGCTGCCGTGATTGCGGTAGGAGGCGTTGGCCACAACGCCGCCGGTGTAGCCGACGCGGGTGGAGACCACGCCGTGGCGGCGGCGGATCAAATCCTGCATGCCCCAGAAACAGCCGCCCGCAAGGACGGCGCGCTCGGTCTTGTCGCTCACAATGGGTTCCTCCTATTTGGCGTTGAACAGCGGCAGATAGTCAGCATAGCCCGCCGCCTTCATGTCGGCCAGCGGCACGAATTTCAGCGCGGCGGAATTGATGCAATAGCGCATGCCGCCCTTGCCGGGGCCGTCGGGGAAGACATGGCCGAGATGGCATTCGCCGCCCTTGGAGCGCACCTCCGTGCGGCGCATGCCGTGCGTGTCGTCATGCACATCCACGACATTGCCGCTGTCGATGGGCTTGGTGAAGCTCGGCCAGCCGGTGCCGGAATCAAACTTATCCACCGAGGCGAACAGCGGTTCGCCCGACATCAGATCCACATAGAGGCCGGGCTCCTTATTGTCCCAATAGGCGTTGTGAAACGGCCGCTCGGTGCCGTTCTCCTGCGTCACATGATATTGCTCCGGCGTCAGCGCGGACGCGGCGTCCGGGTTGCGGCGGTAGGATTGCGCGGTCATGTCTTGCTCCGTGTTTTTGTTGGATTGTTGTGAGACAGGGCTGATATCGGTGCGCCCGGGCCCGGATGCAAGTCAAGCCGCCCCGTCCGGCGTTCAACTTTGCATGAGGCGGGATTTATCCGGGCGGCCAAATCACGCAAAAATCACGGCGCGCGCCTATCGTCGCCAACACTTGCCCGGCGCGCGGCTATTGACGGCGGCGCGGGGCGGCATAATAGTAAACGCTTCAATGCCTGAACGCCCAAAGAACAAACGCAGCGGCAGGCGCCCAAAACACAGCTTCGGTCCCGAAATACAGTCACGGCCCTCAAATGGGAGGCTTTGTTGTTCGCGAGGCATTTTTTCGTTGTGCTGGCTCTGTCGCTCGCCGCGCTCGCGTCGGCGTGCCAGTCGCCAAGCAGCCAATACCTCATGAACGGCATCGGGGCGAGCCTGCCCGCGCCGGATATGGACCGGGCGCTGAAACTTCAGAATGCCTATTTCAACTTCCTGTGCCGACAGGCCGGGCTGGTTGAAAACCCGTTTGGCAGCGAGCCGGGCAATTGCTCGGTTCAGGCGAGGGACGAGGGTGGCTGGTCCCTCATCGTCCGTCAGGGCATGAACGACATTGACCGCCGCTGCGACGCCTATCTGGAATGGCTCGACAACAAGCAGCGCAGCAAAGGCCCGCTGCTCGCCCAGGTGCGCGATGTGCAGGAGACCGTCAAAGGCGTCATGTTCGCCATAGACCCCGGCAGCACGGCGGCTCTGCAAATCGTCAGCCTCGCCTTTGGCCTCGTCAACCGCAGCATCGAAAATTATAACAGCCGCCTCATTATGGCGGTCGAGCCCTCAACCCGCAATTCGGTGGTGCTGAACGCGCTGCGCAGGTTCAGGGAGCAGGTCAGGGATGAAAAGCTAAGCTTTTCAAGCCGCCCGGACGCCGAATACGCCCTGCGCGAATATATGCGCCGCTGCCTGCCGTTCGCCATTGAGGCGCAGATCAATGATCTATCGACGCTGGGCTCGCAGGGGATTTCACCGGAGAGTGCGCGGACGATATTTGAGGCGCCGGTGGGTTTGGGCACAGACTTCAGCGCCAAGGTTTCAAGTCCGCTGACGCCGACGGACCTCAAGCCAGACCGGCCGCCGCGCAAGTTCGGGCAAGGGGCGGTTTCCGACACGGAAAAACGTGTCTCGGAAACGGAGCTAAAGTCATTTCAAAGAATCTTGTGCGTGCCGGATGATGGTGTCTATGGCAAAATTACGCGCGCAAACATTCTTTTGTTTCAGCTGGTCGCCGGCAACCGCGAACAAGCAAAGTCCAGTCCCGGCGTGCTCAACAAAAAGGACGTTAACATCCTGAGGCAGCAGTCGCCGTGTCGGGCATCCTTTAAGAACTATTATGAGGACAAGCGGATTTCGGACCCCGCCACCATCATGGAAATAGCCAAGGCGCTTAAGAAGGACTTTCCTGAGATCGACGAAAACGCGTCGATCAGCGATCTGCGCCCCTTCATTGCCTCTAAGCGCAAGAAACTGAATCTCGATAACGGGCCGGGCGGCTTTTTCACCGATCAGATCACGCCGGAATTGACCAACGCTATTTTGGACAAGGGCTGACCGGGGCGCGGCATCGCCGGGATTTGGGCATGGAGATACCTTATGTGGTTCAGGGCCAAAAAACTTTCCAATCTTCGCACAGACGTTGCCAAGGACAGCGACATCGTCATTGAAATTACGCCGCTCGACATCTGCAACCAAACCGGCGCCTCTGACGACGGTTCGCGCTTCCGGCTGCTCTGCCGGATCAATGGCGGCGGAATTGAGGAGGGTTGGATCGACAATGATCCGGAGCGGATCGAGCAGGCGGAGGAGCCGCCCCGCGCGGAAATCAAAGTCACAGAATTTCTGCGCACGTGCGTGGACGCAGAGGTCTGGATGAACAATCTGGAGGAGACTAACCCGCATTTCGTGCTTGCCGACTTCCTTGTCGCACTCTCACTAATTGAAACCGGAATGACCAACGCGCCGTCCGCTGACGAAGGTTCGGGCGGGCTCGGCCCATTTCAGATTGGCACGGGAAGTTGGGCAGAATTCGTCGCGGGCCCGGGTGGCGCGGACTTCGGCCCAGCCGACAGGGACGACTATCTCAACCAATGCTATTGTGCGGCGTTCCTGACGCAGCGCGACATCCGCTTCGTCAGCGACGCGATTTCAGGTTCCGGTCTGAGCGAAACTGGCGAAATTGGCGCTGGGTCCGAGCCGTTTGTTCCCAGTCTGGTGGACGTGCTCTTGGCGTGGATTACCAACAGCGCGGCGGCGGCGGAATTTCGGGTACTGAAAATCAAAAATCAGGGAAATGTCAAAGTCGATGAAGTGCTCACGCGGCACGCGGCGGGGACCACAGATGAGGAGCGGAAAGCGTGGCTGGAAGCTGTGGCGCTGAGGCGGGGAGACTTCCTCCGCCGCAGTGCCGCAATGTTTGAAACTACTGACGGAATGTACGCCAAACTCGAAAATCGATTGGCCAAAGAGCTTACTGCGGCCTTCAAGTTGATGAAAAAGCATATCCCCGAGGATATCCCGCAAGCCAGCGACCCTTCCGGGTGGATGGCGATCGCAGAAGCTGAGGAGAAAATTTGGAGAGAAAAAGGGCTGGTGGAAAACGCCGACGACGGCGCGTCCAAGGTAATAAACTATTTTAAGGCCACAGATTCTGGAATAACCTCCGTCCAGCATTGGTGCGGTGCGTTCGTGGCACATTGCCTCGCAGGATCGGCGCAGCCGGTGCCTCCTGTCAGCGGCAGCGCGAGAGCGGCAAATTGGAAGGTTTGGGGCACATCCGTGCCGCTGGGCATGGCAGACTATCCGCGCGGCGCAGTGGTTGTGCTTTCACCTGCTCCGGGAAGTGAGACTTCTGGACATGTGGCATTTTTCTCCAGCTTTCTCGAAGGGGCCGGCAATCCTCAGATCGAGCTCTTGGGTGGAAATCAGCGAGACACCGTGCGGCTCTCAAAATTCGCGCGTACCAAAGTAGTCGCGGTCCGCATGCCGCCCGTGACCCTCAGCGTTACCGTGTCACTGCCCGCTGGGGAGGCGCAGTCCGGCAAGTTTGCGCCATTGCTGGAATTGATCTCCAGGTTTGAGGGCGGAAAAAACTACAACGCCCGATTTAAGAAGATTGACAACCAGAACCCCCGATTTGTTGAGATGACCTTGTCAGAGGTTTTGAAATGGCAGTCCGATTTTGTTAACAATGGAAGTCCTTCCTCGGCCGTAGGCCGCTACCAAATCATTCAAGGCACGCTTCGAGGGCTCAAGGACAAGTTAGATCTTAACGGCACTGAGCGATTTGACGCTGCGCTGCAAGACAGGCTTGCGATGCAGCTCCTCAAAGGTCGGAAGCTGGAGAGCTTTCTGTCCAAATCCATCAGCGTAACTCGTTTCGGACTGTTTCTGGCAATGGAATGGGCGTCACTGCCTGTGCTCGCAGCAACCAAAGGTGCACATATGAATGTGGTTAGGCGTCAATCATTTTATGCCGGTGACGGGCTGAACAACGCGCATATAGAGCCCGAGGAGGTTGAAAAGGTTCTGAAGGCATTGATCTGACCAGGGATATTGCCAGCGATCAGACCCCTCCTGACACCTCCTGTCAGCATCCCCCCATCCCGCGCCCTTCCATTTCCGCCAGACTCCGCCCATATTCACCCCATGACCAATCCATCAAAACCATCGGGCTTCGAAGAATCTCCGCAGGCCGAATTTGAGGGCGTGCCCTATTCGGGCAATGTCTCGGACTGGGTGCGCGAGCTGGAACAGCAGGCGGCGAAGGATTCGCGCCGGGCGGAGACGCGGGAGATACGGTCCAAGGCCGGGACGCACCGGGTCAAAGCGGAGAAGGCGGCGCAGCGGGAGAAGCCGGTTGATCCGAATGACGCGGCGCGGGCGGACAATATCAAGAAGGCGACGGGCAACATCCGCACCTCGCGCGGCACCAGCATCGGCGCGTCGTCCGATCCGAAGACCCGCGCGGCGGCGGGGCTTAACCCCGTGGCGGGCATGGATATTTCGCTGGAGGATGCGGCGGGGCTGCCGTCCGGCGTCACGGCGACGGTCGAGGCATTGGCTGCGCTGATCGAGTCAGGCAATCCCCTGTTCAAGAACGGCGAGCAATGGCTGCCGCACCGGCCTTCGCGGCCCGAGAAGTCCGAGGGCGGGGTGCGGTTTGAGATGGTGACGGAGTTCACACCGTCTGGCGACCAGCCGACGGCGATCAAGGACCTGGTCGAGGGCATCGGCAATGATGACCGCACGCAGGTTCTGCTCGGCGTCACCGGTTCGGGCAAGACGTTCACTGCCGCGCAGGTGATCCAGCAGACGCAGCGGCCGGCGATCATCCTTGCGCCGAACAAGACGCTGGCGGCGCAGCTTTATGGCGAGATGAAACAGCTGTTTCCGAACAATGCAGTCGAATATTTCGTCTCCTATTACGATTATTACCAGCCCGAAGCCTATGTGCCGCGCTCCGACACGTTTATCGAGAAGGAAAGCTCGGTCAACGAACAGATCGACCGGATGCGGCATTCGGCGACGCGCTCGCTGATGGAGCGCGACGATGTGATCATCGTGGCGTCCGTGTCGTGCATTTACGGCATCGGCTCGGTCGAAACCTACACGGCGATGACCTTCCAGATGAAGGTCGGCGACCGGATCGACCAGCGGCAATTGCTCGCCGATCTGGTGGCGCAGCAATATAAGCGGCGCGACATGGATTTCACCCGCGGCTCGTTCCGGGTGCGCGGCGACACGCTGGAACTTTTCCCGGCGCATCTGGAGGACCGCGCCTGGCGCATCACGCTTTTTGGCGACGAGATTGAGAGCATCGCGGAATTCGACCCGCTGACCGGCCAGAAAACCGATGATCTCAAACAGGTGAAAATCTACGCCAATTCGCATTATGTGACGCCGCGCCCGACTTTGCAGCAGGCGGTGAAGAGCATCAAGGCCGAGCTGAAGATGCGGCTGGAGGAACTCAATAGAGCGGGCCGCCTCCTCGAGGCGCAGCGGCTGGAGCAGCGCTGCACGTTTGACATTGAAATGCTGGAGGCCACCGGCTCATGCGCCGGCATCGAGAACTATTCGCGCTATCTGACCGGCCGCAAGCCGGGCGAGCCGCCGCCGACGCTGTTTGAATATGTGCCGGACAATGCGCTGGTGTTCATCGACGAGAGCCATGTGACGATCCCGCAGATCGGCGCCATGTACCGCGGCGATTTCCGCCGTAAGGCGACGCTGGCCGAATATGGCTTCCGCCTGCCGTCCTGCATGGACAACAGGCCGCTGCGCTTTGAGGAATGGGACGCGATGCGGCCTCTGACCGTCGCCGTCTCCGCGACGCCCGGCAAGTGGGAGCTGGAGCAGAGCGGCGGCGTTTTCGCCGAACAGGTGATCCGCCCGACCGGACTTATTGATCCGCCGGTCGAGGTGCGTCCGGCCAAGGCGCAGGTCGATGATGTGCTCGGCGAAATCCGCGAGACCACGGCCAAGGGCTACCGCACTCTGGTCACGGTGCTGACCAAACGCATGGCCGAGGACCTCACCGAATATCTGCATGAGCACGGCATCCGCGTGCGCTACATGCATTCGGACATTGACACGCTGGAGCGCATCGAAATCCTGCGCGACCTGCGCCTCGGCACATTCGACGTGCTGGTCGGCATCAACCTGCTGCGCGAGGGGCTGGACATTCCCGAATGCGCGCTGGTCGCCATACTGGACGCCGACAAGGAGGGTTTCCTGCGCTCGGAGACCTCGCTGATCCAGACCATCGGCCGCGCCGCCCGCAACATTGACGGCAAGGTCATTCTCTACGCCGACCACATCACCGGCTCGATGGAGCGGGCGATGGCGGAGACCAGCCGCCGCCGCGAGAAGCAGGCGATTTTCAACACGGAAAACAACATCACGCCGGAGAGCATCAAGAAAAACATTGGCGACATTCTCGGCTCGGTCTACGAGCGCGACCACGTTCGCGCCGACATCACCGGACTTGGCACAGATCAGGGCGCGATGATGGGCAACAACCTCGCCGCCCACATCGCCGCCATGGAAAAACAAATGCGCGACGCCGCCACAGACCTAGACTTCGAAACCGCCGC
>JANMMM010000121.1:0-2678 GCA_031373225.1 Phyllobacteriaceae bacterium | reverse complement strand
CGACGCGATGTTGCAATCCATCGGCTCGTCGCGCTTCGCGCTCTATCACCATATCGTCCGCAGACGCGTCGATGTGTCGCTCGAAGCTCAATTTCCCGATCCTTTTTCCGAAGATGTCGACCAACGCTGGCGCGCGCGGCTCGCCGCCAAACATCTCTATGTCAACGAGCTTTTCCTGACGATCATCCGGCGGCCTTTGCAGGGCCGGATCGGCATGGCCGATCGTGTTCGCTCCTGGTTCGGTGATCTTGGCGATGTGGGCAGGGCATCGATCGCAGGCGAGCAACGGCAGCTCAATGCGGCAGCCGAGGCACTCATCGCGGCACTTGGAAGTTACGCGCCACGCAAGCTCGGGGTCTATGAAGCCGGAGGCGGCCTGTACTCGGAACCTCTCGAGTTCCTGTCATCGCTATACAATGGCGAGGTGCGGCCCGTTCTGCTGCCTGGACAGGATCTGGGCGACTATATCCCATATAGGCGGATCAGCTTTGGCCAGAACGCCATCGAGCTTGGTGCGAGTGGTCATGCGCCAAGGAGCTTCTCAGCAATCGTCTCGATCAAGGATTATGCCGCACAGACTACACCGGGCATGTTCGATGAACTGCTCCGCCTACCCTTTGAAATGACGCTCAGCCAGTCTTTCGCCTTTGTCGAGAGACAGGAAGCGCTCGGTCGCATGAACCTTGCCATGCGCCGGATGCGCTCGGCCGAAGATGAAGCGGTCAGCTTGCGCGCCGAGCTCGGTCAGGCCAAGGACGAAGTTGCAGCGGGACGTGCAGGGTTCGGCGAGCATCACATGACAGTCGCCGTCCATGGAGGCACTCTTGATGCGGTGAGCCAGGGCGTGGCTGAGGTCAGCGCGTCGCTAGCTGATCTGGGGATCGTCGCGGCGCGCGAAGAGATCGCGCTGGAGCCTGCCTTCTGGGCGCAGTTTCCGGGCAACTTCAAATATATCGCGCGGCGCGGGCTGGTTTCGACGACAAACTTTGCAGGGCTTGCAAGCGGCCATAATTTCGCCGTTGGCTCAGCCAAGGGCAATCATTGGGGCGACGCCGTCACCTTGCTCGAGACGACCGCTGCAGGCCCCTATTTCTTCAACTTCCACCACGGCGACCTCGGCAATTTCACCGTCATCGGTCCGTCGGGCAGCGGCAAGACTGTGGTGCTCAATTTCCTTCTTGCCCAGGCGCGCAAGTTCAACCCAAGGATCGTCTTCTTCGATAAGGATCGCGGAGCCGAGCTTTTCATTCGTGCGATCGGCGGGCGCTATGACCGGCTGCACCCGGAAAGCCCGTCGGGCCTCAATCCGCTCCAGCTCCCCGATAGCCCTACCAATCGCCAGTTCCTGGTCGAATGGGTGACAATGCTTGCAGGCGGCGTGGATGTCGAGGAAACCGCCCGGATCAAGGATGCGGTCGATGCCAATTACGGCCAACCGCCCGAACACAGGCGACTGAGCCATCTGGTTGAGTTGTTCCGCGGCGGCGCGCGGCCGCAAAGCAGCGATTTGTGGTCACGGCTCAAACCCTGGTGGGGCGACGGCGCGCGCGCCTGGCTGTTCGACAATGCGGTCGACCAGACCGATTTGACCGCCAAGACGGTCGGGTTCGACATGACCGCGATCCTTGACGATTCCGTAGCGCGCAGTCCCGCCATGCTCTATCTCTTCCACCGCGTCGAAGAACGCCTCGATGGCGAGGCGACGATCATTGTCGTCGACGAGGGATGGAAGGCGCTCGACGACGAGGTCTTCGTGCGTCGGATCAAGGATTGGGAAAAGACGATCAGGAAGCGCAACGGCATTGTCGGCTTTGCCACCCAGAGCGCGCGCGATGCGCTCGACAGCAAGATCGCCTCTGCCATCATCGAACAGGCAGCAAGCCAGATCTTCATGGTCAACCCCAAGGCAAGTGCCGAGGATTATGTCGCCGGGTTCGGGTTGACCGAGCATGAACTCGATCTGGTGCGCACCCTGCCTGACACGGCGCATTGTTTCCTGATCAAGCACGCCGGCGAGAGCGTCGTGGTGCGGCTCGACCTGACGGGCGACAAGGATTTGCTGACGATCCTTTCTGGCCGCGAGCGCACGGTGCGCTTGCTCGATGGAATTCGCGAGTCGCTTGGCGACGCGCCAGAGGCATGGATGCCGCAATTGCTGGAAGAAGCATCATGAGCGACGCTTGCGCCATCCCTGCAACCGGCAATGGCTTTCTTGCCGGCATGCTGCAATATTTCGACTGCCAGGCGCAGACGATTGGCGAAACGGGCTACCAGGCTCTGGCAAGCCCTGGCTCATCGGTTTCGCTCGCCCTGACAGCCCTGCTGACCATTTTCATCGCGCTCTACGGTATCCGGATGCTGATGGGTCAAGTGCCAAGTCTTGGCGAAACCATGGCCGGGATCCTGAAGATCGGAATCGTTCTCGCTCTTGCGACCAGCTGGGCCGCTTACCGGGTCATCGCCTATGAAACCGTGCTCCACGGCCCGGCGGAAATCGTTGAGGCGATTGGCAGTCCGTCCGGACTTCCCGGGGCAGAAGGGGGTCTTGTGGCACGGCTGCAATGGGCAGATGACAGGATCGTCGCTTTGAGTGCATTGGGGACCGGGCGATTTGATCCGGTCCCAACCGGCCAGGGCGGAACATCGTCTGCAAATCCTGAAAAATATACACCCATTGG
>JANMMM010000056.1:0-1747 GCA_031373225.1 Phyllobacteriaceae bacterium | reverse complement strand
CAGCTCGGCCAGGATGCGCAATCCGGTCCGGCCGTGAGCAATAAGGATCTCACTTACGAACCAAGCCGCACAATGGGGTTTGGTTCGCAGGCTAAAGCCTCTTTCGCCAGTGACGACGAGGAATGGTCGCGGGCAGCGGCTAAAGCACTTTATCCTGATGAGCCGTTGCAAAAATCTCGCGCCCGCATCGGGGTCACAGACGAGGGGCGCTATTATCACGTCGCAGACGACGGAAAGAAGTATGAGATACAGCCGCCACCCGGCAGCGGTTTTTCTCGCCTTGCCAATACAGGCGGCGGGGTGGGGTCGGCGCTACCCTTGGCAACGGGCACGACGATGGCCGTGCTAAGTTCCCCGATGGCAGCAACAGGCGTCGGCACAGGTGCCGCTATTGGGTTGACGGGAGCGGCTGGCGCTGCCGGAGAATGGCTGCGGCAGGGAATCGGTGATTACATCTTGGGAGACGCTTCAACCGGCGAACTCAACAAAACAGCCATCGCCGGCGAGGGCATGTTGTCGGCGGCCGGACAGGGTTTCGGCCTTGGCGTTGGCAAATGGGCACAGCGATTTGCAGCCCCGGACATCAATCGCATGACGCCACAGGCGTTCAAGAGGACAGCCGATCTCTATGATAAGGCAGACAATGTTGGTGTGTCGTTGACGCCTGGAGAGGCAACCGGGCTGTCAAGCCAAATCGCTGAACAGAAGCGCCTCAAAGGCGTCCCCGAAGCATTCAACGTCATGGGAGACTTTTACAAGAAACGCAATCAGGACGCGACGGCAGCGCTGGATAGGTTTCTCGGGTCTTTGTCGCGCGCGCAAGACCCCGGCAATCTCGGAATGCGCGCCAAGCAGGCGGCGGAAGAGACCGTCGAGGAAGCGCGCCGGATGCGCACGCGCGTTACGTCGCCGCTGTTCAAGTCGGCAGAACAGAACGCCGGACCGATCAGCCCAGATCAGATTTTGGCGGACATCGACGCGCGATTGCCGAGCGCGAAGGGGTCATCGAGAACGGTTCTGGAAAACCTTCGCAAGATGCTTTTGGATGAGCATGGGAACCCAGATACCACATTCAAAGGGCTGCAGAACGCCAAGCGTGAAATAGGAGCAACGCTGCAAAAATCTCAGTTTGCAGCCGATGCCGAAGGCACGAACAGAACATCGCGCGGCGTGATGGGCGAGGTTTACGGAGATCTCAATAAGACCATAGAATCAGCCGTCAAGGCTAGCCCGGCAAAGGACAGTTACGAGGCGGGAAACAGGGTCTATAGCGACATCACGAAAACAGTTGTTAACCCGGCTAAGGAAGCGTTGGGACCGCTTCTAAGAATCGCTCCGGAAAACAGCTCGGTCGTGCGCGCCGGCAAGGCGATGCTCGACCCAGGCGCGCGGTCGCCAGAACTCATTCTGCAGGCGCGCCGAGCCCTGGCAACGAATCATCCGGATGTTTGGAACGGGCTTGTTAGGGACTTCCTTGAGGAGCGTTCCCACGCCGCGCTGCAGGCTATGGCGCAAGGTGAGCAAGTCAATGTCGCCGGACGGGCCGGAAAGGCCCTCGGGGATACATCGGTTATGGCCAACATGCGGGCTGCTCTAACGCCGGATCAGTACCGAAGTTATTCCGATATCGTTGACGTATTCCAAGCCGCTGGTCGATCCATGGATTCAAATTCTGATACGGCGTTTAAGCAGGCGTGGGGAACGCTGGCCGAGTGCGAAGCGAAACTCGAAGCGGTGCGCAAAGAGA
>JANMMM010000029.1:0-1898 GCA_031373225.1 Phyllobacteriaceae bacterium | reverse complement strand
AATTGGGGTAAGCCGAAATTTCTGTCAAGCGAACAGGGTTAGTCGGAACCGATACGATCTCCATTGCGGAGCAAGACTTTGCCATGCGCCACAAAACCGGGTTCCCTACATGGAATTGTTAAGCGCCGTGTGTGACTGGTTTTTCGGGCGCGTTAACCCCTTTTCAGTTCGAATGATGTAATATTGAACGATTGTCCGGCCGCGTTGGAGTTTTTCATGGCCAGTTCCATCTTGGATCAAAACTTGACGGGACCTTCCGCCGCTCCCAGACCCGATGACAGGATTCGGCCACTCGATTTGGCCCATCTTTTCCAGCAAACAATGGGAAACCGGGCTCTGGAGATTGAAATTCTGGACATGTTCTGCAAGCAGCTCACGTCCAGCGTGGCCGCCTTCGGCAAGGCGGATGCGATTGAGCGGAAGCGTTTGGCGCATGCCTTGAAGGGCACGGGGCGAAGTGTGGGGGCGTTTCCTTTGGCTGACATTGCCGAGAGGCTGGAGAAGTCGCCATTTGACCGGACCTTGGTGACAAATCTTAACGAGATGTCCGTCAGAACCTGCGATTTTGCGGCGTCGGTCAACCGCTGACCGAAGACCGCTTCACTATTGCGCATTGACTTATGTCTGCAAGCCGTTATCCCGACACGGGATTTTCTGACGGAACTATCATGACAAAACTGACCTTTATCGCCCATGACGGCACGCGCTTTGATGTGAGCGCCGTTAATGGCTCGACCGTGATGGAAGCGGCGATCAAGAACGCCGTGCCGGGCATCGAGGCCGAATGCGGCGGCGCCTGCGCCTGCGCCACGTGCCACGTCTATGTTGATGACGCATGGACCGAGGCGACCGGAAAGCCGGCGGCGATGGAAGAGGACATGCTCGACTTCGCTTACGATGTGCGCCCTAACTCGCGGCTCTCCTGCCAGATCAAGGTGCGTTATGAGCTGGATGGGCTTGTTGTGACTGTTCCGGAGCGGCAGGCTTGAGGCTTGGCCTGATTTCCGGATAAATATTCCGCAAATACCAGCGACCTGAGCACTTTGATTGCTTTTCCAAAGCCGTGACATGCGGTTCATGGTGATTTTTTCTCAAGACTGCCCGTATCGGCTGCTTGAGCGGCAAAACTGGATGTATTGAGAATGAGCGCAGTGATCGAGACCGACATCGTCATTATCGGGGCAGGGCCGGTGGGCTTGTTCGCCGTCTTTGAGCTCGGCCTCTACGATCTCAAATGTCATTTGATTGATATTCTCGACCGTCCCGGCGGCCAGTGCGCCGAGCTTTATCCGGAAAAGCCGATTTACGACATTCCGGCATGGCCGGAAATTTCAGGGCAGGGCCTGACTGACCGGCTGATAGAGCAGATCCGACCGTTTCATCCTGAGTTTCATTTCAACAGGATGATCAATGAGTTGACGAAACTTCCTGACGGCACGTTCCGAACTGTGACGGACGAGGGCGAGGTTTTTCATTCGAAGGTAGTGGTCATCGCCGCAGGCGGCGGCTCATTCCAGCCGAAGCGCCCGCCCGTGCCGGGCATTGAAGCCTATGAAGGCAAGAGTGTGTTTTATGCGGTGCGCCGCATGGAGGAGTTCGCGGGGCACGACGTTTTGATCGTCGGCGGCGGCGATTCCGCGCTGGACTGGACGCTGAACCTGCAGCCGGTCGCCAAAAGCGTCACGCTGATGCACCGCCGGCCGGAATTCAAGGCAGCGCCGGACAGCGTCAAGAAGATGTTCGCGCTGGTGGATGCCGGGAAGATGAAGTTCGAGACCGGGCAGGTGACCGGGCTTGAAGGCGGCAACGGGCAGTTGTCAGGCGTGAAGATCAAGAGCCCGGATGGCGAAAAGTCTATATCTGCCAGCAGGATGCTGCCGTTCTTTGGCTTGACAATG
>JANMMM010000351.1:0-9659 GCA_031373225.1 Phyllobacteriaceae bacterium | reverse complement strand
TGACGCGGGCGCTGCGGCGCGCATCCGCCAGTCGGTGATCGATCTGGCGCGCGCCGGATCGGCGGTGCTGGTTATCAGCCAGGATTTGGACGAGCTGTTTGAGATTTCAGACCATATCGCCGTGATGAACCATGGCCGCCTCTCCGCGCCGACGCCTGCGGGGCAGACGACACTGGAGCAAATCGGGCTTTTGATGGGAGGAGCGGCGGCATGATTTCCCTGACGCTCACCAAACGGCCGCAGCATTCTTCGCTGTTCAGCGCGCTGTCGCCGTTCATCGCCTTTGGCATCACGCTGGTCTTCGGCTTTTTGCTGTTCCTGTTTTCGGGCAAAGACCCGTTCAACGGGCTGTATATCTATCTTGTCAAACCGCTTGCCGAAGTCTGGTCGCTGCATGAACTGGCGATCAAGTCTGGGCCGCTGATTCTGATCGCCGTTGGACTGTCGGTCGCATATCGGTCGAACAATTGGAACATCGGCGCGGAGGGGCAGTTTGTTGCCGGGGCGTTGCTCGGCTCGGCGATTCCAATCATGTTTCCGACGCTTACGGGCTGGTTTGTTCTGCCGCTGATGCTGATACTAGGCATGATCGGCGGCGCGGCGTTCGGGGCGATTCCGGCGTTCCTGAAAGTGCGGTTTCAGACCAATGAGATTTTGACCGCGCTGATGCTGGTTTATGTCATCCAGCTTTTCCTTGACTGGATGGTGCGCGGGCCATGGCGCAATCCGGAAGGCTCGAACTTCCCGGAGACGCGCGCGTTCAATCCGTCTGCCGTGCTGCCGGAGTTTTTGCCAAGCTCGGGCCGGGCGCACTGGGGCTTCATCTTCGCCATACTCGCGGCAATCGTCATCTGGTTCGTGCTGTCGAAGACAAAGAAGGGCTTTGAGGTCAAAGTGCTCGGCGCATCGCCGCGCGCCGGGAAATTCGCAGGTTTCTCCTCGTCCGGCATGGTCTATTTCGCCTTTCTCGTCTCCGGCGCCTGTGCCGGCCTTGCGGGCATATCCGAAGTTTCCGGCGCCATCGGCAAGCTGCAGCCGGTGATCTCGCCCGGCTATGGCTTCACCGCGATCATCGTCGCCTTCCTCGGACGGCTCAACCCGCTGGGCATCATCGCGGCGGGACTTGTGCTTGGCCTGACCTATCTGGGCGGCGAGGCGGCGCAGTTTGATCTGGGCATATCCGACAAGCTGGCGCGGGTGTTTCAGGGCGTGCTCCTGTTCCTCGTGCTCGGCTGTGACACGCTGATCAATTATTCGGTCAAGCTGAGCTTCGGCCCGCGCGCCGCTTCTGGAAAGGCTGCATGACATGGAAATCACCGAAGCAATTCTGTTGACCATCGCCACTGCGGCGACGCCGCTTTTGATCGCCGCGCTTGGCGAGCTGGTGGTCGAGCGCTCCGGTGTGCTCAATCTCGGCGTCGAGGGCATGATGGTGATGGGCGCGGTGTCCGGCTTTGCCGTAACGCAGCTGACGGGCAGCCCGTGGATCGGCATGATTGCGGCGATCATTGTCGGGGCGCTGTTTTCGCTTCTGTTCGGGTTTTTGGCGCTGACGCTGGTGACGAATCAGGTGGCAACGGGGCTGGCGCTGACGCTGCTCGGTCTTGGCCTGTCCGGCATGATCGGCGAAAGCTTTGTCGGGCAGGCAGGCATCAAACTGCCTTCGCTGCATATTCCGGGTCTTTCCGGAATTCCGCTGGTCGGCAGGCTGCTGTTCGGCGGCGACCCAATTTTCTATCTGTCGATTGCTTTGACAGCGGGCGTCATCTGGTTTCTGTTCAAAACCCGCGCCGGGCTGACGCTGCGTTCAGTCGGGGACAGTCATTCTTCCGCCCACGCGCTTGGCATCAAGGTGATTGCGATCCGTTATCTCGCGGTGATGTTCGGCGGGGCGTGCGCGGGGCTTGCCGGCGCGCATCTCTCGCTCGTCTATACGCCGCAATGGGTGGAGAACATGACAGCGGGGCGCGGCTGGATCGCGCTGGCGCTGGTTGTGTTCTCGTCCTGGCGGCCGCTGCGGCTGGTCTTGGGCGCCTATCTGTTCGGCGCGGTCGGCATTTTGCAGCTGCACGCGCAGGCGATGGGCTTTGGCATACCTTCCCAGCTGCTCTCCGCCTTGCCATATTTGGCAACTGTGATCGTGCTGGTCTTGATTTCTGGGAACCGGCGGTTGACAATGATGAACACACCGGCCTCGCTGGGGCGGCCGTTTGTGCCTGACCGCTGAATTAAAAGAAGAAAAGCTCCGCACAGGTCCAACACAGAAGAGGCAATCAAAATGAAGAAACTGATCGCGGGCCTGGCATCCGCCACGCTGCTTATGTCCATGGGCGCGGCTTTTGCGCAGGATAAATCGAAAGTCTGCTTCCTTTATGTCGGCTCGAAGACCGACGGCGGCTGGACACAGGCGCATGAGCTCGGCCGCACCGAGCTTGAAAAGGCGCTGGGCGACAAGATCGAGACGCAGTTTGTCGAGAACGTGCCGGAAGGCCCGGACGCCGAGCGCGCGCTGGAGCGCTTCGCCCGATCCGGCTGCAATCTGGTGTTCGCCACCTCGTTCGGCTTCATGGACCCGACGGTGAAGATCGCCGCCAAGTTCCCGGATGTGAAGTTTGAGCATGCGACCGGCTACAAGGCCGGCCCGAACCTTGCGACCTACAATTCGCGCTTCTATGAGGGCCGCTACATTCAGGGCAAAATCGCCGGCAAAATGTCGGCGAAGGGCGTGGCAGGCTACATTGCCTCGTTCCCGATCCCGGAAGTGGTGCAGGGCATCAACTCGTTCCTGCTCGGCGCACAATCAATCAATCCTGACTTCAAGCTGAAAGTCGTCTGGGTCAACACCTGGTTTGACGCCGGCAAGGAGGCGGACGCGGCCAAGGCGCTGATCGACCAGGGCGTTGACATTCTCACGCAGCATACGGATTCGACCGGCCCGATGCAGGTCGCCGAAGAGCGCGGCATCAAGGCGTTCGGCCAGGCGTCTGACATGATCGCGGCAGGGCCGAAGAGCCAGCTGACAGCCATCGTGGACACGTGGGGTCCCTATTACATCAAGCGCACGCAGGCGCTGCTTGACGGCAAGTGGGAAACCACTGGCAGTTGGGACGGGCTGAAAGACGGCATCCTGACCATGGCGGCCTACACCAACATGCCCGACGACGTGAAGGCGCTGGCGATGGACACAGAAGCCAAGCTCAAGTCCGGCGAGCTCGCGCCCTTCACCGGTCCGATCATGAAACAGGACGGCACGGAATGGCTGAAGGCGGGCGAGAAGGCCGATGACGGCACGCTGCTGGGGCTGAACTTCTACGTGAAGGGCGTGGACGACAAGCTGCCGCAGTGAGGGCTGCTGCCTGTCCGGTTTCAGACTCTCCCTCACCTGTCTTGCTGCGCAAGACTGTCCTCTCCCCGCAGGGGAGAGGCGAAGGAGCGCCACTGAGCCTTTCCCTCTCCCCTGCGGGGAGAGGACAGCTTCGCGGAGCGAAGCAGGTGAGGGAGAGTCAGCGGGCGATCAAAAACGGCTCCTCGAAGAAAAACTCCTCCAAATTATTGCCGTCCCCGCCCCGGTCCACAATCAGAAACCGCTGCTCGCCCGCAACTGGCGTCAAGACGCCGTGCCAGCCATTGGCCTTGTAGTTCACGCCCTGCGACCCATTGGTCATGAAAGCGCGGGGAATACCCGGCTTGCCGCCCTCGTTCGAAGCTACGACGACGAGGAACGGCTCAGGCGACAGGGGCACGAAGGCCTGGCTGCCGAGCGGGTGGCGCTCGACCATTTTCAGCTCAAGCGGCAGGGAATAGGGTTTTCCAATGCCAATTGAGATCAGCGGGCGCGAGTCAGGCCCTGCAATCTGGACACGGGCGAGGTCGTGGTAGCGCTCGCACATGCCGGCATTGATCGGGTAGTGTGCCGCGCCTTCGGTTTCGATCACATCGCCGAAGGGAGCGAAGGCCGCGCTTGTGAGAGGCTCGATTTTGACCGTCTTCATTGTGGCAGCATGGCGCTGAGGCGCAGGAGGGCGATGCGCTCGACCTGTTTGCAGGCAGTGCTGAACTCGGTTTCCCGCTCATTGCTGACGCGGGTCTTGAACGCTTCGAGGATTTCTGCCTTTGACCGGCCCTTGACGGCGATGATGAAAGGAAAGGCGAACTTCTTCACATAGGAGTCGTTAAGGGCGGTGAACTCGGCCTTTTCCTCAGCCGTCAGCGCGTCAAGCCCGGCGGACGCCTGTTCAGACGCCGAGTCCGCAGTCAGCTGCCGCGCGGCGGCGAGTTTGCCGGCGAGATCCGGATGGGCTTTCAAGACGCCAAGCCTCTCGGCCTCGCTGGCAGAGCGGAAAATCTGGCACAGCGCAAAATGCAGGCCCTGCGCTGTGTCATTGGCGGGCGCAAGCTCGCCCTGAAAGGCGCGTTCGGCGATCCAGGAGGAATGTTCAAAGACGGAGCCGTATTTCACCACGAACTCCGCCTTGCTCATCAAAGACGGGCGGCCGGAATGCGGTTCGAACGGGTGGGTTCTTTTCCAATGATCGGCAATGTCGATGCGCTTGGCGATCCAGACTTTCTCGTGGGACTGCACATAATCAATGAACCGCGCCAGCGATGCGATGCGCCCCGGGCGTCCGAGCAGGCGGCAGTGGATGCCGATATTCATCATTTTCGCGAAGCCTGTCTGACCTTCGGCATAGAGCACGTCAAACGTGTCCTTCAGATAGGAAAAGAACTGGTCGCCGGAATTGAAGCCTTGGGGGGTGGCGAAGCGCATGTCGTTGGCGTCGAGCGTGTAGGGGATGATGAGCTGGTGTTTGCCGCCGCACTCATACCAGTATGGAAGGTCGTCGGAATAGGTGTCGGACAGATAGTCCATGCCGCCATGGCGGGTCAGGATGTCCACAGTGTTGACCGAGGTGCGGCCCGTGTACCAGCCGCGCGGTTTTGTTCCCGTCAACGCCTCGTGCAGTGCAAAGGCCTCCTCCATATGCCGAATCTCGTCTTCGACGGAGTAATCGCGGTAGTCGATCCATTTCAGCCCGTGCGAGGCGATTTCCCAGCCGGCATCCTGCATCGCCACGACCTGCGCGGGGGCGCGATCAAGCGCTGTGGCGACGCCAAAGACGGTAACGGGCACATTTTTGGCAATGAACAGCCGGTGCAGCCGCCAGAAGCCGGCGCGCGCGCCATATTCGTAGATTGATTCCATATTCCAGTGCCGCTGGCCCGGCCAAGGCGCGGCGCCGACAATCTCTGACAGGAAGGCTTCGGAAGCGGCGTCGCCATGCAGGATATTGTTCTCGCCGCCTTCTTCATAGTTGAGCACAAACTGCACGGCGATGCGCGCGCCGCCTGGCCATTTGGGGTCCGGCGGGTTTTGGCCGTAGCCATGCATGTCGCGCGGATATCGCAAACTCGGCGTCCTTCAGCGGCGGCGCGGATTCGCACCGATCTCAAAAATGCAGAATGCCTTGGCGCGGAATAATTTGGAAGCGCCGGATTGCGCGATTTGTTTTGAAAGCGGACAAATCTGTCCTATCCTGTCTTGAAACATGTGCGGGGCGAGAAAAAAGTGAGCGACACCAAGAAAGAAGGGCGGCTGACGACGCATGTGCTCGACACGGCCAGCGGAACGCCGGCGGCGGGGATGAAAATAGAGCTGTTTGCCGTCAAGGGCGCGGAGTTTTACCGCATTCTCACTGTGGAAACCAATTCCGACGGGCGCTGCGCCGCGCCGCTCTTGTCCGGCGGGTCTCTGAAACGCGGGGAGTATGAGCTGCGGTTTCATGCCGGGGACTATCTGGACGGGCAGGAGAAAGTCTCCGGACGGCGCTTTCTGGACATTATTCCGATCCGCTTCGGCATAGAAGACGAAGGGGCGCATTACCATGTGCCGCTGCTCGTGGCGCCCTACGGCTATTCGACCTACCGCGGGAGCTGAGTTTCATGGGCGTCGCCAAAAGATCATGCGTGCGGTTCCTCCTGAACAGCGAGGCGGTCGAGCTCAGCGCCCTGCCGCCAATACAGACGCTGCTTGATTTTCTGCGGCTCGACAGGCGGATGCGCGGGTCGAAAGAGGGCTGCGCGGAGGGCGACTGCGGGGCGTGCACCGTGCTTGTCGGGCGCTTGCTGAATGGCGACCTCGTATATGAGACCGTCAATTCCTGCATCCGCTTCACCGGTTCGCTGGACGGCTGCCATGTGGTCACGATTGAGGCGCTGGCGGACATGAATGGCGCGCTGCATCCGGTCCAGCAGGCGATGGTGGATGAGCACGGGTCGCAATGTGGCTTCTGCACGCCGGGGATTGTCATGTCGCTGTACGGGCTTTGGCTGCAGAGCCCTAACCCTTCCACAAGCGAGATTGAAAAAGCGCTGCAGGGAAATCTGTGCCGATGCACCGGCTATGAGCCGATCATCCGCGCGGCGCGCAAAGCGTCCAGGTCGGGCCGGATGCAAGACGCGCTGGTGAAAGGTCGCGCTGACGTTCGGCGCAGGCTCACAGCGATGGCCGACGGCAAGCGGGTGGAGATTGGCGCGGGGGATGAACGCATGATTATCCCGGCGAGCGTGGATGATCTGGCGGACGTTCTCTCTGAAAATCCGAAGGTGACTATTGTCGCAGGATCAACGGATGTGGGACTCTGGGTAACCAAACACATGCGGGATATTGCGCCAATAGTCTTCATCGGCAATCTGCCGGAGTTACACGCGATCAGCGAGACAAAGGGCGACTTGTCTATCGGCGCCTGTGTGACCTATAGCCAAGCCTATCCCTATATCGCCAAGGACTTTCCGCAGCTTGTGGAGCTGTGGGACCGGATCGGCGGCGAGCAGGTGCGGAACATGGGGACTATCGGCGGCAATGTCGCCAACGGCTCGCCGATCAGCGACACGCCGCCGGCGCTGATTGCGCTGGGCTCGAAAGTGGTGCTGCGAAAGGGCGGCAAGCGGCGCAGCGTGGCGATGGAGGATTTCTTCATCGCCTATGGAAAACAGGACCGCGAACCGGGCGATTTTATCGAGAGCATTGAGATTCCCTATCTGCCGGAAGGCGACTTGTTTGCCGTTTACAAGGTGACGAAGCGGCTCGACGAAGACATCACAGCCGTCTGCGGCGCGTTCCGGATTTCGCTGGATGAGGCTGGGCAGGTGAAAAGCGCCTGTCTCGCCTTTGGCGGCATGGCGGCGACGCCGAAGCGGGCGAAGCTGGCGGAAGCGGCGCTGACCGGAAAGGTCTGGAGCGAAGACAGTGTTGAAATGGTGGCTGCCAGCCTGTCCAGGGATTTCACGCCGCTGACCGACATGCGGGCTTCGGCTGAGTACAGGACGCTTGTCGCGAAAAATCTGCTGCTGCGGTTCTTCATGGAGACGAGCGGGGCTGACGGCCAGCTTCGGCTGACGCGCGAGGCGGCGGAATGAACCAGATGCAGCCTCCGGCCCGTATCAAGGGGGGCGTTCACGGGAGTGAACGGCACGAATCCGGCCACAAGCATGTCACCGGGCAGGCCGAATATATTGACGACATGATCGAGCCGGCGGATTGCCTGCATGCCTGTCTCGGCCTTTCAGAGCGGGCGCATGCGCAGATCATCTCGGTCAATCTTGACGCCGTGCGCGCCGCGCCGGGGGTGATCGGCGTTCTGACAGAAGAGGATATTCCCGGCTACAACGAAGTGAGTCCGATTGAAGCGGTGCGGGGCGCGGGGAGCGCGGCGGAGGCCAGGCGCGCCCGAGGCCGCAACGATGTGAGCCCGGTAGGGAAAAACGACGACCCGGTGTTTGCGGTCGGCAAGACGGAGTTCCATGGCCAGCCCCTTTTTGCAGTCGTGGCGGAGACCCGTGACGCGGCGCGGCGGGCGGCGCGGCTGGCTGTTGTGGAGTACCGCGACCTGCCGATTGTCATTGATGTGGCTGAAGCCGAGAAGGCGGGTTCTCCGCTGGTGACCGAGCCGCTGAAGCTGGAGCGAGGGGATGTCGCGGAAGGGTTTAGAAATTCAAAGCACGTCCTGTCAGGTGAAATGCGGATTGGGGGACAGGATCATTTTTATCTCGAGGGCATGATCGCGCTGGCCATTCCGGGCGAGGATGACGAGCTGACCAACCATTCCTCGACGCAGCATCCGAGCGAGGTGCAGCACATTGTCGGGCACGTGATGGGCATCCCGTCCAACGCGATCAATGTGATCGTGCGGCGCATGGGCGGCGGGTTTGGCGGCAAAGAGACTCAAGGAAATCTGTTCGCCGCCGTCGCAGCGATGGCGGCGAAGAAATATGGGCGCGCCGTCAAGATCAGGCCGGACCGCGACGATGACATGATTGCGACGGGCAAGCGGCATGATTTCCGCGTGCAGTACAAGGTGGGCTATGATGATGACGGGCGGATTCAGGCTGTGGACGCGGTCTATGCGGCGCGCTGCGGCTTTTCCGCCGACCTGTCGGGGCCGGTGACCGACCGGGCGCTGTTTCATGCCGACAATTGCTATTACTATCCAAACGTCCGGCTTGTCTCAAAGCCCTTGAAAACCAACACGGTCTCCAACACGGCGTTCCGCGGCTTCGGCGGGCCGCAGGGGCTGGTGGGCTGCGAGCGGATGATCGAGGACGTGGCCTATGCGCTGGGCAAGGACCCGCTTGAGGTGCGCAAGGCGAATTTCTACGGTGGCGAGGGCAGCAATATCACGCCGTATCACCAAGTGGTGGAAGACAATATCATTGAGCGGATTGTCAGCGAGCTGGAGGCCTCGTCGGACTATGCGGCGCGGCGCGCGGCGGTGATTGAACTCAATAAAGGCAACCGGATCATCAAGCGCGGCATCGCGCTGACGCCGGTCAAGTTCGGCATCTCGTTCACCGCGACCTGGTACAATCAGGCCGGAGCGCTGGTGCATGTCTATAATGACGGCTCGGTGCAGCTGAACCATGGCGGCACAGAGATGGGGCAGGGGCTCTATACAAAGGTGGCCCAAATAGTGGCGGACGAGTTCCAGATCGACATGGACAGGATCAAGGTCACCGCGACGACCACTTCGAAAGTGCCCAACACGTCCGCAACGGCGGCGTCATCCGGCAGCGACTTGAACGGCATGGCGGCGGCGGATGCGGCGCGGCAGATCAAGGCGCGGCTCATTGATTTCGCGGCGGAGAAATATGGCGTTGAAAAAGACGCGGTGATGTTCGAGGCCAATCATGTGCGCGTTGGCAGTGAGGTCTTTTCGTTCTCCGACTTTATCAAAGCCGCTTATATGGCGCGTGTGCAGCTGTCCGCCGCCGGGTTCTACAAGACGCCGAAAATCCACTGGGACCGGGCGGCGGGCAAGGGGCGGCCCTTCTACTATTTCGCCTATGGCGCGGCGGTTTCGGAAGTCAGCGTCGACACGTTGACCGGCGAATATCAGGTGGACCGGACGGACATTCTGCACGATGTCGGCAAGTCGCTGAACCCGGCCTTGGATTTGGGCCAGGTCGAGGGCGCGTTCATTCAGGGCATGGGCTGGCTGACCACCGAGGAATTATGGTGGGACGACAAGGGGCGGCTGCGCACGCATGCGCCATCGACCTACAAGATCCCGCTCGCCTCCGACCGGCCGAAGATCTTCAATGTGACGCTGGCCGACTGGCCGGAAGCCGGCGAGCCGACGATCCACCGCTCCAAGGCGGTCGGC
>JANMMM010000337.1:0-7253 GCA_031373225.1 Phyllobacteriaceae bacterium | reverse complement strand
GCACAGCACCGAGAGGCGGCCATAGGCGCTGTCGCCGGCCTCAGCGGCGATGCGCAGCGCGACTTCGCGCTGGAACATCAGTGTCAGCGATTCATAGAAGGGCGGCCAGTGGGGCACGGTGAGCCACGAGACGAGCAGCTCCGTGCCGATATTGTAGGGCAGGTTGGCGATGATTTTCGCATGACCTCCCGGCGGCGCCAGCTTCGAAAGATCGACCGCCATCGCATCGTCCGCGACAATCTCCAGCCGCCCCGGATAATGCGCCGATATTTCTTCCAGCGCGGCGATGCAGCGGTCGTCGCGCTCGATGGCGATGACGCGCTTGACGTTGCTCATCAGCAGCGCCCGCGTCAGGCCGCCGGGGCCGGGGCCGATTTCGATGACGGTTTTGCCTTCAAGGTCACCGGCGGCGCGGGCGACTTTGGCGGTGAGGTTGAGGTCGAGCAGGAAGTTCTGGCCGAGCGATTTTTTGGCACGCAGCCCGTGGCGCTCGATGACGTCCCTGAGCGGCGGCAATCCGTCAATTGACATCAGGCCATGGGTCCGGACTGTTCGGCGAGCTTCGCCGCCATTTTCAAGGCCGCGATCAAGCTGCTGGGATCGGCCTTGCCGGTGCCTGCAATGTCGAACGCCGTGCCATGGTCAGGCGAGGTGCGGATGAAGGGCAGGCCGAGCGTCACATTGACGCTGTCGTCAAAGCCGAGCGCCTTGGCCGGGATCAGCGCCTGGTCGTGATACATGCAGATCGCCGCATCATAGTTTGCCCGCGCCGCCTTATGGAACATCGTGTCGGCCGGATGCGGGCCGGTGGCGTGGATGCCCAACTGATGAAGCTCCTTGATCGCCGGACGGATGATGAGGTCCTCCTCCATCCCCATCGCCCCATCCTCGCCCGCATGCGGGTTAAGGCCCGCGATGGCGAGGCGCGGCTTGGCGATGCCGAAGCGGGTGATGAGGTCGTTCTGAACAATGCGGGCGGTCTCGACAATGATGCGCTTCGAAAGGCGGCGCGGCACGTCAGCCAGCGGGATATGGATGGTGACCGGAACAGCGCGCAGCTTTGGCCCGGCCAGCATCATCACCGGCAGCAGCGTTTTGCCGGAGGTCTTGGCGGCGAGATAGCCGAGAAACTCGGTATGGCCGGGAAACTTGAACCCCGCGTCATACAGCGGCTTCTTGGCGATCGGGCAGGTGACGAGCGCGCTGAGCTCGCCCCGGACCACCATGTCCACCGCCCGCTCGATCACCTCGACCGTGCCCGCCGCATTGGCGGTTGTCGGAATGCCGGGCTGCTCGGCCTGAAAATTGCCAAGCGGCAGGACGGGAAGGACGCCCTTGGCAAAATCGTCCAGCGCCGAGCGCGCCGAGGACGGCTCCATGGCGATGTCCAGATTAAGCAGCTGCGCCCGGCGTTTCAGCTGGTCGGGGTCAGCGAGCAATAGGAATGGCGGCACATGGCTTTTCTGCCGCCGCATAAAGGCGAGCATGGCGATTTCCGGCCCGATCCCGGACGGATCGCCGATGGTCAGGGCGAGCGGTGTCATCAGCGCTTGATGATCTGCGCCTTGGCGCGCAGCTCCTCGACATATTTCTTGTCAAGCGCTTCCGCCGCCTTGTCGCCGCCGCCGTCCTGCTGGAACAGGAGCTGCGCGACCTTGTCGTCCGACACCTGCTTGGCGCGGCATATGCCGATGAATTCAACGCCCCGGTCAGTCTCACGCACCGCTGTCGCGCCGCCCTGCTGGGTCTTCTTGATCGACTCCGCCCATTCCGGCGGCAGCTCGGGCGCCAGCACACGGCCGAGATCGCGCACTGTCACGTCTTTCAGCCCTTTGGCGAACGAGATCGTTGTCTCGCAGCCGGAAAAACGTCCGCGCATCGCCTCCGCTTCACGCTTGCGCGCGCCCAATATCGCGCCGCGCTTGGCGGCGGGGACCACGAAAATCACCTGCTGCAAAAGGTATTCCGTTGCGGTCGGCTTCGCGCCGCCGCCCTTTTCCATCATTTTGCGCACAGCCTCCCGTTCGCTGACCTGGCCAGACGTGGCGCGGTAGCGCGAGCCGACGGTCTGGCTCCAGCCCATCTGCATTCGGATATAGTCCTTGAAATGCTTGGGTGTGACGCCCGACTGGTTGAGAATCTGATCGAGCTGGGCAAGTTTCATCTTGTTGCCTGCGGCAAAGCGCACATATGCGTCATTGACCTGCTTGTCTGGCACACTGATGCCGACGCGGCGCATTTCGACGCGCTTAAGCTGCTCGTCGATCATTTCATCCAGGGCCAGGGAGGCAAGGTTTCCCTTCTTTCGCTGAAGCTTGAGAAAAGCGATGCGTTTTGACACATCCAGCGCCGTGATCGGCACCTTGTTGACAACAACCTTTATGTCGCTTCCGGCGGCAAGAGCTGCCGCTGGCAGATATACGGGCCCTGCCAATAGTCCGGCTGCAAGGGCTGCACTCAAGAAGCGGTGTCGGAGCGTCATGATATCTGTCTCGAAATCTTCAGGCGGGGAGTAGATCGTCAGATTGCGCCTTTGTGGGGCAAAAACAAGGCTCTCTGAAGGTCATTCAGCTTGCATTCACAGCCCCATTCACTGCAAGGCCCTTTTCGTCCCGAAATCACCCAATGTTCGCAACGAAATATAAAAACCGATTGAGTTGACAGCTTTTGCTCCAGGCGTGGTGGCACGGGATTGCGATCCGGTCAGTGAAAATGTGAAACATTCGTCACCATAGGACAATCCTATGGAATTGGAGACAAGCGTCTTTGACACCAGATCGTAAGTGGCCGAGCCAAAGGCGCGCCAGTTGGCATTGATCGTCGCGCTGGCGCTGGCGGCGACTTCATGCCGGTCTTCGGAAAATCCATAGAGCGGCTGCGCCTGGATGAAGGCGTAGCGCGCCGAAACCGATCCGCGCCCGCCGGTCGCTTCTGCCTCGACTTCTCCGCGCCGCATCTCAAAGGTCTTTTCGTCAAAACGCCCGCGCGCGGCCAGCGAAAAACGGCCGCTGTAGTTCAATCCGACCATGCCGACAAAGTCCGAGACATTTGTCTCCAATCCGGAAAATGCGCCGACATTTACAAGGTCGGGCATTGCAAACGAATTCACGCCGCCCAAGTGATACGATTGGCCAAACAGCGCGTGCGCGCTCCAGCCGTTTGAAAACGTTCCCGAATAACGCAGCCCGACATTGGCGCGGATGCCGCCTTCCATGCGGTCAAATCCGGAAAACTTGTCGCGCTCAAACAGGTTTGACGCGTCAAACACAAAGCTCTGTGCGTCTTCGTTGGGAAGCGATCCGGCGAGCCGCTCATTGTTGCGCACAAATATCTGCGCCATTGGCTCCAGCAAGTGCGTCGCGCTCGTCGTTGAAAAAAGGATTGGCCAGCGAAGTTCAAGTCCAGCTGTCGCCAATGCGCGGAATGCCGCTGCCTGGGTTACCGCAGAGGCGTCGAGCAGTGCCGATTGCCCATCCAGATCAACAAAATGTCCGTCGCCCCGCAGCGCCAACAACGGTGTGACCGCCAAACCCCCCGGTGCAATAAAAGTTCGCTTCCATTCAACTTCTCCGGTGAGCCTTCCTGAACGTCCTTCGACGCCCGGCGTGGTGTCGCCGATTACCAATCTGGTTATCGGATCGCGGACAAGAGCGGAGTCGCGGCCATAGCGCAGAATGCCTTGGGCATTTACGTTGTAATTGAGCTCGCCGCCCAAAACGGGGTCGGGCGCGGTCCTTGAATAATCAAAAATCGGCAGTACCCACGGCTGCTTGGAATCCAAAGTGGCCGCTGCGTTTGCGGTCGAGTCCTGCACTGAAAATCTGTTCGCCTGCAGGTCAAAATAGTTGCGTCCGCTGAGGCCGGTCAAGTAAATATCGTTCTTGAAAGCGTAGTCTTTAAAGCCCTCCAATTGGTAGGAATAGGCAAAATTCCTTTCAGACTGGACCAGCACATTCCAGCCAAAGGCCCAGCGCGGATTAATTTGGAACTGCCCTTTGCTGCCTGCCATCCATCGCATGTCAGCCAACCGGTCAATAGTGCCGGCGCCAAATGCGGTAGGCTCGCCCTGCTTTATGCCCGCCAGTTTAACTGTGTAAGAGCCGGTGCTGAACCGCTGCCGCCATTCTGCTTCGGCCAGAAATCCCTGTCTCGAAAAATAGGTCCCGTAAAGTGTCGCATCGTAGCTGTTGGACAAGGCAAAGTAGTAGGGCACCTTTACCCCGATGCCGAGTTCGGTTTTGACCGAGACGGATGGCAGCAGAAAACCTGACTTGCGCTTGATGGTGGGGTCGGCAATTTCCAGGAAAGGCAGAAACGCCAGCGGCACGCCAAAGAACTCAAGCGTTGGCTTTTCAAACCGGACAGTGTGTTTCCTGCCGTCCCAGACGATTTTGCGGCTTTTGATCTGCCACAGCGGCGGCTTTTCCGGATTGTCCTTGCACGGCTCGCACGCTGTGTAGACCCCCTGGTTAAAGGTTGTCACTTCACCCGCCACACGTTCAGCGCTTTCCGACGCAAAACGCGTATTGTCTGTCGTTTCGAGGCGGAGCGCATTGATGAACCCGTCCTTGAAATCGTCGGTGACGTCAATCTTGTCGGCATAGATGCGGTTGCCGTCGGGCTGAATGATCTCGACATTGCCTTCGGCCAGCAGCCGCCCGGTCTTTTGGTTATAGGTCACGTTCTTGGCGACGAGATTATTGCCGCCGTACTCGATGCGCACCGAGCCGACAGCCGATATGGTCTTTCCATCCTGATTATAGATGAGTTCATCGGCCTCAAGCAGCATCTGCGCATTGGGCGAAATTTTTGCCCCGCCGCCCAGTGCGTCAACTGCCTGCGCCATCGCGGACACAGGAAAAAACGCCAAAGAGAAGATCAGCGCAAGCGCGGTTCCGCGCGCGCAATGTGCGGCGCGGTTGCGAGACCTTTTTTTGGCCACAGCCCCGTTCAACTAACCATCTTCCTTGTGCAAAAGAAATGCGACCCCGAAAAAGAGTGCAACTGCCACCGGAAACCATGCCGCCAGATAGGGCGGAACCAAGCCCGAACTGCCGAATGCTTTCACCAAAACCGAGATGACATAAAGCACGAAGCCTGCCAAGACGCCACCCAAAACCATGCCGGCCGATTGCCCGAAACGCACAAATTTCAGCGAAACAGTGGCGGCAATCAGCGTCATGACAGTCACAATCGCGGGCAATGCGATGACAGATTGCAGCTGCATCGACAGGCCGTTGCCCGGCACGCCGAGCGCACGTGCCACTGAAATTTTGTTGGGAAGCTCATAAAATGCAATAGTTTCAGGTAGTTGCAGGCGTTCTTGAATTAATTCAGGCGTTAAGTTCGTCGCGATCTCGAATTCTTTGAATGATTCGGGTTCCAGTCCGCGTTTGAAAAGCACGGCATCCTTCAATTTCCACGCATTTATGCCCAGCAATGCGGAGTCCGCATCCAGCCGTTGTTCAATCGCGCCGTCCGGACCGATTTTCAGAAAGACCGGACTCACCAGAGTCGTTCCCTTTTTCAGTAAATTCTTGGTTCCAATAATGTATTCCTCTCCGTTGATGGACTGCCGAAGCCATGGCTCTTTCAATGCCATCGCCGAGCGGCTCTTGGCGGTTTTCCAGCCAACTTCGACGGATTCTGCAAAGGCGAAGCCTTGGGCGGCAAGAGGATTGAGAACGGCAACTGTGGCGCAGCCGAAAAACAATGCGCCAACACAGGCAGGCAGCAGGAACTGCCAGGCTGAAAGGCCTGCGGCCCTGGCGACAACAAGCTCATATTTGCGGTTCAGCTGGATCAGCATCGCCATGCTCGCAAACAAAGCGACAAAGGGAACGACCTGAATGAGCACCATTGGAACGCGCGCGGCCGAGATTTGAAGACCAAGCGCCAGATTGAACTTCGGCAGTCCGCCTGCGCGCTCATTCAGCTGGGTGAAGTCCACAATGAAGATCAGCGCAGCCAGTCCGCCAAGGAAAAACGCAACAGCCGATAGATACCGGAAAAATATATATCGCCCAAGCGTCCATCCGATCATGTGCCCTGCCTCCTGAACTGCGGCAAAAACCGGTTCGCCCAGGCGGTGAGGCGCTTAAACCCAGGCAGGACATGTATCTGCAGCTGAGCTGTCAGAAGCGCCGGGAGTGAAACCTGCCGCAGCCGCCGCTGCCGCAGAATCACCCAGGCGCACAGGCCGATGGCAATCAATGGCAGGATGTAAAGCGCGTAGACGCCGTACATGGAATCTTCAGACAAGTCTTCAAAATAGACGCCTGCCCAGCGCAGGGCCATTGCCGCGACCGCCGCTTCCATGGTCGCGTTTATGCGCGCCTCCCGGTGCGAGCGGGCGCCTCCCGCCACCGCCAGAGCGATCATCGCAAACATAAGCGGATAGATCCATGTTGTGAGCCGTTTATGCAAAACCCCGGTGTAGCGCTGCGGCTTTTCTATGAAGTTCGGGTCTTTCTTGTCGGGGTTCAGCAAATATCCCGTGGACCGGTCTTTCGGAAGCAATACAATCCCGCCCGCCGTCTTTTGAAATGCGGAAAGATCAAACGCGTAGGAGTTGAACCGGATGACGGATAGGGCTGTTCCCATTGGGTCCTTCCGGTGCACTTCACCATCATTCATCACAAGCATGCCGGCCTTTTCGTTTCTGGTCACGAAGCCGGATTTGGCAAAGTAGATCAAATCCGCTTTCGGCTCGCGCGAGTCCGCCATGAAGATGCCGCCCAGCCGGCCATCAGGCAGCCTCTTCGATATTTGAATGTAAAGGTCATCCTCCACGCGTTTGAAGGAGCCTTCCTGGACGGCCAGCGCCAAAAGGTCAGTGTTTGCGCTTGCCACCATCGCGCGCACCGCTTGGCGCGAATAGGGCTCCACCACATGGCTGACAAAGGCCACGACAACGCTGACTAGAACCGCCAGCCAAATCGCCGGCCGATAAATGACGCTGCGACGCGCGCCGCTGGCGGCGATGACGGCAAGCTCGGAATCCGTGTTCATCGTCGTCAGGGTTTGGGTAATGCCAATCAGCACCGCAAATGGCAGCACGATCGGGATGACTGTCGGCAAGAGCAGCGAGGCAAGCTTTAAAAACGCGCCGATCGACTGGCCCGTGTCAGTGACGAGATTGATTTTGGCCAGCGCCTGCACCGTCCAGACTATGCCAAGCGATGCGCCCGTCGCCGCGAAAAACAAGAGCGTCATGCGCCGCAGCAGATATCTTTCGATTATGGTCACGCCGG
>JANMMM010000329.1:0-3400 GCA_031373225.1 Phyllobacteriaceae bacterium | reverse complement strand
GCTCATCTTCGGCGTCTTCCTGACAAACCCCGCCCCGATCTGTGTGCTGGATGAAGTGGACGCCCCGCTCGACGACCACAATGTCGAGCGTTTCTGCAACCTGATGGACGAGATGGCCGCGAGCACCTCGACCAAATTCGTCATCATCACGCACAACCCGATCACCATGGCGCGGATGAGCCGGCTGTTTGGGGTGACGATGGCGGAGCAGGGGGTGAGCCAGCTGGTGTCAGTGGATTTGGAGATGGCGGAGCGGATACGGGAGGCGGGCTAAGCCGCCCGCTCCAGCGGCACAATCCTCTCCAGCTCCCCTTCCATCGCCCGCTTGGCAATGACCGTGTCATACCCCGCCTGCAGCTTCAGCCACCACCCGTCCGAGAGCCCAAAAAACCTGCACAGGCGCAAATCCGTGTCGGCGGTGATGCCGCGTTTGCCGGCGATGATGTCGCCGATGCGCTGCGCCGGGACGCCGATGTTTTTGGCGAGGCGGTATTTGCTCATGCCGATGGGATTAAGAAACTCCTCCGCCAGCATTTCGCCGGGGGAGACGGGGGCAAGGAGTTGCGTCATGACGATATTCCTTCAATGATAGTCAACGATTTCAACATCTTCCGGGCCTTCCTCGCCCCAGCGGAAACAAATTCTGAATTGGTCGTTGATGCGCACGCTCCACTGGCCTTTCCGGTCGCCGCTGAGCGCTTCAAGGCGGTTTCCCGGCGGTGCGCGCATGTCGCCCAGACTTGCCGCGAGATCAAGCTGCGTGAGTTTGCGAAGCGCAATGCGTTCAATCTGCGCCCAGCGCCGCACGTGCGCCAGCCGAAAAAGCACTTCAGTGTCTTTGGACCGGAACGACCTGATCATTGGAACAGATAATAACGGATAACATTATTAACGTCAATCGTTGCTACCCCCGGCGCCGCGATCCTCTCCCGCGCTGCGCTTGCCACAAACGCCGAGCGCGTCACGCCCCGGAGCTTGGCTTCCGCGTCAATCGATTCCAACAACCCGGCATCCAATGTCAGGTTGGCGCGCACCGTGCGGCCTGAATCTAGGAGAAGCGGGATCATCACCGCGCTTTCACCTTCGGCAATCTCGCCAGACGCGATGATGCCGGCGAGCGGGGACGGGCGGGGCGGGGCGAAGCCGCCGCTCCGCTTGTGCGCCATCACGTCTTTCAGGGCCGCCGCCGCGTCCGAGATCGCAGCCTCCGGCGTCGCCCCGCCGCCGGCGCAGCCGGGCACGTCGGGAAAGCGGACGCCCCAGACATCGCCTGAGCCATCCAGAATGCCGGGAAAATGGGTCATTCCGAAGCCCTTTCAAAGTCCGAGTTTGTGTGTTCGGGTGACAATCACCACCCTCGGCGCTGCCCCTCATCCGGCCCTTCGGGCCACCTTGTCCCCGCAAGATGCGGGGAGAAGGGATAGACTCACTCCGCCCAAACCGCCATCTCATTCCCCGCAGGGTCGGCAAAGTGAAACCGCCGCCCGCCCGGAAAGCTGAAGATCGGTTTGACGATTTTTCCGCCCGCCGCAGTCACCGCGCTGAGCGATTTTTCCAGGTCCAGCGAAAACAGCACCGGCAGCGGCGGGGTGCGCGCGGCGGGGTCCGAGGCGTCAAAACCGCCTTCCAGACCCTCGTCATAAGCGGCGTATTGCGGGCCATAATCGGTAAACGTCCAGCCGAAGGCTCTGGAATAGAAGGATTTGACGCTTTCCAGCGGTGCGCCGCCTGCATTCATTTCCAGATAGTCGAGCTTGCCGTCCTTGCGCATGTCCGCCTCCTTTGTTCCTTGAATGTTCTAAGCGTTTTGTCACGCTTGGTCAATTTCGCGCCCGCACTCGGCATATTTTCTTGTTGCATTGCACCATAACTCAATGCCACCAATGCGCCTGAGGAGAGAGCGCGTTTGCACAATTGGGTTCACGGCTTCGGTCTGGGAAAAGCTGACGGCGCGGCGGGGGATGTGGCCCTGCTCGGCGGCAAGGGCGCGAATCTGCGCGAATTGTCGGGGCGCGGCCTGCCGGTTCCGCCGGGATTCATTGTGAGCACTGAGGCCTGCCGCGCCTTCTTGAGCGGCGGCGCTTCGCCTCACGGGCTGAAAGACGAGATTTTTCGCGCGCTCAAGGCTCTGGAATCCCAGACCGGGCGCAGCTTTGGCGGGGCCGAAAAGCCGCTGCTTGTCTCGGTGCGGGCCGGGGCGCGGGTGGCGATGCCGGGCATGATGGAAACGGTGCTCAACCTTGGCCTCAACGACGAGACGGTCGAGGCCCTGGCGCGGGAAGGCGGTGAGGCGCGCTTTGCCTTCGACTGCTACCGGCGCTTCATTCAGATGTACGGCGCGGTGGCGCTGGGGCTGGAGCCGCATTTGTTTGAAGAGGCGCTGGAAGCGGCGGGGACGGACGATGCGGCTTCCTTGTCCGAAGCTGAGCTGCGCGGCCTTGTATCGCGGTTTCTGGCGCTGGTTGAGGAGGGGACCGGGAGGCCGTTTCCGCAGGACCCGGCGCTTCAGCTCTCCGGCGCGGTCGAGGCGGTGTTTAACTCGTGGACAAGCGCGCGCGCCGGCGTCTTCCGGCGGATGCATGCGATTCCGGAGGAATGGGGCGCGGCGGTGACGGTTCAGGCCATGGTGTTCGGCAACCGGCGCGAAGGCTCGGCCACCGGCTGGGCCTCGACGCGGCATGAGACGACCGGCGCGAAATCGCTTATCGGCGCTTATCTGGAACGCGGGCAGGGCGAGGAAGTGACCACCCGAGCCCGCCAGGCGCGTCCACTCACGGGCGCGGGAAATTCACTTCAAGCCAAAATGCCGGACGCCTTCGCTGAGCTGTCGGCGCTCGCGGGCAGGCTTGAGGCGGAGTTCCGCGACGCGCACGACATGGAGTTCACCATTGAGCGCGGCAAGGTCTGGCTGCTGCAGACCCGCCCGGCCAGGCGCGGCGGCCGCGCCGCGATGAAGATGGCGGTGGATATGGCGGGCGAGCGGCTGATCACCCGCGAGGACGCGGTGGCGCGCATCGATCCGGCTTGGCTCGACCCGCTGCTGCACCCGACCATCGACCCGTCGGCGGAGCTTCAGCTGATTGGTTCAGGAGTTCCGGCCGCCCCCGGCGCGGCGTCGGGCGAAATCGTGTTCTCGTCCGAAGAGGCCGAAATGCGCCGCGCGCTGGGCAAGCGCGTTATTCTGGTGCGCATTGAGACCAGTCCCGAGGATGTGCACGGCATGCACGCCGCCGATGGCGTTCTGACCACGCGCGGCGGCACGACCAGCCATGCGGCGGTCGTGGCGCGCGGCCTTGGCAAGCCCTGTGTGACCGGCGCGGGCGCGCTCCGCATCGATTATGCCAAGGGTGTGATGCTGGCCGAGGGCAAGGAGTATAAACGCGGCGACATCATCACCATC
>JANMMM010000325.1:0-13506 GCA_031373225.1 Phyllobacteriaceae bacterium | reverse complement strand
GCTTGACCTTCAGCCCCGCCGCCTGCGCGGCCTCAATGCCTTCCAGCGTCTTTGAGATATCGCCCCAGCGGGTGATGTGTTTGAACTTGGCGGGGTCCAGAGTGTCGAGCGAGACATTGATGCGCTTGACGCCGCAGTCCGCCAGCTCCTGCGCATATTTGGCCAGCTGCGAGCCGTTGGTGGTCAGCGTCAGCTCCTCCAGCGCGCCGGACTTGAGGTGGCGCGAGAGAGAGCGGACCAGCTGCATGATGTTTTTGCGCACCAGCGGCTCGCCGCCGGTGAGGCGCAGTTTCTTCACGCCCTTGTCGATGAAAGCCGTGCAGAGCCGGTCGAGCTCCTCAAGCGTCAGCAGGTCGCGCTTGGGCAGAAACTCCATGTCCTCGGCCATGCAATAGGTGCAGCGGAAATCGCAGCGGTCGGTGACCGAGACGCGCAGATACGAGACATGGCGGCCGAACGGGTCGATCATTGCGGCGGGGGCGGAGAAGGGGGCGTTCATGGCGGCGCTCGAATAAACTTGCCGCATTCTATTCCTCTGGCTAAGCGATATCAATGACCGACCAAAGTCCATGGCCCTCAGAGCTGCGCGTGTCGAAAGACAAGAGCGAACTGACCGTCGCCTTCGACAGCGGCGAACGCTTCACGCTCGCCGCCGAAATGCTGCGCGTCCTGTCGCCCTCCGCCGAGGTCCAGGGCCATTCCCCCGAACAGCGCGTCACCGTGCCCGGCAAGCGCCATGTGAAAATCGCGCAGGTTCTGCCGATTGGCAATTACGCCGTGCGGCTGGTGTTCGACGACCGGCATGACAGCGGGATATTCACCTGGGTCTATCTGCACGAGCTCGGGGAGAGCGGGCCGGAGCGCTGGGCGGGATATCTGGCGGAGCTGGAGGCGAAGGGGCTGACCCGCGGCTAGCGCCGCACAACCACCTTCGTGCCAATCCCAACCTTGCCATACAAAAACTTCACGTCATTGTTCGACATGCGGATGCAGCCGGACGACATGGCGAGGCCGAGGGTCCAAGGCTGGTTGGTGCCGTGGATGCGGTAGACCGAGCCGCCGATATACATGGCGCGCGCGCCGAGCGGGTTGTTCGGCCCGCCTGCCTGATAGACCGGCAGGATGCGGCCCTTTTTCGCCTCGCGGGCGCGCATTTCGGCGGGCGGGGTCCAGCCCGGCCATTCGGCTTTGCGGCTGATCCTGTTAGTGCCGGACCATTCAAACCCCTCGCGCCCGACGCCGACGGCGAACTTGATCGCCTTGCCATTGCCCAGCGTGTAATACAGCCGCCGCTCGCCGGTTTCGATGATGATCGTGCCTGCGGGCGCCTTGGCATTGTAGGACACGGTCTGGCGCGGGATCGGCGAATGGTCCGAGCGGTACTTGTTGCCGCCCTCGCGCGGCTGCCCGGCGAGGAAGAAGCGGGCGAGCGCGCTTTCGGCATTGGCTGGCGATGCGATGATGGAGGCGGGCAGGAGCAGCGAGGCCGCGAGAAGGAGCGTCGAAAGAATGGTGCGCACGTTGGTTCCTCGGCATTGATTCGACTGATCATCACGGCAATGCGCAATTTGGTCAATCACTTCACGCAAATGTTTGTTATGAAACGGGAGCGGTTTCCCGGCCTGGGAAGGACACAGCCTATCCCGTATAACTTGGCAGGCTGGCAAAAGCGCTTTTCAGCGCATTCGACCAGCCGTCGGAAATGATTCTGTAATAGGGATCGTCGCGGTCGACGCGGCGCTGGACGCCGACTTGCAGACTGTCTTTTTCATAGAATTGCAGGTCGAAGGGCATCCCGACCGACAGGTTGGATTTCAGCGTTGAATCGAACGAGACGAACAGGAGCTTCGTCGCCTCGGCGAACGACATTTTCGGATCATAGGCGCGCACCAGAATGGGTTTGCCATATTTGTGTTCGCCGATTTGGAAGAACGGCGTGTCGGAAGAGGATTCGATGAAATTGCCTTCGGGATAGATCTGGAACAGGCGCGGGTCGGTTCCCTTGATCTGTCCGCCAAGAATGAAGGAGGCGTTGAACGAGCCTTCGGAGTCCTGCCCCTCCGTGCCCGTGCCTTTGATCACTTCCTTCACCGTGTCGCCGACCAGCCGCGCGGTCTGGAACATGGACGGTGTTTCAAGCAGCGACGGGTGCCGGTCGGCGACGGCCTTGGTGCGCTCGTCCAAGAGGCTGACCACGGCCTGCGTTGTGGCGAGGTTGCCCGAAGCCATCAGCACAATGACCCGCTCGTCCGGGCGCGACCAGGTGTACATTTTGCGGAAGGTGGAAATATTGTCGACACCGGCATTGGTGCGCGTGTCCGACATGAACACAAGGCCGGTGTCCAGCTTCATTCCAACGCAGTAAGTCATCCCCGTCCCGTCGAATCCCGCATGATTACAGGCGTCTACTGCTCCACATTGATGTGGACTTCAAGGCTCTCACCGCCCGAACCATGGCGTATTCCCGACATCGGCGCGGCGTCGCGGTAGTCAAGGCCCGTTGCAAGCCGCACGTAGCGCTCGTCCGGGCTGACGCCGTTGGCCGCGTCAAAGCCGACCCAGCCGATCCCGTCCACATGCGCCTCCGCCCACGCATGGCTCGCCGCCTGCCGCGTCTCGCCGTCGATCAGAAGATAGCCGGAGACATAGCGCGCCGGGATGCCGAGAATGCGGGCGACGCTCGCAAACACATGCGCATGGTCCTGGCAGACGCCCTCGGCGGCGTTCAGCGCCGTCTCGGCGTCGGTCGTCACTTCGGTTGCGCCGACGACGAAACGGATGCGTTTGTGCACGTTTTCAAGCAGGCGATGAAGAAGATCGAGTCTCTCGGAGCCGCGTTCATATTCCGCAGCCATGGCTGAAACGGAAGGGCCGGGCGCGGTGAGCGCGGTCTGGCGCAGCCACGTCCAAAGCGGCGTCGGGCCTGTGTCCTCGCCCTCGACGCCGGAATTATTCAGCGTCTCCACCGTGCCGCCGACGCCGATCGTCATGTCATGCGCATTGCGCTCATTGCGCACCAGCTCAGTGACGTTGCCGAAGCCGTCAATGTAGGAAACTTCGCGCGCCGCGCCATGATAATCCACCTTCCAGTCATGCACAGTCTGGCTGCGCGTCGTCTGCGGCGTGAGGCGTATGCGTTGAAGCGCGTAGGGGACGGGCGCGTCGTAGGTGTATTTGGATTCGTGCTGGATTTTCAGGAGCATTTGTTCAATGATTTCATTTAGTTGAAGTTATACGCTTCAGCAATGGAACTGCCGAGCCGGTTGTTCCGCTCAATAAACTCCAGCAGAAACTCATGCAGGCCGCTGTTGATGATCTGCGTCACGGTGCGGTTCTTGAGGCTTTGCAGCGTGGCGTCGGCCAGCGCGTGCGGCTCGGCGCGGGCGCCGTAATCGTCGGCGAGGCGGGTCAGATTATCGACGATGTTGCGATAGCAGAAGGCCAGCGAGCGGGGCATGCGCTGGTTCAGGATGAGGTAGTCGGTGACGTTGGATGGTTTGTATTCAGCGTCATAGACCCAGCGGTAGGACCGGTGCGCCGAGACCGAGCGCAACAGCGATTCCCATTGGTAATTGTCCATCGACGTGCCGACATAGGACACTGAGGGCAAGAGCACATAATATTTCACATCGACGATGCGGGCGGTGTTGTCGGCGCGCTCGATGTAGGTGCCCAGAAGTGAAAAATAGAAGTTTTCGCTGCGCAGCATGGTGCCTACGAACGCGCCCCTGATGAGCGCTGTTTCGCGTTTGATCTTGTCGAGCGCAGCGGGCATTTCGCTGCGCAGCAGCGGGCCGGAAAGCAGCGTTCGCAGGTTCATCCAGGCGTCGTTGACGCTTTCCCAGGTCTCGCGCGTCAGCGCCGTGCGCACCATGCGGGCGTTGGTGCGCGCCATGTTGATGCAGGAGACGACGCTGGACGGATTGGTCACATCGCGCAGCATATAGTCGGCGACCGCTTCGGCGCTGTATTCGTCATATTTAGCGCGGAAGCCCTCGTCCGCCCCCGCGCTCGTGAGCACGGATGACCATTCCTCCGGCGCGCCGGAGGCTTTGGTCAGCGCCATGCGCAGGCCCGCATCGACAAGGCGCGCCATGTTCTCGGCCCGCTCGATGTAGCGGTGCATCCAGAACAGGCCATTGGCTGTGCGCCCCAAGAGCATGTGATGTCCGTCAGTCATCGAGCACCCATGTGTCCTTGGTGCCGCCGCCCTGGCTGGAATTGACGACGAGCGAGCCCTCCTTCAGCGCCACCCGCGTCAGCCCGCCGGGGGTGATGCGCACGCGGTCGGAGACGAGCACATAGGGTCTGAGGTCCACATGGCGCGGCGCAAGTCCGGATTCGGTGAAGATCGGCGTCGTCGAGAGCGCCAGCGTCGGCTGGGCGATGTAGTTAGCGGGATTGGCGCGCAGTTTGTGGCAGAAGGTGTCGCACTCCGCCTTGGTCGAGGTCGGCCCGACAAGCATGCCATAGCCGCCGGAGCCATGCACTTCCTTTACCACCAGATCCTTGATGTTCTCCAGCACATGTTTGAGGCTGTCCGCCTCGGCGCAGCGCCATGTAGGCACATTCTCAAGGATCGCTTTGCGGCCTGTGTAGAATTCGACGATTTCCGGCATGTAGGAATAGATCGCCTTGTCGTCTGATATGCCGGTGCCGGGCGCGTTGGCGATGGTGATGTTGCCGGCGCGGTAGACGTCCATAATTCCGGGAATGCCGAGCAGCGAGTCAGGCAGGAACGTGAGGGGATCGAGATAGGCGTCGTCGATGCGGCGGTAGAGAACATCAATCTGCCGGTAGCCCTGCGTGGTGCGCATCGCAATGCGCCCGTCCATCACTTTCAGGTCCGAGCCTTCGACCAGCTCGACGCCCATCTGGTCGGCGAGGAAGGCGTGCTCGAAATAGGCCGAGTTGTGAATGCCCGCCGTCAGAACTGCAATCGTCGGCCTGTCCGGCGCGCTGTCAGGCTTCACCGCCGCCAGCGATTGGCGCAGCAGCTTCGGATAATCCTCAACCGGGCGGACTTTGCATTGCTGAAACAGCTCCGGAAACAGCTGCATCATGGTTTCGCGGTTTTCCAGCATGTAGGAGACGCCGGATGGCGTGCGGGCATTGTCTTCCAGCACATAAAACTGGTTCTCCGCTGTGCGCACAATATCGACGCCAATAATGTGGGTGTAGACATTGCCAGGCGGGCGGAAGCCGATCATTTCCGGCAGAAAGGCAACATTGTTGTAGATCAGCTCTTTCGGGATGCGCCCGGCGCGGATGATTTCCTGACGGTGATAGATGTCGTCGAGAAAAGCGTTGATCGCCAGCACCCGCTGCTCGATGCCTTGTTCAAGCTTTCGCCATTCCTGCCCGGAAATGATGCGCGGGATGATGTCGAACGGGATCAGACGCTCTGAAGCCTGATCATCGCCATAAACGGCAAAAGTTATGCCGGTGCGTCGGAACACCCGCTCGGCGTCCGAGGTTTTTTCCGTCAGCTGCGCCTTGTCCTGCGCCGCGAGCCATTTTTCGTAAGAATAGTAAGGCGCTCTGACACCGCCTTCCGAAACCAGCATCTCATCAAATGGGTTCAAGGCGCGACCTCTGGACACATTGTGCAATCAAAGCCTTGTGGCGAGGAAAAGCAAGTGCGTCATTGCGCGCAGACACGAAAATGAATTTATCTTCCCCAACGGAAGATATTAAGACTTTGTGAATCTCTGACTGACATTATCACCGCCTCAAGCGAGTGAACCTTAACGCTTTCCTGAAATGTTAGATGAACTTGCCAAGACAGGTTGTGACTAGATGACGTTATTCACCCTGCTGCGACGATTTGCGCGCAGCCGCGACGGACAGTTCGCGCTTTTAATGTCTATCCTCAGCATCCCGCTGCTCGCTGCCGCAGGCTTAGCCATCGACTACTCCTATGCGGTTCAAGCGCGTGCGCGGCTGCGGGCGGCAAATGACTCAGCGGCGCTGTATGCGGCGACAGAATTCAGAAGGACCGGAACGATGCCTGCTGAGGAGCGGGTGCTCGCCTATTTGACCACAAATTTTGCCCGTCCCGAGGGCGACGGGGACCCGTCAATCGTCAAGATTGAGATTAAGAACAAGGTGCTCAGGCTGGATTCCCACGCCCAAGTGCCGGTGTTCATCATGGGCATATTCGGTCATGACAGCACCGAAATCGCCACAACTTCATCCGTAACAATTGGCGATGACACGCGGCTTGAAATATCGCTTGCGCTTGACACGACCCACTCGATGACGCAGCTGACGGGCATTCCCTCCGGCACGGTTGATCCGGAAGGGACGCTGCTTCCTCCTAATATTCAAGATGTCAGGCGCATTGACGCGCTGAAGGTCGCCGGCCTGCGGTTTGCCAACAAGTTCCTGAATGACCCCGACCTTAAAGACCGTTCGCGCATCGCGATCGTTCCCTTTGCCCGCTATGTCAATGTCGGCCTTTCCAACCGGAACGCTGCATGGCTCTCAGTTCCGCCCGACACCGGGGCGACCGGCCAGCAATGCTCCAGATATTATGAGATCACCGGCTATGGCGCCTGTGTGCCATACACTTGGTACTATGACGGCGTGCCCGTATCAGGCACATGGTGCCCGCCGGTCTATGGAACAAATTACACTGAGCAGTGCACGCCAACGGGCGCGCAGACCTGGTCTGGCTGCGTCGGCTCGCGCAACGAGCCGCTAAATCTTGCTGAGGGCTTCGGCGGCGCCAAGTTCCAAGGGTTGATGAACACGTGGTGCAATTCCGAGATTCTGCCGCTCACGGGCGATGCTGTGGCCGTCGCCAATCATATCAGTTCGCTCTGGACCAATGACTACACCTATATTCCCGAAGGGGTTATGTGGGGCTGGCGCATGCTGACCAAGGCTCAACCGTTCACCGAAGTGAAATCGTCTGGGCCAGACAAAAAAGTGCGCCGAATCATGATTGTCATGACCGATGGTGAAAATCAGGCGATGGCCGATATTCCAAATGCCCCGACCCATCATGTTCTGAGCCCTGACATAAATGTGACGCCCAAGGTGCAGTATGACGCGGATGTGGCCAAAGCGAACCAATGGACGCTGGCAGCCTGCGAAGGCGCAAAGGCGGATGAGGTCGAACTCTACACGATCAGTTTCGGTTCAGACATCAATGCGGCGTCGAAACTCATGCTGAAAAACTGCGCAAGTGACGCAAAGCATTATTACGACGCTGCGGATGCGACGAAGCTGATCGAAGCGTTCGACGAAATTGCCTTCCGTGTGACGCAGACTTACCTGTCCAACTAAGCGGCTGCGGCGCGCAAAAGCCCCGCGACCAGATCAGGGGTGACTTCATCAAAATGTGAAATGACGCGGCTGGGCTCAAGTTCGCGCACAGGCCGGTCTGAGTAACCGAAATCGACGGCGACGACCGGAATGCCGGCGGCTTTGGCGGCGTCAATGTCGGCGCGTGAATCGCCGAACATGACGGCGCGGGAAGGATCACCGCCAGCTTTGCTGATCGTGTCGGACAGATGGCGTGGGTCGGGTTTGCGGTGAGAAAACGTGTCACCACCGCAAATGGCGGCAAACCTTTTTGCAGTTCCAAGCCGTTCAAGCAGCTGAACCGACATGCTTTCCAGTTTGTTGGTGCAGACCGCGAGCAGGAAACCCGCATCGGAAAACGTCTCGAGAACCCGCATGACGCCCGGATACAGCGCGCTCCTTCCCGGCATGCCGACGACATAGTGCTCTAGAAACGCCGCCTGCAGCTGGTCCAGCCGCCCAGCCTCCAGCGGCATGCGCCGCGCTGCAAAGGCGCGCTCGATCATCGCGCGCGATCCTTGGCCGACATAGGAAAGAAACCCTTCAGGATTTGACGGCGCAATGCCTTCAAGCGCCAGGCAGTGGTTCAAACTGTCCAGAAGGTCTGGCGCGGTGTGGACCAGCGTCCCGTCTAGATCAAACACTAATATGGGCGCCGTCATCGCATGTTCCCGGATTTTTGTCCCGCGTAAACCACGCGCGGCGAAGGCGCAAGCGCGGGGTTGGCGCGGCAACGCACCCGGTGTAAGACGGCGCGGCATTCTTTCTGGTGGGACATGGACGCGCGGACACTTAAAATCAAAGCGGCGGAAGCGGCCCTGGCGCATGTCGAAAATGGCATGCGGCTGGGCATTGGCACCGGTTCGACGGCGGATGAGTTTATCCGTCTGCTGGCAGACAGAGTGGCGCATGGACTGCGTGTCGTGGGCGTGCCCACCTCGGAGCGGACGGCGCGGCTTTGCGCCGGACTTGGAGTGCCGCTCGCCACCCTTGAAGACGTGCCCGAGCTTGATCTGACCATTGACGGGGCTGACGAAATTGACAGCCGCCTCACGCTCATTAAGGGCGCCGGCGGGGCGCTTTTGCGCGAGAAAATTGTCGCCCATGCCTCCAAAAGCATGATCGTCATCGCTGACAGATCCAAGATTGTCGAAACGCTTGGCAAGTTTCCCCTGCCGATCGAAGTGAATAGTTTTGGCCTTGCCGCGACGCGGATCGGCATTGAAAAAGCGGCGGTGAGGCTTGGGCTTTCCGGATCATTGCTGCTCCGGCAAGGGCTTGACGGGCCCTTTTCCACAGATGGTGGACACTGCATTCTTGACGCATCTTTTGGCCTTATTCCCGATGCAGAAGCGCTCTCTAGCGCGCTGCATTCGGTGCCGGGCGTGGTGGAACATGGCATTTTTTTGGGACTGGCAAGGCTGGCGGTGATCGCTGGCAAAGACGGGATCGAAACTTTCGGAATTTGAGTGAACACGGAGTTGAACAGGATTATGACTTTGACGAAAACCGCCCGCCGGCTTGGACAAACGCTTTCGGTTTTGGCATTGCTGGGTTTTGCCACTGCTGCCCATGCCGCCGACGCGACGCCGGAGCATATTGCCGCTGCGCGCGCCGCGATCACCGCCATCAAGGCCACCGACCAGTTCGACCTCATTCTTCCGCAGGCCGCCGATTCGTTGCGCGGCGAACTGATCCAGAAGGATCCAAACCTGGAAGCCGCCATTTCCGCCGCCGTTGACGAGGAAGTCATCAAGCTCGCCGCGCGCCGCGCGGATCTGGAGGCTGAGGCCGCCCGCGCATACGCCAACATATTCTCAATTGAAGAACTGAACGCCATTGCCGCTTTCTACAATTCCGACGCGGGCAAGAAGCTAATTGCCGAAGGGCCGCTGGCGACGCGCAAGGTGATTGAGGCCGCCAACATCTGGCAGGCCGGCATTGCGCGGGATCTCGCGGAAGCGGTGGCGAAAAAGGTCAAGGTGGCGGCAGACGCCACGGCGCCGGTTGACGCTCCGGCGGAGGAGCCGAAGGCAGTGGAAAATTCAAAGCCTGCCGAGAAGCCGAAGAAAAAATAGCCTCCGTGCCCTGTCACATTTCCAAAGCCCGGTTTGCGCCGGGCTTTGTTATTTTCTAGGGTTATGTTCCAAGGATGCGAGGACTGACTGATGGCCCAGTATGATTTTGACCTGTTCGTCATCGGCGGCGGCTCTGGCGGCGTGCGGGCAGGGCGCGTCGCGGCCTCCATGGGCAAACGGGTCGGCATTGCCGAAGAACACCGTTTTGGCGGGACCTGCGTCATCCGAGGCTGCGTGCCGAAGAAGCTGTTCGTCTATGCGTCGGAGTTTCCGGAGCATTTCGAAGACGCGGCGGGCTATGGCTGGACGGTGGGTGAAAGCAAGTTTGATTGGCCGTCGCTGATTGCGGGCAAGGACAGGGAAATCGCGCGGCTGGAGGGATTGTACCGCAAGGGCCTCGTCAATCATCATGCCACCATTTTCGACACGCGGGCCGAGCTGGTGGATGCCCACACGATTCGGCTCCTGAAAGACAACAAAACCGTCACGGCCGGGCACATCCTCATCGCCACCGGCGGACGCTCCAATCCGCATAAGGCGCTTCTGGGCCACGAGCTTTGCATTTCCTCAAGCGAAGCCTTTGATCTGAAGCAGCTGCCGAAGGCGATCGTCATCGAAGGCGGCGGTTATATTGCAGTGGAGTTCGCCAACATTTTCCATGGCCTCGGCATCAAGACCACTTTGGTTTACCGGGGCAAGGAAATCCTGTCGCGGTTTGACCATGACCTGCGCCAGATGCTGCATCATGCGATGGCGGAAAAAGGCATCCGCATCATCTGCGAAAAGGTGCTGGAAATGGTCGAGCGCGCGCCGTCCGGGCGGCTGCATGCGACGCTGTCGGACGGCGAGACGATTGACGCGGATCAGGTGATGCTGGCTGTCGGGCGGCTGGCGAACACCGAGAATTTGGGGCTGGAGGCGGCGGGCGTGAAGCTGGACCCGCAGCATGCGGTGATCGTCGATGAGTTTTCCTGCACGTCGCAGCCCAATATCTACGCCGTCGGCGACGTCACCAACCGCGTGCAGCTGACCCCGGTCGCCATCCACGAAGCCATGTGCTTCATCGACACTGTATACCGCAGCCATCCAACCAAGCCCGATCACGAAATGATAGCCACCGCCGTCTTCACCAGGCCTGAAATCGGCACGGTCGGCATGAGCGAAGAGGCCGCCGCGAAGAAGTTCGGCGACCTCGATATTTTCCGGGCTGAATTCCGTCCAATGAAAGCGACTTTGTCGGGGCGCAAGGAGAAAATGCTGATGAAGCTTGTGGTCGACGCCCGGAGCCAGAAGGTCGTCGGCGCGCACGTCATGGGGCCGGATGCGGGTGAAATGGCGCAACTCTTGGCCATTCCTATGAAGATGGGGGCGGTGAAGGCGGACTTCGACCGCACCATGGCCGTGCATCCGACGGCGGCTGAGGAACTGGTGACGATGTATGCGCCGAGCTACAAGGTGCGGGACGGCGCAAAGGTAGGCTGAATAATGCTGTTCGATCCGCTTATTGACTGGTTCAAGCAGCATGCGCCCGAAAATAATGATGCGCTGCCCAGAGCACGGCACCAATAAGCGTGAACTGAATGGCGGCAACCCAGGTTTCGGTAAAGACCCACGAACTGATCGAGGGCACCGGATATTTCCCCGCATCCGCCAGCGCCATATAGCTCAGCAGAAACAGGCCGAACATCCAGGCCAGGCTCAGCGCCCCCATCAGGGATTTGCCATCCGGCGCAAACCGCGCAAAAGCATAGGTCAGGATTGCGCCCTGAATCAGCATGGACGAAATGCCGAGCGCGACAAGCGGCTCCCCGCGGTCGTAGGTGATGGCGTCATAATGGGCTTTGTTGACCATGAAATGCGATGATCCCTGCACCAGGAGCGTTGCTGCGGTGTAGCCGATGACAGACAGAATATGCGCGATCATCATGTCCTCCCCATTTGATCCCGAAGCCGTCGAATTTTACTTGCGACTTGCAAGTTATCTCTAATCAATTGCAAAACGCAAGTCAACGGCCTAATTGAGCGCGATGAGCCCACTGCCCAAGCCGCCACAGCGTTCGTCCTGCCCGATCAACATGGCGCTGGAGATTCTGGGTGACCGCTGGTCGCTGCTGATCGTCCGCGACCTGATGTTCACCGGCCGCCGCCAGTTTGGAGATTTCCTCAATGCTGAGGAAAAGATCTCTACCAACATCCTGTCAAACCGGTTGGTAACCCTGGCGCGGGATGGAATTATCGAAAGCCTGCCAGATGCCAGCGACCGCCGCAGGACACACTATGTCTTGACTGAAAAGGGGTTCGGTCTGGCGCCGATGGTGGGCAAACTCATTGTCTGGTCGGCGCATCACCACGACACCGCCGCCCCGCCGGCTGTCGTCGATATCATTACCCACCATCAGACTGACTGGCTCGCGGCAATGCGGGAATTGTGGCTGAAATCGAGGGACGGGGACTGAAATCTCAGGCCGCCTTCTTTTCCACTTCAATCCGCGCCTTGATGGCCTCGACCATCCTCTCGCGGATCATGGTCTCGCCATGTGAAACCCGAAGGTGATCCGCCGCGCGGCGGATGATTTCGGCCTCGTCCTGATGCCGCGTATGCCAATCGCAGCCGGGAACGAGCGTGCCGCAGTGGAACTCTTTCATGGTCAGTCCTTTCCCCAAAAGATGTCGCGGGGAAAGGATAGCACCGGCGGGCAGGGAGGGCCAATCACGATGGGTGAACGAGCCTGCGGCCTATCCGGCAAACCGCTCCCACAGCGCCACGCCCCAGACGCCCGCCGCGAGCAGGATCGACAGCAGCACCGCCAGAGAGCCGCAGTCTTTGGCGATTTTGATGTCGGCGTGGAATTCGCGGGTGAACGCGTCGCAGGCGGCCTCTAAGCCGGTATTGAGAACCTCGACAATCAGGATCAGCAGCACAGAGCCGACCAACATCAGATAGGAGCGCGCGTCCGCCGCCAGAAACCAGCCGAGCGGCAGCGCCGCAGCCAAAAGCGCCGCCTCCTGCTGGAAGGCTTTCTCGGAGACAATCAAATGCCGCCAGGCGGCGATGGAGTTAAAAAAGGCTTTGACGACGCGGTCCAAGAATCACCCCCGGAGTTTTACGCCTCTTAACGCCTGGGGCGCGCCCGCATCAATCGCCCGCCACCATCACGCCGGGGCTGGAGCGCTCATATTTCGGCAGGCCGTCGCTGACTTCGTAATAATCGCCCTTGTCGGCGATGAAAATATGGCTGGCCCCTTCAAGGCGGCTCGGCGCGTCGAATGAACCGGCGAGGATCGATGTGTAGTCCCGCTTGCGGTGCTTCCAGAACAGGCCGGAGCCGCAGACCGCGCAGAAGCCGCGCTTGGCGTCCTCAGAGGACTGGAACCAGGTGATCTTGTCCGCGCCTGTAACCTCCAGATGATCGTCGGCGACATTGGTCGAGGCGAGAAAATGCCCGGTCTGGCGGCGGCATTGCGAGCAGTGGCAAAAGACGACGCCGCGCACATCGCCGCGTGTATTGAAAGACACAGCGCCGCAGGAACAGCGGCCGGTGCGGATGTCGGACATGAGGCTCTCCTTGCCGGGATGGTTCAGTCAATCTTCGCGCACCGGCACAGGCTTGCCAAATTGCGGCGCGGCCTGTCGAAATCAGACCGCTTTCGCCGTTGCGCCCTTGTCTTTCTTGAGCAGCTCCGCGATCAAAAACGACAGTTCCAGCGCTTGATCGGCGTTGAGGCGCGGGTCGCAATGGGTGTGGTAGCGGTCGGCGAGATCTTCCTGGCTGATCGCGCGCGCGCCACCGGTGCATTCGGTAACGTTTTTGCCGGTCATCTCGACATGCACGCCGCCGGGATAGGTGCCTTCTGAGCGGTGCACTTCGAAGAATCCCTGCACTTCCTTGAGGATGCGCTCGAATGGACGTGTCTTGTAGCCAGAGGAGGCCGAAATCGTGTTGCCATGCATCGGATCGCAGGACCAGACCACTTTGCGGCCCTCTTTCTGCACGGCGCGGATCAGTTTTGGCAGATGATCGCAAACCTTGTCGGAGCCGAAGCGCGCGATCAGGGTCAGCCGCCCGGCCTCGTTTTCAGGATTGAGAAGGTCAATCAGCCGCAGCAACCCGTCCGT
>JANMMM010000314.1:0-2398 GCA_031373225.1 Phyllobacteriaceae bacterium | reverse complement strand
AGCGGCCATGTCATGCCAAGCAGACCCCAGACCGCGACAAACAGCAAGACCGCGCCGCAGACCAGTCTGAACCCGTCCATCTTTTCGCCGAGCCGCCACAAGGCGGCCTGATGACCAATCATGATGAGGCCGGCGCCGAAGAGCGACCAAGGCCAGCCGATCCGCATCAGAACCGAGATGCCGAGCCAGATGAAAAACACGGCTGTCGCGACGGAATCCAGCTGCTTGACCCGTCCGAAAGATGCGGCGGGGACGGGGAAGCGGGGTGAAAGGCTTTCGTTGAGGGACAAGATCGCCTCCAATGGCGGCGCGGGCCGCGAGTTGGTGAAACTGCGTGGCTCAGATTGGGGCCGCGCCGGCCAATTCATCTTGATCTCGATCAACACGGACTTACCAATTGCGCCCGGTGGGATGCGTCCATGCGCGCCATTGACAACTCACTCCCGCCGCCCTTGATACCTTGTATCAGGAGCCTTGCCATGCCCACCGCCGCACGCACCACGATAGACGCCGCCGAAGTCGAGCGCTTTTCGCGCATGGCGGCGGAATGGTGGTCGCCGACGGGGAAGTTCAAGCCGCTGCACAAGTTCAATCCGGTGCGGCTGGCCTATATCCGCGAGCAGGTGCTCAAGACATTTGACTGTGATCCGAAATCGGTGATGCCGTTCAAGGGTCTGCGGTTTCTGGATATTGGCTGCGGCGGCGGGCTTTTGTGCGAGCCGATGGCGCGGCTCGGGGCGCAAATTGTCGGCGTTGATCCGTCGCCGGTGAATATTGAGGTGGCGAAGCTTCACGCTGCACAGAGCGGGCTCGAGATCGACTACCGCGCCTCCACCGCCGAGGCGCTGGCGGCGGCGGGCGAGAAGTTTGACGTGATCCTCAATATGGAAGTGGTGGAGCATGTCGCGGATGTGGAGCTGTTCATCGAGGCGTGCGGCCAGATGGTCAAGCCCGGCGGGATCATGTTCATTGCGACGATCAACCGGACGCTGAAGGCGCTGGGGCTGGCGATATTCGGGGCGGAGTATGTGCTGCGCTGGCTGCCGCGCGGCACGCACCAATATGAGAAGCTGGTGCGGCCGGAAGAGCTGACGGCGGCGCTGGGCAAGGCCGGGATGGATGTGGCGGAGACGGTTGGGGTTTTTTACAATCCGCTGACGGATTCATGGAATAAGTCGCGGGATATCGATGTGAATTATATGGTGCTGGCGGTGAAGGGGGAGGGGTGAATACGACGCGGGCCCTCAGACTCTCCCTCACCTGTTTCGCTTCGCGAAACAGGTGAGGGAAAGTGACGGAGACCGCAGTTGTTATCTCGCCTGCGCCCGCGTCGTCATAACCACCCCCACAACAATCACCGCCGCGCCCGCCCACGTCATCCACTGATACCGCTCGCCCAGCATCATTGTCCCCGACAGCAGCCCGACGCCCGCGCCGACATAACCGATCTGGCTGAGATAGACCGGACCGCCCACCGCCTGCAGCCGGAAGTAAAAGGCGAACATGGCGGCGGAAGCGGCGATCTGCGCGGCTGTGATGAAGGGGATGGCTGCGAGCGGGGCTAATGAGGCCTGCCCTTGAAGCAGCATCGCGGCCATGAGCATCAGGGCTGAGGCGAAATGGCTGCCGACGGCGAGCTCGACGGGGTCCGAGTCTTCGGGCCAATCGTAGGTGCGGTAAATGTTTCCGGCGGCGAGGAAGAGAGGGATGAGCAGCGCCAGCGCAACCCAGAACGGGTCTGACGGGCGTCCCATTTCGCCGCGCGTTGAGGCCACCATCACCGCGCCGATGAAGCCGACCGAAATGCCAATCATTCCCAGCGCATTGGGGCGGCGGATGCCGAGGGTGACGGACATGAGCAGAGTCAGGGCGGGGGAGAGCGTGTACATGATGCCGGCGTAGCCCGCGCCGAGATGCGGCATTACGGTGAAGATCAGGAAATTTGGAACGGCGTAGGAGATGGCGGCGGTGATGAAATAATAGCGCAGCGCATGTGCCGTAACAGTGAACCTGTGGCGGCGCGCGGCGAGCGACAGGCACAGGAGAAAGGCTGCGCCGAAGGAGAAAGTGAAAGTCCAGAGCAGCGGTGGAACACTGTTCTGCGAAGCGATTTTACCGAAAGGCAGCGTCAGACCGAGCAGGGCGCCGGTGAGGAGGAGCAGGGCGAAGGCGGAGTTCCAAAGGGATTTCATGCGGCGTCTTTCCGATACAGATGGCAGCGCATTTCAAGAGTGCAGAAAAGACGCCTTGCACCCCTGGCGCTGCCCCTCATCCGGCCCTTCGGGCCACCTTCTCCCCGCAAGTGGCGGGGAGAAGGGAAAGACGGCGCCTTTCTTCGCTTCTCGTCCGTTCTTACGGGGAGAAGGTGGCCCGCAGGGCCGGATGAGGGGCAGCGCCG
>JANMMM010000250.1:0-3551 GCA_031373225.1 Phyllobacteriaceae bacterium | reverse complement strand
GCGAAAGAACAAGGTTAATCTATGGTTAACGCCTTGGCCATTCCGCAATCCCTTGTCAAACCCACTGAAAGCGGCGAAAGCGGATGCAACGCAAACGCCAACGGGAATCGTCAATGTCAAATCCGGTCAGCATTCAGTTTTCCAAGTTGGAAGACGTCTCCAAGGGCATTCTGATTCTGTTGTCGGATGGAAGCGGGAAACTTTCCGCCGGGAGCCTGAAGTCCGCCGGAGGCTCGGTTGCCAAAGCCATGGAAGTCCTTGAGTTCAAGGGAAAGATGGCAACGGTCATGGAATTGGCTGTTCCCGCTGGGACCGATCTTGACCGGCTGATGATTGTTGGGACCGGTGACACAAGTTCATTGAAGAGCCATGACTGGATACGCCTTGGAGGCGCCGCAGCTTCCAAGATTCCCGCCGGCGCTGCTGTGTCAGTGAGGCTCGAGCCGCACGGCGCGGCCATCAGCGCGGAAAGCGTGGCTGACTTTGCGCTCGGATTGCTGATGCGATGCTATGCGTTTGACAAGTACAAGACCAAAAAGGCGGAGGGTGAATCCGACAAGAAAGACAAATCCGTCAAGGTCATGGTCATGACGGCGGATCCCGCTGGCACTAAAAAGGCGTTCGCCTCGAGGCAGGCCGTGGCCGGCGGCGTGGCGCTGGCGCGCGACCTGGTCAACGAACCCGCGAATATTCTCGGCACGCTCGAATTCGCCGCCGCCGCCAAGGCTATGACGAAACTTGGCGTGGACGTTGAAGTTCTCGGCGAAAAGGAAATGAAAAAACTCGGAATGGGCGCGCTGCTTGGCGTGGCGCAGGGCTCCGTCCGCCCGCCACTGCTCGTCATCATGCGCTGGAACGGCGGCAAGCTGAAAGACAGGCCGATCGCTTTTGTCGGCAAGGGCGTGGTGTTTGATTCCGGCGGCATTTCCATCAAGCCTGCCGGCGGCATGGTGGACATGAAGGGCGACATGGGCGGCGCGGCGGCCGTAACTGGGTTGATGCATACATTGGCGGCGCGCAAGGCCAAGGCCAATGTCATCGGGATTATCGGTTTGGTCGAAAACATGGTCGATGCCAATGCGCAGCGGCCGGGCGATATTGTCACGTCCATGTCGGGGCAGACGATTGAAGTTTTGAACACCGACGCGGAAGGCCGCCTCGTGCTCGCCGACGCGCTGCACTATTGCAACACAAAGTTCAAACCGGCCTTCATGGTCAATCTCGCCACGCTGACCGGCGCCATCATTGTGGCGCTCGGACAGGAACATGCCGGGCTTTTCTCCAATAATGACGAGTTGGCCACCCGCCTGACCGAGGCCGGCCTTGCGACAGGCGAGAAACTCTGGCGCATGCCGATGAGCGCTGAATATGACAAGCTGATCGATTCCAAAAACGCCGACATGAAAAACATAGGCGGCAAATATGGTGGCTCGATCACCGCGGCGCAGTTCATCAAGCGCTTCGTCGGCGACACGCCTTGGGCGCATTTGGACATCGCCGGCACCGCCATGGGATCGCCCGCCTCGGACGTGAACACGTCATGGGGCTCCGGCTTCGGCGTGCGCCTGCTCAACCAGCTTGTCGCCAGCCATTACGAAAACTAGCACCAGCCATGGCCGAAGTGCTCTTCTACCATCTGACGGAGTCTCGCCTCGACAAGGTGCTGCCCGGCCTGTTGGAAAAGACACTGGAGCGCGGCTGGAAGGCGGTTGTCCAGTGCGGCACGGAAGGCTTTCGCGATGCGTTTGACGAAAAGCTCTGGACCTTTTCCGAAGCCTCTTTCGTCGCCCACGCCACGGACGAGCATGAGAACGCCGCCGCGCAGCCCGTCATCCTCACCACCCAGGCCTCAAATGCCAACAGCGCCGAAGTCCGCTTCATCGTCGACGGCGCGGTGCCGCCGGACCTGTCGTCCTACCGCCGTGCCGTTCTCATGTTTGACGGCCATGACGAGAGCCAGAAGGCCGACGCGCGGGAGAGCTGGAAAAAGTTCAAGGCGGACGGCCATGACGTGACCTATTGGCAGCAGAACGCCGACCGGCGCTGGGAAAAGAAGGGGTAGGGAATGCGGTTTTTATGCGTGCTGCTGATCCTCGCAGGAGCGGCGCTCGGTTTCGGCTACCCTTGGTATATGTATAATATGTCCGGCGCGGAGATCGGCAACTTCCGCATCTATCAGCGGGGCGGACAGTTCAAGCCTGTTGACGTCGTCCTCTCGGCGGATCAGGCCCCCGTGCGCGTGTTCGTCGATATGGTCCCGCTGCAGGGCTATTATCCAAGCCAGGCCCGAACAATGCTGACGCTCACGGCCTCGACCGCAGGGCGGACCGTGCTTGCCGCATCGCTCAACTACATTTCGTCAACGGAAGAGAGCAAGAACCTGCAGAACGCCGACAAAGTCTTCCGCGACACGGCGGGCGACATTATTGCAATCGCGTCTGGGAGCTACCATTTCATCGTCGGAGAGGGTGATGTGGAGGGCCTGTCGCTGAAAACCGTCAATCTCGTCCTGCGCTCAAATGCGCAGGCCGCCGACTGGCGCGCCATGCCGGCTGGAATCGGAATGTTCGCGCTGGGCATTTTCGGGCTGGTGGCTGCCAGCCGCAGGAAAAGAAGGCTAGCGGCGGAGGAGGTGGCGAAGCCGAAATGGGGGCGGGACGCGGCGCAGCAATGACAGCGCAAGCTGTGGGCCGGTGCACCACACTTGGCGGCTTGGGGCAGGGCATGTGAGATACTTTTTTCTGGCGCTTGTTTTGGCTGGTTCGATACTTGGCTTTGGCTATCCTTGGGCGGCGCGTCAGCTGTCTGATGCCGAAGTCATCACCCGTCAAGTTTATGGCCACGCATCGGGGTTCTCCAACACCCGGTTTAAGCTCTCACCGCCGCAATCCCCGTATCGGATTTTCCTGCGGATGAGGCAGCGCGGCACATTTGCGCCCGGCGCAAGAAGCACTGGCCTGCGTATGCACGGAAGTACTGGAGGGGAAGTCGCATTTGTGTCCGACTTGTCCTTTTCAGCGGATCGAGGCGTGACGCCGCAAGCGGACGGGAATGTCTACGAGGCGTTCGGCGGAGTTCTGCCGGTTAGCGAGCCGGCCGAATACCAGTTCGTGTTCACAAGGAACTATGATCAGGCCCTTCCGATGGACCGCGTCGACATGGTCGTGCGCGGAAGAATCATCGAGGCGGACAAACGAATTCAAATCGCTGGTTTTGCGGCCATTTTGCTGGGCTTGGCCGGGGCCGCCTTGTGGAGCAAAGTGAGAAGGGCTGCCGACGGCGCTTTCCCACGCACCAAGGGCGCTGCGCAGTTCGGCCGCGCGCTTGGAGTCATTTCTGTGCTTCTGGTCGCAGCCGCCGGAATTGCAGCCTATGTCCACCCATGGCTTGAAGGCAGCTTGTCTGCGCAGGAGATTGGCAGATACGAGATATTTGACCGGCCCTCCGGATTCAGGCCGGTTCCCCTGCATCTGACGACCGCGCAGTCTCCAATCGCTATCCGCTTTGAGCTGACGCCGCTCGGCAACTCCCGCAAGCCCTACTCGCGCACC
>JANMMM010000230.1:0-18694 GCA_031373225.1 Phyllobacteriaceae bacterium | reverse complement strand
CATCCCATCTCTGGATTCCGGGTTCGGCTCCGCCGCCCCGGAATGACGAAAATCCGGGGTTCGCCAAATGAGCTACCCCCCAAACACCCGCACCTTCTCGCCCTTCTCCAGCCGCCCGACAATCGCGCGGCAGGCGGGGGTGAGTTTGGGTTTGTTCCGGATGAGGCATGCCTGCATCGGCCTTCGAAGTGCGCTCCGAAGCCCCCACATTTTCGTCATTCCGGGGCCGCGCGGCGGAACCCGGAATCCAGAGTGGCTGAGAATGAAATTTTCGCTCCCCGGCTCGATGCGGCCAGCTTAATCGGACCGGCCATCCTTGCCCAATCTCCATCATCCCATCTCTGGATTCCGGGTTCGGCTCCGCCGCCCCGGAATGACGAAAATCCGGGGTTCGCCAAATGAGCTACCCACCAAACACCCGCACCTTCTCCCCCTTCTCCAGCCGCTCCACAATGGCGCGGCAGGCGGGGGTCACTTTTGTTTTGTTCTTGACAAGGCACGCCTGCATCGGCGCGCCGTAGCTGACGCCTTGGCAAAGGGCTTTTGAGTCATCGCCGCAGATGCGGATGAGGGTTGTGAGGCCGACGGCTTGGGCGGGGATGGCGGAGAGGGAGATGAGGAGGGTCAGGGTGAGGGTTTTCATGCGGGGGAAGGTAGCGCATTTGGGCTGCGTGGCAAGGCGCGGGCCTGCGGCGCGGGCGGTAGGTTTGCCTGCACCGGCGGGCCCCCTCACCATCAAAAACTAAGACTTAGCAAGGGCTAAGCCTAAGTTTTTGAGTCCTCTCCCACCAAAAGGGAGAGGCAATGGGCAAGCATTTTTGCTTACTCCTGCACCGTTGATTTCAGCAGCGATGACGCAGAACTGTGCTTCCCCCTTGGTGGGGGAAGAAGCAATTTCTTAGGCTTAGCCCTTGCTAAGTCTTAGAAATTGCAGATGAGGGGGGAAGACGCGGAGTGCGAGGCATAAGGCGGCATTTGACCCTCCCCCTCCCCTCCGAATCCCCCTATATTCCCCCCATGACCATCCGCCAGCTCTCCGACACGCTCATCAACCAGATCGCCGCTGGCGAAGTCATCGAGCGTCCCGCCAGCGTCGTCAAGGAGCTGGTGGAGAACGCGCTGGATGCTGGCGCTTCGAGAATCGAGATTGTCACGGCGGGCGGCGGGCTTTCGCTTATCCGGGTGTCGGATGACGGGTCGGGCATAACCGAGAGCCAGCTGAAGCTTGCGGTGTCCCGGCACTGCACGTCGAAGCTTTCGGATGATCTCTTGGATATCCGCACGCTGGGGTTCCGCGGCGAGGCGCTGCCGTCCATTGGTTCGGTGTCCCGGCTGACCATGCGCTCGCGCGCTGCGGGGGCGTCCGGCTCGTACGAAGTGCGGCTGGAGGGCGGGCATATGTCGGCGGTGCAGCCGGCGGCTTTGTCGAAGGGCACATTTGTCGAAGTGCGGGATCTGTTTTTCAACACGCCTGCCCGGCTGAAATTCATGAAGGGCGAGCGGGCGGAATCCTCGGCGATCACCGACGTGGTGAAGCGGATCGCCATCGCCTTTCCGCAGGTGCGGTTCGAGCTGTCGGGGAGCGACCGGCAGGCGCTGACGCTGGCGGCCTGCGCGGAGCGCGGCGACGGGCTGCGGCGGCGGATTGCCAATGTGATGGGGGAGGAGTTTCCGGATAATGCGCTGGAAGTGGACGCCTCGCGTGAGGCCGTGCGGCTCACCGGGCTGGCGGGGATACCCTCGTTCTCTCGGGCCAACTCATTGAGCCAGTTCGCCTATGTCAACGGACGGCCGGTGAGAGACAAACTGATCGCCGCCGCCATCCGCGCCGCCTATGCCGATGTGATGGCGCGGGACCGTCATGCGGTGACGGCTTTGTTCGTCGACCTTGAGCCGGGGCTGGTCGATGTGAATGTGCATCCGGCCAAGGCGGACGTGCGCTTCCGCGATCCGGGGCTGGTGCGCGGGCTGATCATCGGGGCTATCCGCGAGAAGCTGGCGGCGTCGGGAATCCGTCCTGCAACAACCGGCGCGGCGGCGATGATGGGGGCGTTCGGCCGAGGGTTCGATCCAGGCGCGCGGGCGGCGGGGCCACAGCGGAACGGCGGCTATTATGCCGCGCCGCCGCAGGATTACAGCATGGAAAATTCTCCGTTCCGGCCATTCGGCTTTGGAGAAGAAGGACAGGCGGCGTTTGACCATGTGGCGCAGCCGAGCGCGGATTTCCGCGCTTCTCAGGAGCCCGTTTCCCAAGCATTCCCGCTCGGCGCGGCGCGGGCGCAGGTGGCTTCGACCTATATTGTGGCGGAGACGGGCGACAGCCTGGTGCTGATCGACCAGCATGCCGCGCATGAGCGGCTGGCGTATGAGCAGCTGAAGCGGGCGCTGACCCATGACAAGCTGCCATCGCAGCTGCTGCTCATTCCAGAGATCATCGACTTGTCCGAGGAGGATGCGGACAGGCTGGCTTCGCAGTCGGAACTTTTGGAGCGGTTCGGATTGCAGCTGGAGCGGTTCGGGCCGGGGGCGGTGGCGGTGCGGGGAACGCCTTCTATACTTGGCGAAACGAACATCGCCGCTCTGGTGCGCGATCTGGCCGATGAGCTGGCGGAAAATGACAGCGCGGACGGGCTGAAGGCGCGGCTGGACCGGGTGGCCTCGTCGATGGCCTGCCATGGCTCGGTGCGGGCGGGGCGGCGGATGAAGGCGGAGGAGATGAACGCGCTGCTGCGGCAGATGGAGAGCGTGCCGGGGTCCGGCACCTGCAACCACGGGCGGCCGACCTTTATCGAGCTGAAGCTTTCCGATATAGAGCGGCTGTTCGGACGCACATGAGAGAGAGTTTCACATGAACCGGTTTGAATCAGGCGGCTCCGGCGAGGCGCGGGTGCGCTACATGGATGCGGATTTTCAGGTTCTGTCGGTCGGCTCCTATGTGACCTGCGCCGTCACCGGCGGGCGCATTCCGCTGGATGAGCTGAAATATTGGAGCGTCGACCGGCAGGAAGCCTATGCCGATGTGCATGCCTCGCTGGCGCGGGAGGCGGAGCTGGATTCGCGGTTCCGGCGCGGGGCGCTGAAGTTCTGATACGCGCAAATTTAACCATCTATTAACTTATCTCCGCCGCCGTATTTCAGCCCATCCTCAATTGCCTTAGTCTCACGGGCAGTAAGGACGAGGCGATGAGCGGCAAGCGCATTATCAGGCTGGACGGGCTGCGATTTTTGGCGGCGATGTGTGTCGTGTTCTTTCACTTCGCCTTCCGGGGCGCGGCGGCGGGCGCAATGCCCGCGCTAGACCTGCCTTTGTGGCTCGTCTCCATGTCTCAATACGGCTATCTCGGCGTCAGCCTGTTTTTCATGATTTCGGGTTTCGTGATCGCCTACTCAGCCGAGGGCCGCGCGCCGCTGGAATTTGCCGCCGCGCGCTTTGCCCGGCTGTACCCGTCGCATCTGGCGGCGGTGACGCTGACATTTTTTGTGACGATGGCGTTTGGCGCGCCGGCATTCACCGCCAGTATAGGCCAGTATCTGGCCAATCTCACCATGTTCGCGCCGCTGTTCGGGCAGCCCTTCATGGACGGGGTCTATTGGTCGATTGTGCTGGAAGTGATCTTCTATGGCTGGGTGTTCATCTTGCTGGCGCTTGGCCTGTTCGAGAAATCCGTGGACCGGATCGTTCTGTGCTGGCTGCTCATCAGCCTCTTCAATGAGCAGTATCTGGGCATCAAGACGCTGCGGTTTCTGTTTCTCACCGAGTTTTCCGGATTCTTTGCCGCAGGCGTGCTGATCTGCCGGATGCGGGCGGGCAAAAGCGGCATTGCGGCTGCGCCGATGCTGGCGCTGAGCTTTGTCATTGCGCTGCAGACCAGCATTGCCGGGATGCGTGTGATTGCCGAAAAGTATGATTCCGCATTTTCCGGCGCAGCCGTCGCCTCGCTGGTGCTTGGCATGTTCATCCTGTTTTATGTTCTCACAACGCCGTCGCCCACCCGCCTGCCGCTTCGGCTGCTCGGCGCGCTCGGGGCAATGACCTATCCGCTCTACCTGCTGCATCAGCATATCGGCTATATCGCGTTCGCCCGGCTGCGCGGAACTGTCAGTGACCTGGCGCTGTTTGCAATGGTCATAGCGGGACTTTTGGCGGCGGCTTTCGCGACATGGATTTGCATGGACCGCCCATTGCAAAGCGCGCTGCGCCTGCGGCTGACGGCGGGAGCGCGGGCGCTGGCGCGGCTGGATTTTCGAGCGGCAAAGCCGCTGCTGCGCCGCTCCGGCGGGGTTTGAACTCAGCCGCGCAGACGGAAGCGGTCGAGTGTGCCCTGAAGCAGCTGCGATGCGGTGTTTTCCTCGTCAAAGGCGATTTCAATCTGGAACACCATGGTTGAGTCAGCCAGCCGCTGCGCCGCCGCAGAGCCGCGCACAAAGCGCACGGCGTCTTTCTCGGTGGTCACCAAAGTGAGCCCGCCGGACTCGGCGGTCTGCATCAGTTCCTGAATGTCGTCGTCGCTGTAATGGTAATGATCCGGGAAACTGCGGGTCAAGGAGACCCAAGCGCCGGATTCCTGCAGAGTGTCGAAGAATTTGTCCGGATCGGCAAGGCCGGCGAAGGCGAGGAAGCGGCGGCCCCGGATGGTCGCCTCATCGTCCCATTTGATCCGCGCCGCAAACATTGGCTTTGCAGCGCGGGCGGCGGCGCGCACCACAGGTTCGGCCCTGTCAGACCCGCCGATGACCAAAAGCGCATCCGTCTTGCGCATCTGTGCCAGAAGCGGTGCGCGCAGCGGGCCGGCGGGAATGACGTGGCCGTTGCCAATGCCGCGCCGCGCGTCGACGACAAGCAGATTGCAGTCGGCATGCAGACGGGCGCTCTGAAAGCCGTCATCCATGATGATGAGATCGCAGCCGTGGCGCTTCAGTAGCTCAGCGCCCTTCAACCGGTTGCGGGAAACGGCAACGGGCGCGGTGAAGGCCATGAGCAGAGGCTCGTCGCCGACATGATCGGCGCTGTCTTTTGTTTCGTCCACCAAGTGCGGACCTTTTTCGGTTCCGCCATATCCGCGCGTCAGGATGCCTGGTTTCAGGCCCATCGCGGCGGCATGTTTCGCCAGCGCCAGAACAGTCGGCGTCTTGCCGCCGCCGCCGACGGTGAAATTGCCGACGCACAGAACCGGAAGGTCAATCTTGGGCGACTTGGCGCCGAGCAACCGCTTCTCAGCCGCAAATCCGTAGAGCGCGGAGAACGGCGCCAGAAGCAGCGCGCGCCAGTCGGCGCTCTCCCACCAGAAGGGCGGCGCTTCGCTGGTCATGCTTTCTTCTTTCCGTGCATGTTTTCCAGCTGCGCCTTGACGATCAGCGGCTGGATGTAAGGCTCAAGGTGCACAAGCGTGCGCGACAGGGCGCCGCCCATATTGTGCAGGGCGACCTGCGCCGCAGCGATCATTTCCCGGCGCGAGGCCGGATTGTTGAACAAGTAATTGACGCTGGCGGCCAGCGTCTCCTTGTCCTTGACGAGCTTTGCGGCACCGCTGGCGATCAGGCTGCGGTAGGCTTCGCGGAAGTTCTGCACATTCTGTCCCGCCAGCACCGCCGTGCCTAGCGCCGCTGGCTCAATCGGGTTCTGACCGCCTGCCGCCGTCATCGAGCGGCCGACGAAGGCGACTTCGGTCAGGCGCAGGTAAAGCCCCATCTCGCCGATTGTGTCGCCGAGGTAGACAGAGACTTCAGGTGAAATGCTGTCCCTGCGGCTGCGGCGTGCAACAGTCAGGCCCTTGCCTTTCAGCATATCCTCGACCGCGCCCGCCCTGGCGGGATGTCTGGGCACAATGATCGACAAAAGCCCCTTGTGGCGGCGGGCCAGCATGGCGTGGACATCGGCGGCAATCTCCTCTTCGCCGTCATGGGTGGAGATCGCGGCCCAGGTCTTGCGGTCGCCGATCTGCATTTGCAGGCGCAGAACCTCGGCCTCGTCGGCGGGCGGCGGCAGGGTGTCCACCTTCAAATTGCCCGCCACGACAACCGGCCTTGCCCCAAGTTCGCGGAAGCGGAACGCGTCGAGCTCGGACTGGGCGACCACGAGCGACAGGTTCTCGAACAGCGCCTCGGCGAGGTAACTGCGCCGCTGCCATGAGGCGAAAGAGCGGTCAGAGAGACGGCCATTGACCAGAACCTGAGGCACGCGGCGCGCGCCAAGCTCCAGGATTGTCATTGGCCAGATTTCAGATTCGGCGATGATGGCCAGATCCGGCTCCCAATGGGAGAGAAAACGGCTGACCGCCGGTTTCAGGTCCAGCGGCACATATTGGTGGATGACGTTGTCGCCGAGCCTGTCGGAAGCCATGCGGGCAGAGGTCACCGTACCGGTGGTGAGGACCACTGAAATGGACAGAGAGCTCAAATATTCCAGCAGCGGTATGACGGCGGTTGTCTCACCCACGCTGGCCGCGTGCAGCCAGACAAGTGGCCCTTCAGGGCGCGTGACCGTGCTGCGTCCATAGCGCTCCCTGACGCGGCTGCGGTCTTCCTTGCCACGGCTGGTGCGCAGGGCGAGATAGGCGCCGACGGCCGGATAGGCCAAAGCGCCGCCCCAGCGGTACACCGTCAAAACCGAGCGGGCCCAGCCTATGCTCATGGCCTGGCCCCCACCAGTGCATAAGCGCGCTCCGTCGCGCCGTTCAGGCTCGCAGTGAGCTGAAGGCGCGCCGTTTCGATTTCCTCAGGGCCGGCGTTTTCAGAAATGAGCAGCGGCTCTCCCGCGCAAACAACGGCTTTCCCAAACGGCAGCGCCAGACGGGTCTTGTCCCAGCTTTTTTGAAAAGTCACCGCGCGACTGGAGGCATAGGCGACAGGCAGAATGGGCCGTCCGGAAAGCCGCGCCAATTGAATGACACCCTCGCCGGCGATGCGCGGAGAAGATTTGGAGATGTCTGCGATCATGACAACGGAGGCGCCGCGCTCCAATGCCTTCTTCATCAGGATCAGCGCCTGTGCGCCTCCCTTGCCGGGCCGCTGCATTTTATCCCTGCCGCCGGAACCGCGCACGGTTTCCATGCCTAATTTCGCAATCACACGCGCGTTGATTTCCGCGTCGGCGCTGCGCGACAGCATCGTTGCGACAGGCAGTCCCTTGGGCGATGCAAAGGGCATCATGAGATGCTGGCCATGCCACAGAGCAAATATGAGGGGCTTGTCAGCATCAATCCGCTTATGAATTTCAAAGGTCTCCGGGCGAAGCGGATTCGTGCGGTGCACGAAACTGAGCGCCAGCCACACGCAATTGGCAAGCAGTCCCTGAAGCCATGGCTGCCGGCCCAACCGCCTCACTGTTTTACGCCAAATCTGACGCATTCATGCTTGCCCGCTGCCCGATGAAAACGCCTGTCCGCCATTCCCGAATCGGTCTGACACCGGCACGCTCCGGCACGCTTTCTTAGCGGCAACCGCTCAAAAGCACTAGCCCGCATTGCCTTGGTCGGGGTTGAGCAGCCGGTGAAGGTGCACGACGTAGTAGCGCATATGCGCATTGTCCACAGTCGCCTGCGCCTTTGCCTTCCAGGCCTGCGCCGCCGATGCGTAGTCGGGATAGACGCCGACAATGTCGAGGGCGGACAGATCGCGGAACTCCGAGCCTTTGAGAGATGTCAGCTCGCCGCCGAAAACAAGATGCAGCAGTTGCTTGCCTGTTGTGTTCTCACCCACTTTGCTCTCCTGAATTCTTATGACCGGCCGCTTGTATTACGACGCCACGGCCGGGGACAAGGCCGAGGCGGCAAATTTTGCCGCATCCACCAGGGCGCTCAGAACGTGACTGCTGCCTGCCACCAAGCCACCATGCGCTGGATTGGCCGTGGCGAAAGGCGGCGTTGCTCCTTGCAGATCATACAGCGCGCCGCCGCATTCTCGCAAGATGAGCTCCGATGCGGCAAGGTCCCAGTCGTGCGAATTTGGCTTCACAATCGTTCCGTCCAGCGCCCCCGCCGCAATCATGGCGATGCGGTAGGCGAGCGACGGCACATTTGGCCGAAAGGCGCATTTGGCCGCAAACGCCGTCGGGAGAGCCGCCAGCAAAGGCTTTGCTGCTGACAGGCGGATGGGTTGATGCTGTGCAAGTTCGGCCATAGGCTTGCCATTCAGACGCGCGCCACTGCCTGCAGTGCTTGTGAATTCTTCCTTGCGCACAGGACAGTTCAAATATCCGGCGACCGACCGGTTGTTCTCGACAATTGCGATGGACACGCACCAGACATCCTTGCCCGCGATGAAGGCGCGGGTGCCGTCAATCGGATCGACAACGAATGTGCGGCGCGCCGAAAGCCGCTCAGGCGAATCCGCCGTTTCCTCACTGAGCCAGCCATAGGCCGGACGGGCGGCGAGCAGGGTTTGCTTGAGGTAGTCGTCCACTTCCATGTCGGCGTTTGTCACCGGCGACAAGCCGTCTTTCCAGCGCACGTCGAGCTTGGTGTTGAAATGGCGCATCGCGATTGCCGCAGCCCTTGCCCCGGCGAACCGGAGCAAATCAAGGTCGTCTTGCAGGAAAGGCAAATCAGTCACCGGCCAGCGTCATCCCGGTGATGGCCAAGGTCGGAGAGGCTGTGCCGAAGCTGCGGTCAATGTCATTTGCCGCAACGAGGCTCATGAACATGTCCTTGAGGTTTCCGGCGACGGTGACTTCCGACACAGGAAAAGTCAGCTCGCCATTTTCGATCCAGTAGCCCGATGCGCCGCGGCTGTATTCGCCGGTGACCATGTTGACGCCGTGGCCGATCACTTCGGTGACATAGAGGCCGGTTCCGATGCTGCGGATCAGGTCTTCAGGGGAAATGTCCCCCGGCTCCAAAGCGAAGTTGGTGGTGGAGGGCGAGACAGTCGAGCCGCCGCGCACGCCTCTGCCGTTGGTGGTCAAGCCAAGCTCGCGCGCTGTCGCCGTTGACAGTGTCCATGATTTCAGGACGCCGTCCTCGACAAAGGCCATGGCTTTGCCTTCAATGCCTTCGCCGTCGAAAGGCCGGGAGGCGGAGCCGCGCATTTTCAGCGGGTCGTCGGTGAAATACATGCCCTTGGGGAAAATCTGTTCCCCCATCATTTCTTTGAGGAAACTTGTCTTCCGGGCAATGGCCGCGCCGTTGATGGCGCCGGCCAAATGACTGGCAAAGCCGCGCGCAACGCGTGGATCGAGCACGACATTCACAGGACCGGTTTTCACCTTGCGTGGAGCGAGGCGGCGGACGGCGCGCTCGGCGGCTTTACGGCCAATGGTTTCCGGGTCTTCCAGCTCGGCGAAATGGATGCGCGAGGAATATTCATAGTCGCGCTCCATGCCGGTGCCCTCGCCCGCGATCACCGAGACGCCGCGGCCGAAGCGGGAGCCGATATAGTGACCGGCAAAGCCGTCCGAAGTCACCAGAACCATGCCGCCGAAGCCGGCGCTGGCGGAGCTGCCGCCGGAGTTTGTGATACCGGCCACGGCGAGCGCCGCCGCCTCCTGCGCGAGAGCGGCTTCGGTCAGCGCCTCGGAACTGACCTGCGTGCCATCGAAAAGATCGAGGTCGCGCGGGCTGCGCACCAGATGTTCGCTGGCGGCGAGCGATTGGAATTCATCCTCAGGCGCCGCCTTCGCCATGGCGACGGCGCGCTCGGCCAAGGCGTCCGGGTCTGAACCGGCGCTGGCGGAAATGCTGGCGACTTTTTTGCCGCTGAAAACCCGCAGCGAGAAGTCATCGCTTTCCGAGGCTTCGGTCCCCTCGACTTTGCCGAGGCGCACTGAGACGCTGACTGAGCTGCTGCGCGTCACCACTGCGTCCGCAGCATTGGCACCCGCCTTTTTGGCTGCGCTGACAAGCCTTTCGGCGAAAGTGAGAAGCTCCTGCGAATTGCGTGGGTCGGACATCAATGACGGCCATTTCTTTCAGGGTTGGTTTTGCGCTGCAAAGCCTTAGATAGGGCGGAGCGCCGCGCTTGCCTATAGGGCGCGGCTTTAAGAGTCACAAGCAAGGCGGTCAGTTTGGATCAGGCGCAGACGGCGAAATTTGTCACGGGGTCAACGCTGCGGCATGTGCTGGTGATGACGGCGACCTCCTCGCTGGGGCTGATGGCGGTGTTTGTCGTGGACGCGCTCAACCTCCTCTACATTTCCATGCTCGGCCAGCAGGAGCTGGCGGCGGCGATCGGCTACTCCGGCACGCTGATGTTTTTTCTGACTTCGGTCGCCATCGGTCTTTCGATTGCCACCACCGCGCAGGTGTCGCGGGCGCTGGGGCGCGGAGACAGTTCGATGGCGGCGGAGCTTGGCGGCGCGGGGCTGGGGCTGATGGGCGTCTCCATGCTGGTCCTGTCGATCCTGGCGGTGATCTTCGCCCGGCCATTGACGGCGCTTTTGGGCGCTGAAGGGCGAACGCTGGATCTTGCCGTGCGCTTCATGTGGATCGTCATTCCGTCGATGCCGGTGATGGCGATGGGCATGAGCGCGGCGGGACTTCTGCGCGCCAAGGGCGACGCCAAGCGGTCGATGTATGTGACGCTGGTCGCCGGGGCTGTCACTGCGGCGCTCGATCCGCTGTTCATATTTGTCTTCAAGCTCGGCATTGACGGGGCCGCGATTGTGACCGTGATTTCGCGCTTTGTGCTGCTTGGCATCGGGCTTTACGGAGCGGTCCGCGTGCACAATATGGTGGCATGGCCCTCGAAGGAGACCATCCGAACCGCTTCCCGGCCATACTTTGCCATCGGGCTTCCTGCGGTGATGACACAGCTGGCGACGCCCGTCGGCAACGCCTGGGTCACGTCGTCAATCTCAACTTTTGGAGACTCGGCTGTCGCAGGCTGGGCAATTATCGGAAGACTTACACCTGTTGCCTTTGGCGCGATCTTCGCGCTTTCGGGCGCGGTGGCGCCGATCCTTGGACAGAATTTCGGGGCGCGGCGCTTTGACCGGATACAGCAGGCGATGCGCGACAGTTTTGTTGTGGTCATCGTCTACGTGCTGGCAGTCTGGCTGCTTCTGGCGCTGTTCCGGAACCAGATCAGCGACGCGTTCGGCGCGACCGGCGCGGCGCGCGAGCTGATCGGATTTTACTGCCTGTTCGTGGCGGGCAGCTTCCTGTTCAACGGCATGCTGTTTGTGGCGAACGCGGCATTCAACAATCTCGGCTTCCCGCTCTATTCGACGATCTCCAACTGGGGCCGGTCAACCTTGGGCGTCATCCCGTTCGTGTCGCTTGGGGCGTCCTGGTATGGCGCGACGGGCGCGTTGGCGGGGTCGGGGCTGGGCGCGGTGCTGTTTGGTCTCGGCGCGGCGATAGTGTGTTTCAGAGTGATAAAGGACCTTGAGCGGCGCAATCCGCCGGAAGCGGGAGAGCCGATTCCGGCGGCGGCGAACTCACCATTTTCTTCGGGCAAGGCTGCGACGCTGGGGTAGGTGTTTTCGCCGCCCCTGCGCTGTTATTTTCAAGCCGCGATGGCGCAAGGCTTTGCCTCCCCCTTGGTGGGGGAGGACGCAAAAACTTAGGCCTGGCTCTTGCCAAGTCTTAGTTTTTGCTGGTGAGGGGGAGACGCGCGGAGTGGGCTGGCGGCGCGCGGCCGGCGCTTTTCCGGAGAGGGCGGACCCCCTCACCAGCGATTTCTAAGGCTTGGCAAGAGCCAAACCTAAGAAATCGCGTCCTCTCCCACTTCGGGGAGAGGCAATGCCCACCAGTTTTGAACATGCAAACCGCTCAGCCCTTCCTTTGCAGCTCCGAAAAGGCAATCGCCGCGTCAATCGCCCGTTTCAGCTCATCCTTGATGGCGGCGGTTTCCCGCAGCACCGTGTTGATCTTGAGGAAATCCATGACGCCGAAACGGTTGACCGGGGGGCGCAGGAAGATGGCGGGCTGATGGGCTTTCAGCTTCATGGCGGTGATCGACTGCATCATCAGCTGGCTTGCGCCGAACATGGAATCAATCGAGCCGGGCATGCGCCCCGGATCGCCGGAGGGCCCGCCGACCACATCGATGGCGACGACAAAATCCGCTTTGTTGTCGAGAAGGTCGAACGGCACCGGATTGTAAATGCCGCCGTCGATCAGGATGCGGCCATCGCGCAGGACAGGGCGGAACAGGGCTGGGATGGCGGCGGAGGCGGCAATGGCGGAATAGAGATCTCCGTCGCTGAAAGACAGTTCGCATTGGCCATAGAAATCGGTCGCGGTGATCTGCAGGGGGATTTTGAGCGCTGAGAAATCCGCCGGAATCTCCTTGGGCAGGAACACGGCAAGCACCCGCTCAACGTCGAACTGCGTCACTTTGAACGCGCCGGAGATGACGCCCGCAATGCTCTTTGGCCGCAGCTGCCAGACGCGGTTCATCACCTCGGCGCGGTTGGCGAAAACGGCGAGCGAATGCTCGCGCACCTCTTTGCCGGTCATGCCAGCGGCCATGGCCGCACCCATGATCGCGCCTATGGATGAGCCGGCGATGCCCGTCGGGCGGATGCCCAGTTCATCAAAGGCTTCAATGACATGGATATGCGCCAGCCCCCGCGCCCCGCCGCCACCGAGCGCGAGGGCGAAGGTTGGGCCGGTTGTCTTTGGCGAAGTTTTCAGTTTCTTTGCCGGCATGGGTCTGGCTCCGTTCCAATGCGGGCTAGATGGGAATCGTGGCGCGCCCGTGTCAAGGCGCATTCCATTGCAGGATGCGGATGACGCTTTCGCCATAGGGGCGGTTTTCCAACAACTCGAAGGGTGGGGGAAGGATGACATTTGCTGTTGCCGCCTCTTCCAGAACTACCAGCGCGCCGTCAGCCAGCCAACTATTGTCAGTTGCGCATTCAAGCGCCCGCTCGCCGAGGCCCTTGCCATAGGGCGGGTCGGCGAAGACGAGACCGAACGGGTCAATTGGACCGGCGGGGCCGAGGTCGGTGGCGTCGCGGCGGAAGATGCGGGTTTTTCCCTGCAGGGAAAGGGCTTCGACATTTTCCCGCAGCAGCCCCCTGCCCTCCGCCGATTCCTCGACGAAAAGGCAGTATCTTGCGCCGCGCGAAAGCGCTTCGAAGCCGAGTGCACCGGTGCCGGAAAAGAGGTCGAGCACGCGCGTGCCGTCGAGGCTTTCCGGGTAGGAATGGCTCAGAACATTGAACAGGCTTTCGCGGGTGCGGTCGCTGGTCGGGCGGATGGCGCTGGATTTCGGCGCGGCGAGCGGACGCCCGCGAAGTTCACCGCCGACGATCCGCATTGCCGGGCTTTCCCTTGAACCCGCCGCCCGAGGGGCGCGGCCCGCGCGGCGCGGGCTTGCCGTCTTTGGCGAAGGACGGTTTGCCGAAAGGCTTGGCTCCCTCGCGGCGCGGTTTGGCCTCGCCTGCGGGCGCGGCTGGGTCAAACCTCGGCTTTGAAGGCGCGTGGCCACGCGGCGCATAGCCTTCACTTCGCGGCTTGGCTCTGCCTTCCGGCGCAGGCTTTCCCTTCGACGCAGCCTTGAAGGCGCGCGAGCGCTCGTCCTGGCGGGATGGTTTTTCGCCGCGCTGTTCCACCGGCTTCTCAAGCGGTTTGCTTGAACGCGGCCGCGCGCCGGGGGCGGTCCAGACATTGACGCCCCGGTTGCCCTTGCCGGACTTGGTGTCGAGCCGGTCGAGCGCGTCGAAGCGTTTGACCTCTTCGCGCTTGCGGCGCGAGACGATGGGATTGTCCGTGCCGCCGACCCATTCGCCCTCGCGGCGCGGCGCCTGACGCACTTCGCCGGCATGGACCGGACGCGGCGCAAAGCCGGCACGCTCGGCGCGGGATTCGGATGAGCGGACGGGACGGTTGGAAAAGTCGCTGGTGATGGGCGCTTCGAAGTTCGCGCCGGATTCCTCGATCAGCTTGTCGCCGAGCTGGTCGCGCAGGACGCGGCCCTTGATTTCCAGCGCTGAACCTTCGGCAAGTTCGCCCAATTGAAAGGGCCCGAAGGATATGCGGATCAGCCGGTTCACATTGAGGCCGAGCGAGCCGAGGACATTCTTGACCTCGCGGTTCTTGCCTTCCCGCAAAGCCAGCGTCAGCCAGACGTTCGACCCCTGTTCGCGCTCGAGCTCAGCCTGAATCGCGCCGTAAAAAACGCCGTCGACCGAGACACCGTCTTTCAGCCCGTCGAGCTGCGCCTGTGTGACCTTGCCGAAAGCCCGAACGCGGTAGCGGCGCAGCCAGCCGGTGGTCGGCAATTCGAGGCAGCGGGCGAGGCCGCCATCGTTGGTGAGGAGCAGCAGGCCTTCCGTGTTGATGTCGAGCCGTCCGACCGACACAACGCGCGGCATTTCCTTCGGCAGCGCCTCGAACACGGTCTTGCGGCCTTCCGGGTCTTTCGATGTTGTCACAAGCCCGGCGCGCTTGTGATAGAGCCAGAGCCGCGTGCGCTCAATCGCAGGCAGCTCCTGGCCGCTGACGGTGATCTTATCGCTTTGAGTGACGTTGAAGGCCGGGCTGGTCAGGACTTTGCCGTTCACCGAAACACGCCCATCCGCGATCAGAAGCTCGGCGTCGCGGCGCGAGGAAATGCCGGCGCGGGCGAGCCGTTTGGCGATGCGCTCACCGGGATCTTCCATCGCGGCGGGGGCGGCGCTGGTTGGAGAATACGGTTTTTTCGCTTTGGAATCAGGGCTATAGGGCTTACGCGGGCCAGCGTGGCGCGGCCGGTCGCCCGATGGTTTGTATGTTCTTGGCGGGCGTTTTTCGTCGGTCATTACTATGATTGCCTGATTATCCGGGCTACCTAACAGGTCGCTTGAACGGTTGCGAGAGAAAATGGCGGAGCGGATTGATTTCATGGGGCTGGCGCTTGAGGAGGCAAAGCTGGCTGCAGCGCGCGGCGAGGTGCCGGTTGGGGCTGTTGTGACGCTGGGCGGCGAAGTCATCGCCCGCGCCGGCAACCGGACCCGCGAGCTGCGCGACCCGACGGCGCATGCGGAGATGCTGGTCATAAAGGAAGCGGCGGCGAGCCTGAAGAATGAAAGGCTGAGCGAGGCTGATCTTTACGTGACGCTGGAGCCTTGCGCCATGTGCGCCGGGGCGATTTCGTTCGCGCGCATCAGGCGGCTTTATTTCGGGGCGCAGGATGTCAAGGGCGGGGCGGTGAGCAACGGACCGCAGTTTTTTGCGCAGGAGACGTGTCACCATGCGCCGGAGGTTTATGCGGGAATGGGCGGCGAGGAGTCGGGGGAGATGCTGCGGGGTTTTTTTGCTGGGAGGCGGTGAGGTTGGCAGCTTTCAGAGCGCACCTTGTCCGGTTGTTGGGCGGATGAGAATGTCGGCGGAAATGCCGAGACCCTCATGCAAGCGGCGGATCATGTCGATGGACAGGCTTCGCTTGCGGTTCATGACTTCAGCGACCCGCGCTCTTGTGCCAATCAGCGGCTCCAAATCCTTGTGGGTGAAGCCCTGCTGCTCCATCCGGAATTTTATCGCCTCAATTGGGTCTGGCGGGTCCATCGGAAAGTGTTCGGCTTCATAAACGTCAATCAACGTGGCCAACACATCCAGACGGTCGCTTTCGACCGTGCCGTCCTCAGCGCCCCAGAGTCGTTTCAGCTCCACCATCGCCTATTTGTAGTCGGCCTCAGTGCGGATTGGCTTCAGCTCATTCATTGTGTTCAACCGTCATGCTGCCATGGTGGAAACTCGACACTCCCTCACCCGGTTTGCTGCGCAAACCGCCCTCTCCCGTGGGGGAGAGGCGAAGACCGCCGTTTCTCTCCCCTCTCCCCCACGGGGAGAGGGTGGCCCGCAGGGCCGGGTGAGGGAGAGTCAGAAAATCGTCGCTACAGCCAGGGCACAAAATCGCGCCAGGACTTGCTGCCCGACTTCTTCGAGGCTTCGCGCTTCAGCCGCTTTTCTTTTTTCAGCTCGTCCTCGCCAATTTCGCCCACCGCCGCTGTCTCGGACGGGGCGCGGTATTCGAGCGGCGGCTCGGACAGGAAGGCGCGGGTGTTGGGCGAGCCGGCGGTGTTGGCTTTGCGCGCGGCGCGGAAGCTTGCCTGCTGTTCGGCGGGGGTCAAAGCCGCCGTCTGCACGCCAAAACCGTCATTTTTGATGGTCGGCACAAAAAGCGGATCGTTCTGCGCGGCGGTCGCGTCGGCCTTCAGGCGGGCGCGGCGCTGCTCGGGCGATTCCGGCCAATTGGCGGCGGCGACCGTCTTGGCGCTTTCCTGCGGCGCGGGCAGCGGCGCGCCGGCGGCGGGGCGCACGAGGTCGGGGCGCGGGGCGTAGTCGATTTTTTCCTTCGGCTTCGGCGCGATGGAGATGATGTTGGAAAGGTCTTCGCCGAGCTGGGCGCTGGACGTCTTGCCCGTTCCATAGGTGGGCGACGAAACGCAGCCGCCCAAAATGAGACCGGCAAGGCTCACAATGCCAAAAACTATGCCAAAACCGCGAATTGCCATGCCTGTTTTCACCAATAACCCAAAACCACGCGCGTCTTTGCCGACAAATCCGGCAGGAGCAAGGCCGGTCTTAGCGAAGTTGAGGCATGGCGACAATGATTGTTTGCCGCCATGCACGGATTCTACACACGGCCCAGAGCCTTCAATTCCCTGAGAGCCGCCGCATCGCGGGCGGAGACATCGGGAAATTCCGGGTCGGAGCCGACATCGAGCGTGTAGCGCCATGAGCGGGCGCATTTGACGCCGGACGCCAAGCTTGGGACGATTGCGACGTTCTTCAAGTCGTCCAGGCGGAACGCATCCGAAGGGCCCTCGCCTTTCATAAGCTCCAGTCCGGATGTGATGCAGATTTCGGAGAGATCGGCCTTTTGAAGCAGGTCAAAAGCCTGGTCCTCCATCTGCACAAACACCTTTGGCGCGGCCTCAAGCGACGAGCCGATTGTTTTTTTCGCGCGCTCCAGCTCCAATGCTCCAGTGACAGCGCGGCGGACGTTTTTGATGATTGTCCAGTTTTTTGCCAAGGCGTTGTTGCGCCAAGCCGATGGGACTTCCGGGAACTGCTCCAGATGCACGGACTTTGCGTCGGCATAGAGCGACAGCCAAGCCTCTTCCGTGGTGAAGGGCAAAAGCGGCGCGGTCCATTTGGTCAGGCAGTTGAACAAGTGGCGCACGACTTCGATGCTCGCCTTGCGCTTGGCGCTGGACGGGGCGTCGCAATAGAGCGAATCCTTGCGGATGTCGAAATAGAAGGCTGAGAGCTCGACGACCATGAAATCCATCAGGACTTTCGTCACCTTGCGGAATTCGAACTCGTCGTAGCCCTTGCGCACCAGCTCATCCAGCTCGGTGAGGCGGTGCAGCATGAGCTGCTCCAGCTCCGGCATGTCGTTGAGCGGCGTCACTTCGCCTTCGTCATGCGCCAGCGTGCCGAGCATCCAGCGGATCGTGTTGCGGTATTTGCGGTAGGCGTCCACCGCTGTCTTCAGGATCTCCGGGCCGATGCGCAGGTCGTCGGCGTAATCGGACGAGGCTACCCAGAGGCGCAGAATGTCCGCGCCGGAGTTTTTGATGACCTCTTGCGGGGTGACAACATTGCCCAAGGATTTCGACATTTTTCGCCCGTCTTCGGCGAGCACAAAGCCGTGGGTGAGCACGGCGTCATAGGGCGCGCGGCCGCGCGTGCCGCAGCTTTCCAAGAGGGACGAATGAAACCAGCCGCGGTGCTGGTCGGAGCCTTCGAGATAGAGATCGGCCGGCCATTTCAGGTCGGGGCGCTCTTCGAGGCAGAAGGCGTGGGTGCAGCCTGAATCGAACCAGACATCGAGAATGTCGCGGACCTGTTCCCAATTGTCCTCATCGTCCACGAGTCCACCGAGGAAGCGCGCCTTCGCGCCCTCCTTGTACCAAGCGTCCGCGCCCTCTTCCGCGAAAGCGGCCATGATGCGGTCGGCCAGCTCCTGCGAAGCGTTGAAGCCTTCGCCGGGGATGATCTGGCCGGTCTCCTTGTGACGGAAGACAGAGATCGGCACGCCCCAGGCGCGCTGGCGGGACAGCACCCAGTCCGGGCGCTGGGCGATCATGGCGTTGAGGCGGTTCTTGCCTGCGGCGGGGACGAAGCGGGTGGCTTCGATGGCTTTTATAGCATAATCTCTGAGGGATTCTGGTTGATTTTGGTCTCGCCATTTTTCGAAATTTGCGAGCCCCTGACGGTATTCTGGTGACTGGTGTCCATAGCTGTGTGCCTTCGCCAATGCCTCGCGCTGCACATAGACCTCTGGATTAATTGGCTTATCCATATGCACAAACCATTGCGGCGTGTTGCGGAAGATGATGGGCTTTTTTGAACGCCATGAATGCGGATACTCGTGCTTGACGCGGCCTCGGGCGAATAGATTGTTTTGTTCAATCAGCGCCTTGATAACAGCATTGTTCGCGCCGCCTTTTTTTCCGGTGCTGTCCAGCACAAACTCGCCTTCGAAGCCCGGCGCGTCTTTGGTGTAGGAACCGTCATCGGCGACGGGGAACGGGATGGAGGGGTCGATGCCCATGGATTCCAGCATTTTGCGGCTGTTCACCCAGATTTCAAAGTCATCGCGGCCATGGCTGGGCGCTGTGTGGACGAAGCCGGTGCCTGCATCTTCGATGACATGGGGTCCGTCGAGGAGGGGGACGGTGAAGGAATAAGCTCCACCCTTCCCCCCTGCGGGGAAGGTGTCGGCAGAGCCGACGGATGGGGGTGGTGAGGAAGACGGTGAGGCTGAAGAAGAAACGCCGACGTCATTTTCTGCGCCGTTACCACTTCCCGCACCACCC